>DBGBLM010000174.1:0-2980 GCA_048448865.1 Collinsella sp.
AAAGCCGATAATCAGCGAGTAACGACCACCGTAGAGCATACGCGACAGAATGTCGCGACCCTTATCGTCAGTACCGAAGATAAATCCGTTGCCGGGAGCCTGGCGAGCCGTAAAGATCTCGACCGGGCTATAGGGGGCAAGCAGGGGGGCAAGAATCGCAGTCAGGGCGACCAGCACCAGTACGATGGCGGCAATCTTAGAAGACAGCGTCATCTTCTTCCAGCCACCGAGCTTGAGCCCCTTGGAGGCAGCCTTCTCGAGCTGCTCGGTTTGCTTCTCTCGAATCTTTACCATAATCTACACCGTCCTGATGCGCGGGTTGATGAGCAGGTAGAGCATGTCAACCACGATGTTGATGATGATGAAGGCAAGAGCAACGACGATAACGACGCCCTGAACCAGGTTCGCCTCGTTGCCCTGAACGCCCTGCAGAATCGCGGTGCCCATGCCGGGGAGGTTGAAGATAACCTCGATGACGACGGCGCCGCCCATGAGGTAACCGATCTTAAGACCGAGGGTGGTGACCGGGGTGATCAGCGCATTGCGAAGAACGTTGATGCCGACGACGACCTTCTCGGGAACGCCGGCGCCGCGAGCCATACGGACATAATCCTTGTCGAGCTCCTCGACCATGGCGGTACGCACGATACGAGTCATCTGGCCTGTCAGCGGAAATGCCAAGGCGATAGCGGGCATGATCATACGTCCCAGATAGCCAACCGGATTCGTGGTGAAGTGAGGCAGAGCACCCGATGCCGGGAGCACCTTAAGGTAGGAAGAGAACAGCAGGATCAACAGAACGGCAAGCCAGAACGACGGGGTTGCCAAGCCGGCGATGGAAAAGACGCGGATCACTTGGTCCGGCCATTTGTCGCGATACAGTGCCGCGATGACGCCGAGCAAAAACGAAACGACCGCACCGATGGCAAGACCGATAAAGGTCAGCTGCATCGTGACGGGCAGGGCCGTGGAGATGCGCTTGGCAACGGAGTTGCGAGCAGCACCATAGGTGCCCATGTCGCCATGGATCAAATCGCCCATATAGCGCACGTAGCGCACGGGCCAGGGGTCGTCCAGACCATACTTCTCATGGTACTCGGCAACCGCCTCGGGCGAGGCACCGTCACCCAACGCCGTGTAGGCGGGGTCGGTCTTGGAGAACGACATAAGGAAGAACACCAGGACGGTGACGCCCAATGCCATGATCGGCAGCGCCACAAGACGCCTTCCAATCAAACGTAGCAAGTTGTTCACGTTCTCTCCCCTTTCTTTTGTCGGTAGGACCAACTGGTATATGAGTACGGATACTCATTACAAGACCCGAGCGACATCGTTGCCACCCGGGTCTTTGTTTCAACTATGAGGATACGGTCCCAACGACCGACATCCTGCATACAGACTCAAGCGAGTCTTACGCCTTGACGGTCGCAACGCCCCTGAAGGACATGCTCGTCGTGCCGATGCCCTTGAAGCCATCGAGGGCCTCGCCGTTGGGCGCAGTGGACGGATCGTCCCAGGAAGCGGAGACGGTCTTCACGTGGACAACGGGGTACAGAACGGCGTTGTCGGCAATGATGTCGAAGCACTCGTTCCACTTCTTCTGCTGCTCGTCGCCCTCGGCGGCAAGAGCCTCGTCCATGAGACCGTGGAGCTTCTGCCACTCAGCGGACTCCTTCCACGGGCAACGGGTCTGCATCCAGACGTTGTCGCCGTACCACCAGTTGAGCAGCAGGTCGGGGTCGGCGCCGAAGCAGGAAGGATCGCCAGGGGCAAGGAGGATATCGTAGGCCTCGCCGCCGTCGATGGCAGCGTAGGTGGCCGGCGAGGTATCGGTCTGGATGGTCACATCGAAGCCGAGAGCGTCGAGGTCGTTCTTGACCTGGGCGGCCATGCCCTTAATCTGCTCGTTGTCGGTGGTGCGCAGGGTGATGGCACCCGGGGTGATGCCAGACTCCTCGATGAGCTTCTTAGCCTTCTTGGCGTCGGTCTTGTACACCGTGGAAGCCTCATGATAGTTGGTGAAGCTCTTGGGCAGGTAGCAGCTGGCAGCGGTAGCAAGGCCGGCGAAGGTGTTGCTGACCATCTTCTCGGTGTCGAGCGCATACATGACGGCCTGACGGACCTTGACGTTGTTCCAAGGCTCCTTGGCGACGTTGAACATGATGAAGCGGGTGCCGAAACCCTGAACGTTATCGATCTTGCAGCCGGCGCTCTCGAGCTGGTCGACGGCGTCAGCGGTAACGAGCTCCATAACGAGCGTGGAGCCCTCCTGCTGAGCGGTAACGCGAGCGGTGGGGTCGGTCAGGATGCTGTACTGGATCTTCTTATCCTCGGCAGCATACTCACCGTTGTACTCGGGGTTGGGAACCAGGGTAATCTCGGTATCGGAGATAGAGTCGTACATCCAGGGGCCGGAGCCGATCGGCTGCTTGGCGCGATCCTCCTCGCTCTGGGCGGCAGGAGTAACGCGAATGATGGCCAGACGATCCTTGAGCAGGGAGAAGTTGGGGACCTTGGTCTTGACCGTCACGGTGCTGGCGTCCTTGGCCTCGATGGACTCGAAGGGCTGGAAGAACGGAGCATAGGTAGCGGAAGCGGCGCAAGCGGTGTAGGAGGCAACGACATCGTCAGCGGTGACCTCGGTGCCATCGGAGAACTTGGCGCCCTTGCGGATGGTGACCTCGAAAGTGGTGTCGTCCACAGACTTGGGATCGTCGGTGGCGAGCTCGTTGAAGGTGCTGTAGTCGTGGTAATCGATGCCGTAGAGACCCTCGACGACGTGCCAGTTAGCACCCAGGCCCACAGCGGAGCCGGTGCTGGCGGGATCGAAGCTGGACGGAGCGTAAGCGGAACCAGCGGTGATCACGCCGCCGCCACGGTTGGCGGAATCGGTGGAACCGGAAGCGGAACCCTCGTCGCTAGAGCTGCCACCGCAGCCGGTGAGACCAAGCCCTGCGACAGCAGCGACGCTGCCGGTGAG
>DBGBLM010000175.1:0-5620 GCA_048448865.1 Collinsella sp.
CTCTTATGCAAATGCCAATGAGAACGCAAGGGGGGTTGCCTATCCGGCAATCAATGACAACAGGCTGTATCGCGCTCTAGTTCCTGTTCCCCCGGCCAGCGAGCAGAAACGAATTGTTTCTAGAGTCACCGAAGTATTTGCTCTTACCAATTGACTGCTTCATCAACCGCGGCGCGCTGTTCATCGGCAGTGCGCCGCAGATAGATTCGCGTTGTCTCAATGCTTTCGTGTCCCATAAGATCAGCAAGCAGTGAAATATCTGGGTTGCGGTTGATAAAGTATTTTGCGAACAAGTGCCGAAATGAATGCGGGTATACGACGTCTTGGTCGACGCCATAGCGCAGTGCGGCACGCTTCAACCCTACGGATATGCCGCGCGAAGTAATCGCGTTGTCGTTTTTGCCTGGAAATAGAAGGCCATTCATTGGCTTGGCTTTCCATGTAAGACTTTCTTCACGCAAAGAGTCAGGTATCCAAATTCTCCTGAGCTTCTGGCCTTTTGAAACAATGTCCATATATCCAGCGGTAACGTGTTCTACTTTGAACTGTCTTAACTCACTTACTCTCGCACCCGTACAACCAAGAAAGCGAACGATGAAATACCAAAACCAATCACCGTCTTGCTTCAGGCCGCTGATTAACTGCATGTATTGTTCATTGCTGATGACATTGTCGAGAAACGGCTTCTGTTGAATTCGCACTCCTTTGAGTCGGATTCCATCGAAAGCGATGAAATCAAGGTAGGTGTTAATTGCGCCGATGCGGTTGTTAACCGTTTTCGGAGCGAATGAAGAAACCAGCCACTCTTTGTGCGCAAGAAGTGACTGGTTTGTTAGAGACTAAGTTTTATCGATAAACTGGCATATTGCAAAGGAATAAGAATCAACAGTGTTTTCCGCATAACCCTTTTCCTGCAAGTATTGTACAAACATTCTCATGACATCTTCCTTTCGACGAGGTCATGAAAACAGTTAGACAAGTATTTTGAAAAGCCAGTCAACTTCATAAACGATGCGACGCTGCTCGGCGAGGGGCGGAACTGGGATTAGGTAGTTTCTGACCGTCTCCCGCGCAAGCTCTTTCTGCTTCGTGCTGCCGCTTGCCTGGTCTTCAATTTCAGACTGGACTGACGGCCCCGCGAAATAGGCGAAGGCAAACCGGTGATCAAGCCAATCTTCCCGCGTCCTGATCACCGTCACGTGGCTGTCGGCGACGGCCCAGCCGTATCTGTTTTTCGCCGAGTCATAGACCGCCATCCTGCCCAACGTGCCGAGGCCGGTCGAGTTCCAGAGAAGGTCACCATCCTTCAGAATCCGCTCATCCGCGTACTTGGATACGGTGGCTGGGTCGATGAACCTCGCCTTTTCCACGGAGAATCCGCTCCATTGGTTGCACTTTTGGGCGATCACGGGGTATTTCTCGACGGTCGAATACTTCGGCGACTTGCCCCTCTGGATGTAAGTGGTGACGCTCTCGAGCCTCGCCCACTCCCAGCCCTCGGGTATCTCGAACGGGATCTCGTCCTCGATGCAGGCGGGCACGGACTCGCGGCCCTTGGCGTCCACTCTCTTCTCATAGCGGCGGCCATCGGAACCGGCGAAGATGATCGACTCGTCGCCCTTCGGGGCCTTCATCTTCTTCTCGGCGACGAGCTTTCGGCGCTGCCCGCGGATGCGCTCAAGCAGGGTGCTCGCGGGCTCGTCTGCGGGGTCCTGGGGCACCAGCCCGCCCTGCACCGCCAGCTGCAGCACGGATTTGCGCAGGCGGCCGGGCAGCGCGGCGTCGAGCGCCTCGCGGGCGTTCTCGACCCTGCCGTACTCCTCGACCAGGGGTATGAGCTCGTTCACGCGCTCGACGATGCGGCGCTGCTCGGCGAGAGGCGGAACTGGGACCAGAATGACGTTCAATGACTTCTGATTAGTCTTTGGCATTTTGACACGCGTATCACCCTTAAGCGTCTCCTCAGTGAAGAAATTGCTGAGGAGAACCGTGAGGACATATTCAGGTTGCAGCTTGGTGTTGAGCGGATACATATCCGCACTACACAGCCCATCAAAAGGGGCGATAACCGCCTTTCGAAGAGCTGGACGAATCTTCGAATAGAGAATCTGTCCTGCAGAGAACAGGTGATTGGCGCTCTTAACCTCGTCGGCCTTAACACTATGACAGAACAAGAGCTTTCCGGTGCCTTTTTGGATGTTGTCAGGCGCGATATGAGGAAAGTCCTGATATTTCAACGGGTCGACCAAACGCGCTGCAATTCCAATGACTTCACTAAATCTCGCCCAGGCCCAGCTTTCCGGAATCCCAAACGGAACCTCGTCCGCGATGCACTTGTCGCTCAGAACGCGTCCCTTAGTGTCCACGTGCTTCTCATAGGGGGAGCCATCGGAACCGATCAGACGTTCAATTGTGTTCGCAACAAGCATTGTAAAATCTAGTGATATGAGCATCCCGGTTGCTTCTGCGCTTCGATGCTCTCGTCTTTAGCGCCCTCCGTTCGGTGGAGGACTGACGGTAGGTGACGTAAAACAAGAAAAGGGAGCAAACGCAAATGAAAGCAACCGAGGCAAATCTACTCGACCTTATGGGCGTGGCGAAGATACAGTTCGTCATTCCCGTGTACCAGCGAGTTTACTCGTGGAGTGTAAAAGAGTGCGAGGTGCTTTGGGATGACGTCATGCGAGCGGGTCGTGATGGCGTATCGCACTTCGTGGGGTCAATGCTTTATATCCCCGAGTCCGAGAGCTCTGCCACGAGCATTTCGCGCGTGCTTCTGATTGACGGACAGCAGCGCATGACGACGTTTTCGTTGATGATTGCAGCTTTGGCTGACTATTTGGAGAGCAACCCCGACAAGGCTGGCTTCCTTGGCGACCTCAAAATCTCGGCGCTGAGGAAAAATTACCTCTTTAACGATGACGACTACAACGGTCTGGCACGCTACAAGCTGGTGCTCTCGCAGGACGATAAAGAGACGCTGTTCTCCATCGTGTCTGGGGCTCCCGTGCCAGATGAAAAATCGGATCGCATTGTCGAGAACCATGCGTTCTTCCGCGAAAAGATGCACGGGAAATCATTCGACCCTGCAAGGCTTTGGGCGGGGCTAAACCGCGTGCAGGTCATCGACACTAAGCTCACCGCTGGCGTTGATAATGCCCAGCTCATATTTGAGTCCATGAACTCCAAGGGCAAGCCGCTCACGCCCATTGACCTCATCCGTAACTACGTTCTAATGTCGCTTCCCAACGACGAACAGACCAAGCTTTATGAGGGTTATTGGCATCCACTCGAGTGCTTGTTCGGAAAAGGCGGCGAGGACGAGTTCAATGCATTTATCTGGTACTGGCTGTGGCTTAAAGTTCCCAATAGGATGCCGAAGGAGAACGAGGCCTACTACGAGTTTAAGCGCTATTTCGCCGACGACTACGATGGTGACACCGAGGGCCTGCTTAAGGAGCTGCGCGGGTATGCACATAGATACGCCAGTCTGTTCCTTGGTAAGGAGAAGGACGACGGACTACGCCGAGTGTTCGGCAGAATCGTAAGCCTCGACGTGAAGCAGATAAGGCCCCTCTTAATGTTGCTTTACTCGGTTTACGAGGGGAATGGGCTAGACCGCAATGCGTTTCTGCGTATCTGCGAGACTATCGAGTCGTTCCTGTTCAGGCGGGCGGTTTGCGGCAGGCTTACCACGGGCCTAAATAATTTCTTTGCCGGCATGTATCGCAATCTCGAGCAGCAGGACGATATAGAGGAGTACGTTACGGCGATGCTCCTTATCCATAGCGGCGGTATGACTGCGTACTTCCCGACAGACGAGCATTTTGTCGAGGAGTTTAAGACGCGCGACTGTTACAACCGCTTCTCCAAAAAGCGCTATTACCTGGAGCGCATGGAGAACTGGCACCACCCGAAGGAGCCCATCTCGGCTGACAATTACCAGATCGAGCATGTCATGCCCCAAACGATCGATGATGTGCACGGCTGGAAGGAATCGCTTGGCGAGAACTGGGAAGACATCCACGACAGGCTGTGCAACAACTTGGGAAATCTAACGCTGACGGGCTACAACCAGGAGTACTCAAACCGGTCGTTCTCGGACAAGCTCAATCTTCCTGACGTGGGGCTTAAGTGCAGTCCGCTCTACCTGAACAAGTCGATCGCCTCGCATGAAAAATGGGGTGAGGAAGAGATTGGACAGCGCGCGGACGAGCTGGCGAAAGAGGCGTGTGAGATATGGAAGTATCCCGACCTTCCGGCAGACGTCGTCGACAAGTACCGTCCTTCTCGTGGGGAGTCTGACGAGGCTCCTGTCTGGACTCTGCAGGAGAACCACCCCACCTTTGCCGAAGGTGGGCTCAACCAGAAGCTTTTCGATGAGGTGCGCGAGTCCGTTCTGAGTGGTAACCCTTCGTGGGAGTCCTACATAGCTAAGTACTATGTAGGCTTCAGGTCGGGCAAGCGAAAACTGCATGCCGTGCTAGAAGGCAGGACCAGCAACGGTGGTTGGATTGCCGTTGGCTTGGCAAAGAGTGTGGATGATCTAACGGATCCAGAGGACATGTGCCAGGACAAGCGTACGCAGGGTGGATTTGGCCCGGGCTTACCCACTTACGTTGCGCTTCGAAATGCCGATGACATTCCTGCGGTGCTCGATCTCATAAAGCAGTGCTAGGTTGAAGGCTGGGAATCTAGTTCCCGGCCCTGGCCAGCTCAAAATCGTCGATGGCTCGTCCGCCCGTCTACACCCCTACGATCCTGCGGGCCGCACTCAGCAGCTCGTACTCCCTCTGGCTCCACTGGTACAGCTCGGTCGCGCGTACGGCGTCGCGGCACAGATCCAGAAACACCTCGGCGCCCTCGCAGAAGCACTCGCGGGCAAAGGCGCCGGATCCGTCCGCAACGCACGCGCCGTCGGCAAAGAGCTTCCAGCTGGACGGCTCGCGCGAGTCGTCTCCGAGCAGCTTGATCTGCAGAACAAGTGGGCCGCCAGCGGCACATGGCCCTTCTTCCAACGCCTGCACCGTAAAGCGCATCTGGAGGGACAGAGTATAAAATCCGGAAAAGTGTCGAAATAGGCACCTTAAAACTTCGGAAAAGTGTCAAATTCGATAGGCAAATTATCCGGAAAAGTGTAGCTGGATGACAAAACAGCACTTAGAAGCCGGTGCTGGATGCGGGATCCTGCGGCTGCCTTCAACCCTCGCTACTCGTCGTCTCCGTCGTTGGGGTCGCCCTTGAGGGTGTTGATGTCCAGGTACTGGTTATCGTCCTCTTTTTGCTGGGTTTCCGACTCCGCTTGGGTGGGGCCGCGGAACAGCTGGAATCCCTCAAACGCAATGACACCGAGCAGGGCAATGATAATGGCGATAAAGGCAACCTTGACTGCCTGCGGAAATTCCGAGAAACGCAGCGCCTTTTCCTCGGCGTAATAATCGGCGAAGCGCTCTTCGCCCGTGCTTTTGGTATACGCCGGCGCGGACGCGGCCTCCGGGTCATATTCCGGTGCGGGCGTGGCAGCGTACGGATCGTTGAGATAATCGCTCGATGCGGTGCCATAATCCTCGGTCTCGATGCGACCGTTGCCAGCATAGCCATCGGAATAATCGGAATATGC
>DBGBLM010000176.1:0-3989 GCA_048448865.1 Collinsella sp.
ATCAGCTTCAACCCTGCATATAGGGCGCAAAACCTGTCCTACTGGGCCCGCGCCGGCGAAATGCTCGGCGCTATGGACGAGGGCAGCTATGAGCCCATCAGCTCCGGCTCGGGCACGTCCGTGGTCTATGACCTGAGCGGCCTGTCCTTCAGCCCCACGATCAAGGTCGACGGAAACACCGACGAGGACGCCCTGATCCGAAAGCTGCGGGATCTGGAGCCGGAGTTCATCGACTTCATCCTCGAAGCACTCGCAAGAAGGGAGGGCGGCGCCTATGTCACAGCGGATAGTCGGCTATATTGATTACACCGCGCAGGGCGGCGACACCTTCGACAGCATCGCGCTGGCAGCCTATAACGAGGAGCGGATGGCGAGCACCATCATCGACGCCAACCGCGACCTCTGCGACGTGCTGATCTTCGAGGGCGGCGAGGCCGTGCGGATCCCCATCGTCGAGACCGTGGAGACGCCCGACACCTTGCCGCCGTGGAGGAGGTGAGTCTGCCCTGTGAAAATCATCTACGAGGGGACGGACATCTACCCCGAGATCAGCGTCCACCGCTGCTATCACGATATGTACGCAGACAAGCAGAGCGACGAGCTGCTGCTCAAGCTCAACGACACCCGGGAGCTGTGGGACAGGTGGAGCCCCAAGAAGGGCGACACCATCGCCGTCGAGGACGGCGCCGCCAAGACGGGCAAGATGTTCGTCGAGAGCGTCGTCCCTGAGTCCGGCCTCATAACCCTGCGGGCCTACTCGGCCCCGCAATCCACCAAGGACAAGAGGAGCAAGTCGTGGGAAAAGGTCAAGTTCCTGCAACTGATCCAAGAGCTCGCCGGCCGGCACGGCCTCACGGTCGAGACCTACGGCATCACCGACCAGACCTACGACTACGTCGAGCAGAACAACCTCCCCGACTTCGCTTTTCTTCAGGCACGCTGCACCCTCGAGGGCGCGGCTTTTTTAGTCTATGACGGCAAGCTGGTCGTCTACGACGAGGCATACATGGAGGGTCAGCAGCCCGTCGACACCATCACCATCACGCCGGCCAACGACTTCGAGTACCGGGACGAGGGCGCCTACGCCTACGGCTCGGCCGAGGCCGTCAACGGCGGCCTGACCGGCACCTTCTCGGCGCCGGCCGGGGGCGACAAGGTGCTGCGCAAAATCCTCCCCTTCCGCATGACCGACCAAGCAGAGGCCGACCGCTTCGCCAAGGGCCTGCTCCGGGACGCCAACAAAGAGGCGACCGTCGCAACGCTCTGGACGGGGACGCTGCTGCGCGAGTATGCAGCGGGCTCCGTGGTGACGCTCTCCACTGAGGGCGTCGCCTCGTGGGACGGTACGGCCTTCGTGAGCCGAATCCGGCACGACTACGTCAAGACCCGGAGCAAGCTCTATCTGCGCAAGCCTCTGGAGGGATATTGACCATGCCAAACAGCAACACCCAAATGATCCAAAAGGGCAAGATCTCGAGCATCGAGGGCGAGCCCGACAGAAACGGAGACAAGACCACCGCCCGGGTGCTCCCGAGCACCGCCGACAGCCTCGTCACGAGGCCGCTGACGATCCCGTGGTATCTGCGCGGGGACATGGGAAACCTGAGCCCCGGCGTCGAAGTCGCCTACGCTATGTTCGAGGACGGCACCGGCCTGATCCTCTCCCGCATGGACGGGGAGTGGCCCGGCATCGTCCCCGGCGACATCACCATCAAGAAGGGCGCGCTCACCGTGCAGGACAAGGGCGTCAGCGTACCGTCGGCCGATGTCACGGCCAGCGGCATCAGCCTGAACAGCCACACCCACACCGCACCGCACGGAGAGACAACCGGCCCGCACTAAGAAAGGAGGCCGAGCATCATGTCCGTCATGGCATCGTGGAACGGCAAGACATGGGGCGTCTCCCCCGAGCGGATCGCCGCCCTGAATGGCGTCTCGGCCAGCGTGGAGCTGGACACCGAGAACAGCGACGACAAGGCGGGATCCCCGGCCACCAAGACCAAGGCGCTCAAGCTCCAGAGCATGAGCTTCGACTTCGATCTCGGCGTCGCCGTGGGCTGCGATGTCCGCGGCGAGTACGAGTCGTGGACGGCACTGGTAGGCCAGTACGCCCCCTTCTACCTCGGCGGCACGCGCTTCGGCCCGGCCAACCTTCAGCTCACTGGCGTGAGCCTCGGCGACACGACGGTCGACAACTTCGGCCGGATCCTCAAGGGCAAGATCACCATCAACCTGACGGAGTTCGCCGAGGAGGCCAGCAGCAAGAAGGCGACCGCCGGCAGCTCCAACGGGGGCAGCTCGTCCCCGGCCGGAGTCTCCACCGGCGTCGGCCCGCGCCTGAGCGCCATCACCGTCGGCGCATCCAGCAGCGACAAAGCTGCAAAGAAACCCAACAACACCCAACTGACCTAAAGCGAGGTGATCCCATGAAAGCAAGCGGCAACGCAGCGCCCGAGACCTGCGTGCAAAACCTCCTAAAGACCATCCGCGGCGAGGTGCCATACGAGCGCATCAAGGGGATCGACCGCACCCTGATCGACAAGCCGAGCGGGACGGCCGCCAACGATCTGGCCGCCGACGTGGAGTTCGTCGTGGAAACCTACGAGCCCCGCGTGCGCCTGAGCTCGTCCGATCTGGTCGCTCTGGTCGCGCAGACCGGCGACTTCGAGCTGCGGGCCAGCATTGACAACAACACACTCTGAAGGAGGTGAACAGCATGAGCGACGAGACCAACACCTACGGCGACGACATCCACCTCACCACCACCGACGCGACGACCATCTACAACACCCTGATCGCTGCGCTCGAAAAGGGTGCCGGCGAGCCTCTGTACCCCGGCGACGAGCGCCGGATCTTCGGCGAGGGGCTCGTGGCCGTGTTCGTCGCCCTCTACAACAGCCTCGACGACACCGGGCGGCAGACCCTTCTCCGCTATGCGCGGGGCGAGGTGCTGGACGCTATCGGCGAGCGGCTGGATGTCCACCGGCTGGAAGGATCCCCGGCAAAGACGACCATGCGCTTCTCCGTGAGCACGCCGCAGCCCAACAACATCATCATCCCGAAGTGGACGAAGGTGACGCCGGACAGCGACCACTACTTTGCCACCGACGAGATCGCTGTCCTTCAGGCTGGCGCCTACTCTGTGGAGATCCCGACCTCGGCCGTCAGCAACGGCACCGAGTACAACGGGTACGCCCCGGGCACCATCACCACCCTCGTCGACCTGATCCCCTACATCGAGAGCGTCACCAACATCACAGCGACGGCCGGCGGCGACGACGGCGAGCCATACACCGAGGAAGGCGACAACCGGCTGCGCGAGCGCATCCGGCTGGCGCCGGCGTCCCGGTCTACGGCCGGGCCGGAACAGGCTTACATCTACTGGGCCATGACGGCCGACAGCTCCATCATCGACGCCCGGGCCGTCAGCGAGACGGAAACCATCAGCCGCACCCTCGCGGTCTACGACGGCCACGCCTTCATCGGCGGCGGCCGGCTGCTGCCGGACACCCTGATCGTCAAGGAGCACGGGGAGAGCACGGCCGGCGTGGAGGACACCGACTACACTGTGGACTACACCGACGACCTGCTGACCATCGAGCTCAAGGGCGCCCTCGCGGACGCCACGAGCCTCGACATCACCATCACCCGCACCCTCGAGGGCTGCGTCAAGATCGTCCCCCTGCTGGAGGGCGGCGCCGTCCCCGACGAGAGCATCCTCGAGAAGGTGCTGGAGGCGTGCAACGCCTCGGACATCCGGCCGCTCACCGACGTGGTCACGGCCGTGGCGCCCGAGGTCATCACCTACGACATCGAGATCGTCTACTACACCACCCCCGAGACAGAGGCCGAAGTCGTCGCCAATGTGGAAGGCACAGACGGCGCCATCGACCGCTACAACGAGTGGCAGGTGGGCGCGCTGGGCCGGGACATCAACCCCGACCAGCTCCGCAAGCGGATCCTCTGCCCGTCGTGGGGCGAAAACCTGA
>DBGBLM010000177.1:0-9783 GCA_048448865.1 Collinsella sp.
TGGGACCCAACGGCGCTGGCAAAACCACCATGCTCAAAATCATCATGGGCATCGACAGCCCCGACGCCGGCCAGGTCCAGTACGCCAAGGACTGCCAGGTAGGCTATCTAGAGCAAGAAACCAACCTAGAGCACAAGGACACCACCATCCTTGCCGAGGTAATGGCGGCCGCCAAGGAAATTCGCCGCATGGGCGAGCGCGCCAACGAGCTGCAGGCTCAGATCACCGAGCTCTCCGAGCAGGGCAAGGACGTCGATGCGCTTCTCAACGAGTACGGCCAGGTCCAGGACCGCTTTGAGCACCTGGGCGGCTACGAGCTCGAGAGCAACGCGCGCAAGATCCTGTCCGGCCTGGGCTTTAAGGTCACCGACTTTGAGCGCCCGTGCTCCGAGTTCTCGGGCGGCTGGCAGATGCGCATCGCGCTGGCCAAGCTCTTCCTGCGCCACCCCGACCTGCTGCTACTGGACGAGCCCACCAACCACCTGGACCTCGAAAGCGTCCAGTGGCTGCGCGGCTTTATCGCGAACTACGACGGCGCCGTCCTCATCGTCAGCCACGACCGCGCCTTCATGGACGCCTGCGTCGACCACGTGGCCGCGCTCGAAAACCGCCGCGTGACCACCTACACCGGCAACTACAGCAGCTACCTCAAGCAGCGCGAGGACAACCTGGAGCAGATGCGCGCCAAGCGCGCCGCCCAGGAGCGCGACATCGCCCACATGCAGGTCTTCGTCGACAAGTTCCGCTACAAACCCACCAAGGCCGCCCAGGCCCAAGAGCGCATCCGTAAGATCGAGCAGATCAAAAAGGAGCTCGTCATCCTGCCAGAAGGCCACAAGCACATCGACTTTAAGTTCCCCGACCCGCCGCGCTCGGGCGACATGGTCGTGGGCCTCGAGGGCGTATCCAAGTCCTACGGCGACAAGCACATCTACAGCGACATCGACCTCAAGCTCTACCGCGGCGAGCACGTGGCGCTCGTCGGCCCCAACGGCGCCGGCAAGTCTACCCTCATGAAGATCCTCGCCGGCCTGGAGCCACCCACCACTGGCACCCGCGATCTGGGCACCAACGTGGGTGTGGCCTACTATGCCCAGCACGCGCTCGAAGGCATGACCGAGTCCAATACCGTCCTACAAGAGATTGACACCGTCACGCCCAAGTGGACCGTACCGCAGCAGCGCAGCCTGCTGGGCGCCTTCCTGTTTAGCGACAACGACGCAATCGAAAAGCAGGTCCGCGTCCTCTCCGGCGGCGAAAAGGCGCGTCTGGCCCTGGCAAAGAAGCTCGTGGCCCCCGAAGCGCTCCTGTGCCTGGACGAGCCCACCAACCACTTGGACATCGACTCGGTGGATATGCTCGAGAACGCCCTGCAAAACTTCCCCGGCACCATCGTGCTGATCAGCCACGACGAGCACCTGGTACGCGCCGTTGCCAACCGCATCATTGACATCCGCGATGGCAAGGTCACGGTCTACGACGGCGACTACGACTACTACCTCTACAAGCGCGAGGACCTCGCGGCCCGCGCCGCCGCCGAGGCGGCAGGGGAGAGCGCGCCGGCGGCGAGCAAGAGCACCAAGCCGACTAGCTCCACACAGCCCAGTGCCTCGGCACCCAAGCCGGCCGAGGGCAAAAAAACCAAGGAGCAAAAGCGCGCCGAGGCCCAGGCCCGCGCCGCGCTCAACAAAAAGCTCAAGGGTGTGCGCAACCAGCTCAAGAAGATCGAGTCGGAGCTGGACAAAAAACGCGCCCGCTATGATGAGCTTATGGAATTGATGGCAAGCGAAGAGCTTTATGCCGATCAGGACAAGTTCAACGCCGCGCTGGGGGAATATAACGGCCTTAAGCAAGAGCTGCCCAAGCTCGAGGACGAATGGCTGGAACTTTCCACCCAGATCGAAGAGGAGACCGCGCGTGAACTCTCGTAAGGCCACTGCCGTGGCGATGAGCATCATCGCCATCGCCTGTCGCATCTGCGGCATTTTTATGAGTGCGATGACCGTGCTGTTGTGCTTTAGCGGCCTCACCGCCAAGCTGCAGATCGTGGGCTTTGTCGTTGAGCTTTCGCGCGCGCTGCCGAGCGCCATCGCCGGCTACGGCGTCATCACCTCTCCCTTTGGCGGTGTCTTCCGCCTGGATTACGCCATCGTGGCTGTCATCCTGTTTGTGGCCGACTACCTGCTCACGCGCGCCTCGCGCCGCGTCCGCTAGGGGAGCGCCATGTCCAGCAGCTACCTCATGAACCTTCTCGCCAGCGCCGTCGCCGTCATCGTGGGTATCGTGATCCACGAGAGTGCGCACGCCGCTGCGGCCTGGGCACTCGGCGATAAGACGGCCCGATCACGCGGCCGCGTGTCGCTTAACCCGCTCAACCATATCGACCCGTTTGGCACCATCATCCTGCCGCTGCTGATGCTCGCCGCCGGTGGCCCGGTGTTCGCCTTCGCCAAGCCCGTGCCCGTCTACCTCAACAACCTCAAGCATCCCAAGCGCGACGAGGTCCTGGTGAGCGTTGCCGGCCCCGCATCGAACATTGCACTCGCATGCCTCGCGGCCGCCCTCATGCACACAACGTACGGCAACCTCTACACCAGCATATCCTTTGCCGTGGCGTCCCAAATCATGAACTTCGGCGCCACGTTTATCGTGGTCAATCTGTCGCTCGCGTTCTTTAACCTCATCCCGATTCCGCCGCTCGATGGCTCGTCGATCATTGTGCCGTTCCTTAAAGGCAAGGCTCTCAACAACTATTATCGTCTGCAGCAATACGCTATGCCCATCCTCATCCTAGTGCTGTACCTGCTGCCCATGTGGACCGGCATCGACGTGATCGGCCGCTATTTCGACGTTACCGTGTATCCGCTTGCTGAGCAGCTGCTCAACTTCGCAATCGCCAGCATCTAAGGTAAACTTACAGGTCGACCGTGCAAAACGGTCGCAGCATGCACCCAAACCGCGCCGCGAAGGCGCCGTCAAAGGAGGTCGAAGATGTCGTATCGCGTGTCGACGCAGGTCTACAGCGGACCGTTCGACCTGCTGCTGCAGCTGGTAACCCGCCAAAAAGTAGATATCGGCGCCATCTCCATCAGCGAGGTGGCCGAGCAGTACCTTGCCGAGGCCGAGCGCATCGAGGCGCTGGACCTGGACGTGGCGAGCGACTTTTTGCTGGTCGCGGCAACCCTTTTGGACATCAAGGCCGCCTCTCTGGTGCCGCAGGAGGCCCCGCGCAAAGTCGATGACGATGACGAGTTCGACGAAGACCTCGAGGAGCTCAGCGCGCTCGACGGCGACGCCCTGCGCGAGGTCCTGATCCAGCGCCTGATTGCCTACAAGCAGTTTAAAGGTGCGGCTGCGGCCCTCGGTGCCCGCATGCAGGCCGAAAGCCGCATGCACCCGCGTGTGGCCGGCCCCGATCCCGAGTTCCTGGGGCTCATGCCCGACTATCTGGCCGGCATTACCCTGCGCGGCCTCGCCGTCATCTGCGCCGACCTGGACGGCAAGCGACAGACCTTCCTGCTGGAGGCCGAGCACGTAGCTCCGCATCGCGTACCGCTCGACCTGACCGTGGCCTCAGTCGACCGCTTTACCATGGCGCACCAAACCTGCACTTTCCGCGAGCTGCTGGACGGCGATGCCACCACCGAGCAGCTCGTCGTCACCTTCCTTGCCATGCTTGAGCTCGCCAAGCGCGGCTCGCTCACGCTGAGCCAGGACGAGATCTTTGGAACCATTCAAATCAACCGCGTCGAGGGCGCCGAGGCCTATGTGCCCGGCGAGGGCCCCGAGCTCACCGAATAGGAGCCGCAACCATGTCAACCCTTTCCACGCTGGAGGCAAACAGCCTCAAAGGCGCCCTCGAGGCGCTGCTGCTGGTGTCGAGCGACCCGGTGAGTGCGCCCGCGCTGGCCGGCGCACTGGATATCGCCCCCGGTGAGTGCGCGTCGCTGCTCGCCGAGCTCAAGGTTGAGTACGAGGAGGCCAACCGCGGCTTTCAGCTGCGCGAGGTCGCCGGCGGCTGGCGCCTGTTTACGCACCCCGCATACCACGACGTGGTCGAGGCCTACGTGCTGAGCTGGGACACGCAAAAGCTGTCGCAGGCGGCGCTCGAAACCCTGGCCGTCATCGCATACCACCAGCCCGTGACGCGCGAGGTGGTCAAGGGCATCCGCGGCGTCAATTCCGACGGCGTCATCGCGTCGCTCGTGGACAAGGGTCTGGTGCGAGAGCTCGGCCGCGACCCCCAGCGCGGTCAGGCCATCATCTACGGCACGACCAACGCCTTCTTGGAAAAGTTCGGCCTGCGCTCCACCCGCGACCTGCCCGATCTGGAGCAGTTTGCCCCCGACGAGCAGTCGCGCCAGTTTATCCGCGAGCGCCTGAGCGGCCGCAGTATTCAGTCCACGCTCGAGGAGCAGGCCGAGGACCTGGACGAAGAGCGCGAACTGCTCGATACCGATATTGATGATGTCGAGGCGGTCGGTGGCGAGGAAATCCTAGCCACCGGCGACACTGCGGAGGATACGCATGACGAGGACTAACGAAGCAGCGGAGACGCGCGCCGGAGCTGCGGCTCCCAACGTGGATATGCACAAGTCCGACGCCCAGCCCGTCTATCCGCACACCATGCGCCTGCAGCGCTTTTTGGCACGCGCGGGCGTGGCGAGCCGTCGCGGCTCAGAGGACCTGATGACCGCTGGCCGCGTGACCGTCAACGGCCAGGTCGCGACCGAGCTGGGCACCAAGGTCGATGTCGACCACGATCACATTGAGGTCGACGGCATGCCCGTCAAACTCAACCAGGGCGCCGTGTACTTGATGCTCTACAAGCCGACCGGCTACCTCACCACCATGAGCGACCCGCAGGAGCGCCCTTGTGTGGCCGATCTGGTCCCCCGCGACCGCTTTCCGGGACTGTTCCCGGTGGGCCGCCTGGACCGTGACACCACGGGCCTTTTGCTCTTTACCACCGACGGCGACCTGTCACAGGACCTGCTGCACCCCAGCAAGCATGTCTATAAAACTTACCAGGCACTCGTGGACGGGCAGCTGACCGACCGCGATCTTGAGCCGCTGCGTCGCGGCATCGACCTCGACGACGGCCTCTGCCAGCCGGCAATCTGCCGAGTCATCAACGCGCGCGAGGCCGAAGCCGTAGCTCCCCAAGGCGTCAAGCCCGGCACCACCGCCGTGGAGGTCATCATCCGCGAAGGTCGCAAGAACCAGGTCAAGCGCATGCTGAGCAAGATCCACCACCCGGTAATCCGTCTGCATCGCTGCAACTTTGCCGGCCTCGAGCTCAAGGACGTGGCCAAAGGCTCGTGGCGCGAGCTCACCGACCGAGAGGTGCAGATACTCAAGGCCGGCGGTATCCCGCCCAAGCAGGCCAACTCCAAGCGCGGCTCAGCGCCGGCGGCCAACCCCGCGACCCGTACGCGTCACCACGGCAGCCACGGCTCCGCGCCCAAGCGCAACACCTACCGCGAGCGCTACACGGGCTAGGCAACCCGCCGCGCCCCAACGCCCGCGAACCATACCAGCACGTCAACCATCGAAAGGAAGCATTGCATGATCGTCGCCATCGACGGCCCCGCCGGATCCGGCAAGTCCACTATCGCCAAGGAGATTGCCCGTCAGCTTGGCTTTAACAAGCTCGACACGGGCGCCATGTATCGCGCCGTCACCTTCGCCGCGCTCGACCGCGGCATCGATCTGGATAACGAGGCGGCCATCGACGCTCTCGCCGAGCAGATTGAGATCCGCTTTACCAACGGCACCGGCGAGGACACGCGCCTGACCATCGACGGCCAGGACGCTTCGGCCGCCATTCGTACCCCGCAGGTCGACGCCAACGTGTCCAAGGTCTCGGCCTACCCGGGCGTACGCGCCGCCATGCTCATCCACCAGCGCCGCGCCGCCGAGGACCGCGATATCGTCGCCGAAGGTCGCGACATCGGCACCGTCGTGTTCCCCAATGCGCAGGTCAAGGTCTTCCTGACGGCCGACCCGCGTGAGCGCGCCCGCCGCCGCGTACTGCAGCGTCACCAAAACGACGCCCAGCCGCTCACGACCGAGCAGCTCGAAGCCGAGGTCGACGAGACCCTCGACGCCCTTAAGCAGCGCGACAAGCTCGACAGCAGCCGCGAGGTCGCCCCGCTCGTGCCCGCCGAGGACGCCGTGCACGTCGACTCCACCGCCCACACCATCGACGAGGTCGTCTCGATAATCGAGGACCTCATTAACCAAAGGAGGTAGCCCATGCGCCTGTTTAAGCAGACGCCCGAGGATTATTACAACGCTCCTTATGCCGAGTTCCCCGCGCTCATCCGCGGCACCGTCTTCGTGGTCATGGCAATCCTCTGGGCCTTCTCCAAGCTCATGTGGCGCTGGAAGGTCGAGGACGCCGATCTGCTGTTTGAGCGCCAGGAAGGCCGCGGCAGCGTGGTCATCTGCAACCACACCTCGATGGCCGAGCTCCTGGCCGTGGAGACGGCGCTGTTCTTTGGGGGCCGCCGCATTCGTCCCATCTTTAAGTCCGAGTTCGCCAAGAGCAAGATTGTGCGCTGGGCCTTTAGCCGCGTTGGCGGCATCCCCGTGGAGCGTGGCACTGCCGATATGAAGTGCCTGCGCGCCGCCCAGCATGCGCTGCAGCGCGGCGAGGACGTTCTGATCTTCCCCGAGGGCACGCGCATCCGCTCGCGCGAGATCAAGCCCGAGGTCCACGGCGGTTTTGCACTCATCGCCCAGATGGGCAAGGCGCCCGTCAACCCGCTCGCCATCTGCGGCTGGTCCGACATCACGCCCGCGGGCAAAAAGATCATGCGTCCCAAGAAATGCTGGATCCGCGCCGGCAAGGCCGTCTCACTTTCCGACGCACCGGCCGGGCTTAAACGCACGGAGCGCCTGGAATGGTTTGAGTCCGAGGCCATGAACCGCGTCTATGCTATGCGAGACGAGCTGTGCGCCGAGCATCCGGGCAGGTTCTAGCCATGAGCGAGAACGTGACGAACACCGCTGCGACTGCGTCCGACCAGGCAACCACGCCTACCATCGAGATCGCCGCCCACGCCGGCACCTGCTACGGCGTACAGCGTGCGCTCGATATGGCGCTGGCCGCTGCGCCGCAGGCAGGGGAGTACGCTCAGGTCCATACCTTGGGTCCGCTCATCCATAACCCCATCGTGGTACGCGAGCTCGCTGAGGCAGGCGTTGGCTTGGCCGAAACCCTGGACGACGCCGCAACCGGCACCGTGATCATCCGCGCCCACGGCGTGGTGCCGCAGGTAATCGATGCTGCCCGCAAGCGCGGCCTCAACGTGGTCGATGCCACCTGCCCCTACGTGAAGAAGGTCCATATGGCGGCCGAGCGCCTGGTGCGCGAGGGCTACCGCGTAGTGGTCGTAGGCGAGCCAGGTCACCCCGAGGTGGAGGGCATCCTGGGCCACGCCGGCACTGATGCGCAGGTCGTGAGTTGTGCCGCCGATGCCAACGCCTTGTCGCTCAAGGGCAAGGTGGGTCTGGTTGTGCAGACCACCCAGACCGCGCAGAACCTCGCCGAGGTCGTGGCTGCCATCACCCCGCGCGTGCAGGAGCTGCGCGTGATCAACACCATCTGCGCCGCCACGAGTGAGCGTCAACAGGCAGCAGCCACACTTGCCAAACGCTGTGATTGCATGGTCGTCGTGGGCGGCAAGAACTCGGGCAACACCCGCCGCCTGGCGCAGATTTGCACAGACGCCTGCGAGCACACGCATCACATCGAGGAAGCTTCCGAGCTCCAGGCCGCGTGGTTTACCGAGGCGCGCCACATCGGCATCACCGCCGGCGCTTCCACCCCGCAAGAACACATCGAGCGCGCCGTTGAGCGCATCAAGGAGCTTTGCCGCTAACCATGGACCAGACCGTACCCGCATACGCCGCCGAGGTGGCCGATTACGGGCGCAGCCGCGACCCCGAGCCGGGTGAGGGCGCGCTCGTAAAGAACGTGCGTCCCGAATCGCCCGCGTGGGATGTGGGTATCGAGCCGGGTATGCGCGTGCTCACGGTCAACGGTGAGGCACTCACCGACATGATCGTGTGGCTCTGGGAGGCCGACGACGACAGCGTCGAACTCGAGGTTTTCGACCCGCGCGACAACAGCGTCACCCCCGTCGAGCTCGACCGCTTCCCGGGAGAGGACTGGGGCCTTGAATTCGATGGTCCCATCTTCGACGGCATGCGCACCTGCGTAAACGCCTGCGTGTTCTGCTTTATGACGATGCTCCCCAAGGGCGGCCGCTCCACGCTCTATATTCGCGACGACGACTATCGCCTAAGCTTTTTGCAGGGCAACTTCGTCACGCTCACGAACCTCACCGACGAAGATGTTCAAAACGTCATCCAACGCAACATGAGTCCCATGAACGTGTCGGTCCATGCTGTGAGCCCCGACGTCCGCCGCCGCATGATGGGCCGCAACGCCCAGCGAGGCATGGACGTACTCGAAGCCATCATGGCCGCCGGCATCGAGATTCACGCGCAGATCGTGTTGTGCCCCGGCATGAATGACGGCGAGGAGCTGGAAAAGACCCTGCGCTTTTGCGAGGAGCACGAGCAAATCACAAGCCTGGGCATTGTGCCGCTCGGTTTTACCAAGCACCAAAACCGCTTTAGCTGGTCATACAGCGACAAGCCCGAGCTGGCGCGCGAGACCATTGCCATGATCCGACCGTTCCAGGACCGCGCCTATGAGCGCTTTGGCCGTCACACCTTCCAGATGAGCGACGAGTTCTATCTGGACGCCGGCATCGATCCTCCCGAGGCAGACTTTTACGACGGGTACCCGCAGTACTACGACGGCATTGGCATGATCCGCTCGTATCTGGACGAGACCGACGACGTGCTGGCTACCGATGCCGAGCGACTGGCCCGCGTCCGCGAGGCCATCGCCGCTCGCAGACAGCACCTGCTGTGCCTCTCGGGCGCCAGCGCACGCGACACAGTGGCCCGCTTTGTGGAATCGCCGCAGGGGCTCGCCGGCACCGTCACGGACATCAAGAATCGCTACTTTGGCGGCAACGTGGACGTGACCGGCCTCATCGTCGCCTGCGACATTCTGGAACAGCTGCCGCAGGGCCTCTCGGGGGTTATGCTCTTTGTGCCTAAGCTCATGTTCAACGCTGACGGCATGACGCTTGACGAGTATCATCGTGACGATTTACTCGCAAGCCTTACCAGTCGCGGCGCCGAGGTTCATGTGGTGTCGACCATGCCGCATGAGCTGCTCGATACCCTGGAGCACATCCTTGGCATTGTGCCCGCGGACTCTAACATTTCCACTGACCCTACCCATTAAAGGAGAGCAGATGAAACCTATCGTCGCCGTCGTCGGACGCCCCAACGTGGGCAAGTCCACGCTCGTTAACCGCCTGGCCCAGACCTCGGACGCCATCGTCCACGAGTCTCGCGGCGTCACGCGCGACCGCTCGTATCACACGGCCGATTGGAACGGCCGTGAGTTCACCATCGTCGACACGGGCGGTATCGAGCCGCTCAAGAGCGACGACGTTTTTGCAACGTCCATCCGCGACCAGGCGCTCGCCGCCGCCGAGGAAGCCGCCGTCATCCTGTTTGTGGTCGACGGCCGCACCGGCGTTACCGAGGAGGACGAGTCGGTCGCCCGCATGCTCAAGCGCTGCGACAAGCCGGTCTTTCTGCTGGTGAACAAGCTCGACAACCCCGATCGCGAAAACGACAGCATCTGGGAGTTTTATTCGCTCGGCATCGGCGAGCCAACGCCGCTCT
>DBGBLM010000178.1:0-4452 GCA_048448865.1 Collinsella sp.
CCTTGAGATACAGCCCCGTACCTCCGCAAAAAACCGGCAGGCGACCCGAACCAAGGAGACGTTCAACATGCGCGCGAGCGTCAGCCTGATAAAGCGCAGCAGAATATGCCACACCCGGCTCTACAATGTCGACGAGACGCAGCGGCGCCGTACACTCATCGGGCGTCATCTTTGCGGTACCGATGTCCATGCCGCGATAGATTTGCATCGCATCGCACGACAGCACTTCGGACGAAAGACGAGCGGCCAAACGGTCGGCAACATCACTCTTACCAACCGCCGTCGGACCGACGATCGCAACGGCGGAAAGACCTGCCCCGGAAGAAACCATTAGCGCGGCTCGCCCACAACGGAGCCGGACAAATACCAGGTCTTGGCAACGTCAACGTCAATATCAACGATCTTGCCAACAAGCTGATCGATGCTGTAACCCTCGGGGATAGGCGCATGCACGGTCTGATTCTTGGGACTCTTGCCCAGCAGGACCGCATCGTTCTTCTTGCTCGTGCCCTCAATGAGCGCCGGCACCACAGTATGAAGCTCACCCTGGTTATACTCATGTGCCGTGGTCTCGATAACCTTAACCAGGCGGTTGAAACGCTCGAGAATAACCTCATGCGGCGTAGGATCGTCAATCTCGGCGGCCGGGGTACCGGCGCGCTTGGAATAGATGAAGGTATAGGCCTGAGCATAGCGGACCGTCTCGGCAAGTGAGAGCGTCTGCTCAAAGTCTTCTTCAGTCTCGCCCGGAAAGCCAACGATAATGTCAGTCGAGAGCGCGATATCGGGCATGCGATTGCGGATGCGATCGACCAGGCCCAGATAGTCCTCGCGTGTATAACGGCGATTCATCTCTTTGAGGATCCGTGTCGAACCTGACTGGACGGCCAGGTGCAGCTGCGGCATAACGGCAGGCGTCTCGGCCATGGCGTCGATGGTCTCGGGGAGAAGATCCTTGGGATGCGAAGACGTAAAGAAGATGCGCTCCACACCCGTATCGCCCACGGCACGCAGCAGATCGGCAAAACGCGGTTTGCCAAACAGATCGCGACCATATGAGTTAACGTTTTGGCCCAGCAGCGTAATCTCACGCACGCCCTGGCGCACCAAACCGGTCACCTCGTCGACAATCTCCTCGAAGGGGCGGCTCTTTTCGCGACCGCGCACGTACGGCACGATGCAATAGGTGCAGAAATTATTGCAGCCCGTCATGATGGGCACCCAGGCGTGATACTGGGTCTCGCGATGCCACGGCATGCTCATGGCATCCGTATCCTCATGCTCATTGGTGCGGATATGACGCTTGCCGTCAAGGAACGCCTCGGCAATGAGCTCGGCCACATGTGCGATAGAATGCGTGCCAAAGATGACATTGACGTTATCGACGTTGGTGAGCAGGCCCTCGCCATCACGCTGCGCAATGCAGCCGCCCACGGCAACCACACGCTTGCCCGAAGGCGAAGGCGGCAGGCTTTTGCAGGAATTGCACTGACCGTACAGGCGAGTATCGGCGGCCTCACGCACACAGCATGTCATGAAGACAACGATATCGGCATGCTCGGGATCGAGCGCCATGAGACAGCCATACGAATCAAGCAGACCGCTCACGCGCTCGGAATCGTGCTGATTCATCTGGCAGCCAAAGGTGCGGATAATGTAGGTTTTACCGGCAAGAATATCGCGTACGGAACGCTGGTCCATGTGCATAAGTCCTAACGATGGAAGGGAGGCGAATCGAGGCAAGCAGAAGCTATGCCACAGGCTTAACATCATCCATGACGACGTTATCCATAGCAGCTCGATTGATCTGGTGAACGTAGATAGAAAGGCGGATGGCCGTGCGCGACTCCCCGTTAATGAGGATGTCGGAGAACACGGGCGCGCAGGAAATATCAAAACCGGTTGGAATCAAAAAACCGCGCGCGATAGCCACGGCCTTAATGGCCTGGTTGACAGCACCAGCGCCGACACACTGGATGTTGACGGGTACACCATCCTTGACCATGCCGGCGATGGCGCCGGCAACGGACGCGGGCGATGATTTGCTTGATACCTTCAGGCAATCCATGAAGAAACTCCTGCGTTTAAAAGTACGTTTTAACTGCAATAACTGTATCGTACCGAGTGGACTCGGTAAAGGCACTATTCCTCTTTGGCAAGATCGAAGGTCACAGTGATTCGATCACGCGAAACACGAATCTTTGGGTCACCGCAAAGGTTGAGATAGTACCGGGCGGCAAGGTCATTAAAGTCACGCTCCACGGCACGCGAAAACTGTGCCATGTCATCCTTGGCAATACGTAGCCCGCGTCGATCCTTCGCGAGATCGACAGGAGCCGGCGCATGCGAGGACGAATCACGCTCACGCAGCAGACGCGCGGTCACACCGCGAACGGGCTTAATCTGCCCCGCCAAAATGCGATGGGCCGTGCGCTCGGACATCTCAAGACCCAAACCCGAACAGATACGGATAAAGTCCTCGGCATCAGAGGCAAGGCCTAAACGGTCGACAACCGGAAGCTCGCTCTCGTCGTCAATGAACAGGAGACGAGACGTATCGAGCCGACTTGTCGCCTGAGCATAAAGGGTCGCGGCAATCTCAGACGGAGAACCAAGATAGACATCGCAACCACGCAGTTCCTCGAGCGCAAACTCACAGGCAGCGCGAATAATATTATGCGGGCCGCGAGCACAGACATAACGTCCGTCCTCATCCTTGACGGCCTGGGGCCAGCTGGACTGATCGGCACGCTCGCTGAGGCGGTCGGCTGCAACGCTCACCTTAAAGGCTGAACCAAGATCGACGCCGGACGTGACCACACGGGCCTCGTCGGTGTTCTGCTTGATCGAAAACAATGCCATGCCACGACCGTGAACGCCCCAACGGTCCATCTTCATGCTCTCAAGCTTGGAGGTAACGCGGGCATCGAAGATTCGCTCTTGCATATCCTGCGGAACGCCCGAACCGTTATCCAGAAAGACAAGCGTGCGAACGCCATCTTCCTTAGTCGTAGCGAGATAGACTTTGTCGGCGCCGGCATCGCGAGCATTACGGAGCATTTCGATGACGATATCCTCGACATGCTGAATGTCGTGCTTTGCCTGGCGCCGCTCGGCCTCCGAAACGCGGAGGCGGACATACCCCTCGCCAAGGTTCTCCTCGACGCGAAGGTTGCCCTCCCCCGACATCGACGCGATAAATGAGATGAGCTCGTTCGCGTCGCTCATGTTATTTAGCGATATCGACAGCGCGGCTCTCGCGAATCACGACGACGCGCACCTGACCGGGATACTCCATCTCTTCCTCGATCTGATGGGCGATATCGTGAGCCAGGACCGTGGACTGGGCATCGGAGATCTTGTCAGGCTGAACCATAACGTGGACCTCGCGACCAGCCTGCATGGCATAGGTACGCTCGACGCCGTCATGGGAGTTGGCGATCTCCTCGAGCTTCTCAAGACGCTTGATGTAGTTCTCGGCAGACTCGCGACGGGCGCCGGGGCGAGAAGCAGAGACGGCATCGGCGGCCTGTACCAGGACATCGAGCACCGTGTTGGGGTCGACATCGGCATGGTGAGCCTCGATAGCGTGGACGATGACGGGCTTCTCGCCATAACGGCGGGCAAGCTCGGCGCCGATGACGGCATGCGGGCCCTCGACGTCATGGTCGATTGCCTTGCCCAGGTCGTGCAGCAGGCCGGCGCGCTTGGCGGTCACAACGTCCAGGCCAAGCTCGGAAGCCATCACGCCGCACAGGTCAGAAACTTCGAGGGAGTGCTGAAGCACGTTCTGACCAAACGAGGTACGGTAGCGCAGGGCACCAAGGGTCTTGACGATCTCGGGGTGCAGGTCGTGGATGCCGGTATCGAAGGCAGCCTGCTCGCCAGCCTCGCGCACGCGCTGCTGAACCAGGTCGGCAGCCTTGTGATACATCTCCTCGATGCGGGCGGGGTGAATGCGGCCGTCGGCGATGAGGTTCTCGAGGGCAACACGGGCGGTCTCACGACGGACCGGGTCGAAGCTCGAAAGAACGACGGTCTCAGGCGTGTCGTCGATCACGAGGTTGACGCCGGAAACCTGCTCGAAGGTCCGGATGTTGCGGCCCTCGCGACCGATGATACGGCCCTTGAGGTCATCAGAGGGAATGTGCACGGAGGTAACGGTGACCTCGGCAGTGTGGTCGGCAGCGCAGCGCTGAATCGCCAAGGACAGAATCTCCTGGGCGGTCTTGTGGCACTCGGCGCGAACCTGCTGCTCGGACTCGCGAATGATCGTGGCAGCCTCGTGGGTGACCTCGCCGCGAACCTTATCGAGGAGCTCCTTGTGGGCGTCCTCACGGGTCAGGTCGGCGATACGCTCGAGCTCGGAGGTCTGCTTGGCGCAGAGCTCCTCAAGCTCGCGGGAGCGCTTCTCGACCTGACCGGCCTGGCTGGACAGCTGGTGCTCACGCT
>DBGBLM010000179.1:0-4047 GCA_048448865.1 Collinsella sp.
GTGACCTTGGATATGCCATAGGGGTTGTTGGAGAGAGTTGGGTCGCCCTCGTTGAGCGGCCCAACTTTCGCGGCATATTCCTCAGAGGAGCCCACTAATAGCACACGTGGCATTGTTTCCTGAGACCGTGCGGCCTCCATCACATTCAACGCGCCCTCTACGTTCACCCGCATAGTAAGTGCGGGTGAACGCCAGCTCAGCCCCACTGAGCTAACGGCCGCCAGATTGACTATGTAATCTGGCTCAAACTCGCGCACTACAGCAGCGACGCCTTCATTGTCCGTTAGGTCGCAGACATGGTATGCCGACACTTCGGACAACGGGCACATATCGCTCAGGTCTGAACCGCATACCACGTAGCCATGCAATACAAGTTCATGTGCAAGGTGTGCGCCAGCAAACCCGTTAATGCCGAAGATGAGAACGCGCTTCCCCATTAGGACAGCTTCGCCTCTCGCTCGGCGATCTCAAGATCGTGCTCTACCATGATGCGACAAAGCTCCTCGCAGCTGGTCTTTTGGGGGTCCCATCCAAGAACCGTCTTTGCCTTAGTAGGATCGCCCCACAGGTTGACGACATCGGTCGGGCGATAGAAGTCGGGGTTGACGCAGACGAGCATCTTGCCACTCAACTTGTCATAGCCCTTCTCCTCCAAGCCCTCGCCCTCCCAACGGAGGTCGATGCCGGCGTGCTTAAAGGACCACTCCGTGAACTCGCGCACGGAATGCTGCACGCCCGTGGCAATAACGTAGTCATCGGGCTCATCCTGCTGCATGATGAGCCACATGCACTCAACGTAGTCCTTCGCATATCCCCAATCGCGGAGGGAGTCGAGGTTGCCGAGCTCAAGATGGTCCTGGATGCCCTTGGCGATACGGGCGGCCGCAAGAGTAATTTTGCGCGTTACGAAGTTCTCGCCACGACGCTCGGACTCGTGATTGAAGAGGATTCCGTTGACCGCAAACATGCCGTAGGCCTCGCGGTACTCCTTCATCATCCAAAAACCGTACTGCTTGGCGACCGCATACGGGCTGTACGGATGAAACGGAGTGTTCTCGTTCTGGGGAACCTCTTCGACCTTGCCATACAGCTCGCTTGTCGAAGCTTGGTAAATCCTGCAGGACTGATCCATGCCCAGCATATGGACAGCTTCAAGGATGCGCAACACGCCCAACGCGTCGCAGTCACCAGTGTACTCAGCCGCGTCAAAAGAGACACCAACATGGGACTGGGCGGCGAGGTTATAAATCTCGTCAGGACGAACTTCGCCCACGATTCGGATGATGGAGCTTGAGTCCGTTAGGTCGCCATCATGAAGGACGATGGAGCCTTTCGCAAGCAGATGATCAATTCTGTTCGTGGTATGAACCGAAGAGCGACGGACAATTCCATGTACCTCATAGCCCTTGGCCAAAAGCAACTCAGCTAGATAGCTGCCATCTTGACCGGTAATGCCAGTGATAAGTGCCTTTTTCATCTCTCAATTCCTTCCAATTTGTGAACTATTTCCAAAAAGCGCCCAAGCGATCAATGTCCTCTTTAACGAGCGTCTCGCCATGCTGGACCTCGATAACGTGCAGTTCTCCTCCAAGCGCCCGCACCGAATGCGGAGTTGTTTCGGGTATCTGCAAGACAGAACCGGCACGAACCTGCTGGACCAGCCCGTCCAGAACGGCTTCGCCTTTACCTGAGATAACCGTCCAGACCTCCCCGCGGCGCATGTGGCGCTGGTAGTCGAGCTGGCCGCCGTCGCGGATGATCAGCTCCTTGGTGAGCGCCTTCGCCCCGTCGGGGAAGACGCTGCTGTCGATGACGCGGTACTCGCCCCACGAGCGCTGCTCGTACATGGGGCGGCTCTCCGCGACGGCGTTGACCTCGGCCTTGATGTTGGCCGACGCCTCCTTGCCGGAGACGAGGATGCCATCGGGCGTCGCCACCACGACGGCATCGGAGATGCCCGCGACGACCATCGGGAAACCGGTCTCGTTGATAACGTGGACGTTCTCGCACGTCTTTGAATCGACCACGACGCGGCCGGAAGTGAACTCGGCCATCTCGTCGGTCGGCGTGTTCCAGGTACCAAGGTCCTTCCACTCGCCCGCGTAGGAGACCGCGCCGATGGAAGACGCCCTCTCCACGACCTCGTAGTCGAAGGAGTTCTTGGGCAGCTCGGAATAGCGCGAGCGGAACTCCTCGAAGGTCCCGCACTCCAGGTACTTGGCGGTGAGGCCGGTGAGCCAGCCGAGTCTGAACGCGAACACGCCGCAGTTCCAGAGGGCGCCCTGGGAGATCAACTCACGGGCGGTCTGCTCGTCGGGCTTCTCCGTGAAGCGCTCGACTCGGCGGGGCCAGGCCTCCCCCGCCGCGGGCACGATGTAGCCGTACTTGCCGCTGGGGTAGGTGGGCTCCACGCCCATGAGGACCAGCTCGGCGAAATCCGACTGGACGGCCTCGTCGAGGCTCACGACGCTGTCGTAGTAGGCCTGGTCCGCGTAGCTGTCGATGGGCATGACGATGACGGTGTCGCCCTCGGCTGCGCCCTGCTCGAGCGCGAGGTTCGCGCAGGCGAGCATGATTGCCGGGGCGGTGTCGCGGCGCTCGGGCTCGAGCACCAGCGCGTAGCCGCCCTCAACCTGTCGGCGGATGGACTCCTCCTGGCTGGCGCAGGTGGCGATGGTGATGTCGATATCCGCGTCGACGGAACCGATCTGGCCGAAGACGCGCTGGACCATGGAGACGTGGTTGCCGTCCGCGTCGCGCAGGACCTTGAGGAACTGCTTGGAGCGGGTGCTGTTGGAGAGCGGCCACAGGCGCGTGCCGGAGCCGCCGGAGAGCAGGACGAGGTGGATCATTATCGGGTCCCTCCTAGGATCGACTTGGCGTCCGCGACCAGCGCGGCGAGCTTGGCCTCGGACTCGGCGCGGTCGGCGCCCTTGGCGAAAACATAGGCCTTGGCCTTGGGCTCGGTGCCGCTGGGGCGGAACAGGACTCGCGATCCGTCGGCGAGCCTGAACTCTAGGACGTCGGCCTCGGGAAGGCGCTGGGGCTCATCGCTCGGGTTGACGGCGGGCATCGGTGCGCCCTGGGCGTAGTCGATGCGCTCCGCGACGGCGGTGCCGCCGATATGCTCCGGAGCATGCTCTCGGAGGCCTGACATCATCGCGGCCATGTCGGATGCGCCCTCGGGGCCCTCGTATGCCTGGCCGAGAAGGGCACTCGACCAGAAGCCATATGTCTCGTAGAGGCGCTCCATGGCCTCATAGAGGTCCAGTCCCCTCTTCTTCCAATGGGCGGCGAGCTCGCAGATGAGCATGGAGGCGACCACGGCGTCCTTGTCGCGCACGGACGTGCCGGCAAGGTAGCCGTAGGACTCCTCGAAGCCCATGAGGAAATCACCCTCGCGGCTCTCCGACTCCAGCACGCCGACCTGCTCGCCGATGAACTTGAAGCCGGTGAGCGTGCGGCGCAGCTCGAGGCCGCGTGCGCGAGCGATATCGTCTGCCATGGGCGCGGACACGATGGTGGTGCAGGCGACCTCGCGGGACATGTCGCGCCCGCCCTCGGCGGCCTTATCGGCAAGGAAATCGAGCAGTAGCAGGCCGACCTCGTTACCGGTGAGCAGCTTGTACTCACCTGCATGCGGGACGGCGATGCCCACTCGGTCGGTGTCCGGGTCGGTCGCCAGGAGCAGGTCGGGCCTCACCCTGTCGCAGTACTCGAGCCCGAGCTTCAGCGCCTCGCGCACCTCGGGGTTGGGGTACGGGCAGGTCGGGAAGTCGCCGTCATGCACGCACTGCTCCTCGACGGTCGCGACCCCGGCGACGCCGATGCCCTCGAGGACGCGGGACACGCACTCCAGGCCGACGCCGTGGAGCGGGGTGTAGACGATGCGGAGCCCCGAACAGTCCTCTCCCGTTGATACCTTGAGTGTCTCATCGAGATAGCGGTCGAGAACCTTCTCAGGAATCCACTGAACAAGCCCCTTTTCCAAAGCATTCTCGAACGGAATCGCCTTGACGCCGTCGAAACAGTCGACGGGGTCGATAG
>DBGBLM010000180.1:0-2878 GCA_048448865.1 Collinsella sp.
CCTTGACGTGGACAAGCGCGCCCTTAAGGACCGCGTCAAGGAATCCCTCGCCCGCTTGGAGCACGAGAACTACGTTGCGCGCCAGGGTGATACCTACAGCTTCCTTACCGATGAGGAGCAGGAAATTGCACAGGAGATTGCGCAAACCCCGATCGACAACGCAAAGGTGATCGAGTCTATCAAGAAGCGCCTGTTCGAGAGCATCTACACTGCGCGCAAGCTCACCCGCGAGGCCAACGACTTCCCCTTTGACCGCTACGTGGATGGCTCGATTCATGGATCCAGCATGGGCGGTATGGAACTTTCCGTGGTGACCATGGCCAGTGACTTGGGCTGCGCCGACGATGCCGAGTTAGCATTGAAATCTGTGGATAAAGCCATCGTGGCCTTGAGCGACGAGGTGGATTATTGGACCCCACTCGTCAACGCCGCCAAGATTTGCATGTACGCCCAGACGCGCAACCTGCAGGAGTTACCGCCGAGCACCCGCCAGATTGTCGAGGCCAAAATGCGTGAGAAGGACTCTAACGAGAAAGAGGCTGACACCCTTTTGACCGAGGCGGTGCTTCATGCACGATGCGCCGTCAACGGGCGCATGGTTGAGGTCCGTGCCACCAAGCCTGCGCAGGTCTTCGACCAGGTGCTCGCGCAGTTGTGCGACGTAATCTTTGGTAAGGCTGGCTATATCGGCGCGCCGGTCGAGGGCGATTCCGATATCCGCTCCACGCTGGCGGGCAATATTCAAGCTGGGCTTGATGGCATGGACGCTGGGAATGCGCGTGCCCTCAAGGATGTCGAGGATTACCTCAGAGTGCAGCATCAGCGTCATTTGGATACCGCTATGGGTGATATTCAGCGCAAGTACCAGCAAAAGCCCTATGGCTGGCGCGAGGTCAATATCGCAAATGTGGTGGCGCAGCTTGTGGTTGAGCAACGCGCGCAAGTGCTGTTTGGCGGTCAGACGATCCAAGCCAACGACAATCGAATGGTGGCGTTCTTGCGCAAGGATGCCGATAAGGTGCAGGTGCGTCTACGCGTGCGTATGAGTGACCGTTTGCTGCGCGATACGGGCGATCTTATGCGTGACCTGTTTGACCTTGATACCGTGCCCTCCGATGAGGATAAGCTCGTGGCCGAGCTTAAAGAGTGCCTTGAGAGCCTTCGTCAAGCCTGCCTCGATATGGCGTACGGCTTCTATACGGGTATCAAACCGCTCTATCCGTATCCTGGCGAGAGTGAGTGCGAGAAGATGCGCTCTGAGGTCGTCGACGTTCTTAAGGACCAGAGCGAGTCCGAGGCGTTCTTGACCACGTTTACCAAGCACGAGGACCGTTTGCTCGATGCCAAGGACGATTTTGACAAGGTGGTTGAGTTCTTCGAGTCCAACCAACGAACGGCATTTGACCACGCCAAGGATTTCTTGAGCCGCACCGAGGGTATCGAGTATGCCTCCGATGACATTCCCAGCGCGGTGGAGAACGTGGCAAAGGTGCGCGAGATCCTCAAAGATCCCAAGCCCTACGGCCGCATTAAAGACCTTCAACCGCTTATGGATCCCGTCGAGGACGACATTAAAAAGCTGCTGGGCATCCGCCGCAATGAGTTTTTGCATCGCATCGAGAGCGATCTGCAAGACTTGCAGGCACAAGCAGAGAGCCAAAAGGGCTTTGTCAAACAAGCCAAGGATGCCATAGCAGACGCCGGCACCAAATACGAGTCGTTCAAAAACCGTGCCCACAGCGCTCAAAGCCTCAACGAGCTGAGCGTTGCCGCGACTAACTGGGGCAATTGGCTCAGCGCAGCAACCAACGGGATGTACGACGCTGTGGATGCGGCCCGCATGCGTATGGACAACGAGCACCGCACCACCGAGGTCACGAGTACGGGTGAGGTGGTCAAGAAAATCTCCAACAAGGGCGTTGCGTCGTCAGCGCCTGTGCCTGCGCCCGTGCCCCAGCGCAAGATCAAGGCCTTGCGCCGCGCCGATCTGGTCAAGCCGAGTCGTCTCTTGTCCGCAGAGGACGTGGAGCGCTATGTGGACGACTTGCGCTCCCGCCTTATGCAAGCACTCGCTGCAAACGACGGGATTCGTATCAACTAACCCGCAGAGCCACTGGCGCCAAAGCGCGCACCGGTGGCTTATGGCGTTTAGAAAGGCTCATCAACCATGAACGATTCTGCTCTTAAGAGCTTCTGCACTTGGGCCCGCACGGAGCTCATCAAAGGCGTGGAGGCGCAGATGGTGCGCTACGGCATCACCGAACCTGCACCTGCGCCCGCTGGGTCCGAGACCGTCAACAGCCTGCCTCTAAGTCCGGCTGAGGTTGAGCAACGCGATGAACTGCTGCGCATGCAGGCAGAGGTGGGTCACGAGGCGCTCCGCGATCGTGCGGCATACACCTGGTTCAACCGCATCGTGGCCATTCGCTTTATGGATGCACGCGGATGGCTTCCCAGCCGTATGCGCATGCTGAGTCGTGCGGACGGCAGCCATGGCAGCGAGGCCGTGGAGAACGCACTGGACGTGGAAATAACGACGGCCGATACCGATCGCATAGCCGAGCTCAAGATGGCGGGCTTGGATGAACCGTTGTGGCGCTACCTGTTTGTTGCTCAGTGCGAGGAGCTTGCCGATTGCCTGCCGGGCGTCTTTGAACGCGTGGGCGGAGCCATGGAGCTGCTGTTGCCCCAGGGCCTCATGATGGCTGACCGTGTAGTGGGCAAACTCAACGCCGTCCTCGCTCATATGACCCAATCCGCTGTCAAGAGCCACAATGGCCCCGCCGACCGCTTGCAATCGGTCGGCGGGGCCTGCCGTTAACCCGTCCCGGTCCGCCCCCGGCATGTCATCGACGCCTTCGGCTCAGTCTCATATCCG
>DBGBLM010000181.1:0-3078 GCA_048448865.1 Collinsella sp.
AATTGTTTTATTAAAAATCATTCCTAATAGGCTTCACCTTTGGTTGCATTTATGGATAATAGAACTCGTCAAGACGCACGTCCGGAGAGGGCCCTTCCGGGACCGGGCGAGCGCACAATCGCCATCGATCGAAAGGATCGAATCATGAAGTTTGTTTGCCCCGTTTGCGGTTATGTGGAAGAGTTCGACGGCGATCAGCTGCCCGAGGACTTCAAGTGCCCCCAGTGCGGCGTTCCCGGTTCTCGTTTCCTGAAGCAGGAGGAGGGCCAGCTCGAGTGGGCTGCCGAGCACGTCGTGGGCGTCGCCAAGATGGAGGGCGTCTCTGAGGACATCGTTGTCGACCTGCGCGCCAACTTTGAGGGTGAGTGCTCCGAGGTCGGTATGTACCTGGCCATGGCTCGCGTCGCTCATCGCGAGGGCTATCCCGAGATCGGCCTGTACTGGGAGAAGGCTGCCCACGAGGAGGCCGAGCACGCCGCCAAGTTCGCTGAGCTCCTGGGCGAGGTCGTGACCGACTCCACCAAGAAGAACCTCGAGATGCGCGTTGAGGCCGAGAACGGCGCCACCGCCGGCAAGACTGATCTTGCTAAGCGCGCCAAGGCCGCTGGCCTCGATGCCATCCACGACACCGTGCACGAGATGGCTCGTGACGAGGCCCGCCACGGCAAAGCTTTTGCCGGCCTGCTTAAGCGCTACTTTGGCTAAGCCAACCGCTTGAGACATAACCTCTAGCTCGATGAGGCCCGGACCGTATTGGTCCGGGCCTTTTTCGTGCCTCACGAACTTGTTAACGCCCTGAAATAGGACCGTCTTCGGCATCGGCTTCTCGTCAAAAACTAAGTGAGTAGACTTTTTGGAACTTGCCGAGCAGACCATCCATATCACTTTATAAAGCCGCAGGTAAATGCCTTGTTGCAAAACGACCTAGTCGCCAAAGTGCCAAAAGTCTACTCACTTAGATTCGCAGCCGTCCACGATCGAGCCATTTTGTGTCTAACGGGCATCTTTCCGTCGATTACTCCCAATTTTGTCCAGTCAATGAATAGTTCAGACCGGAGTAATATCTCAGCCCTTTGCTCATCCGAGCTTTTATCACGATATTCAGCATCGAGCATCCTGCATATGGCCTTAACGATCGCGCGGAATCTATCCTCATCCGATATCTGTCTGTGTGTCAGGAGAAGCACATCGTAGCCCATGGCCTGAAGGGCCGTCATGCGGTCAGCGTCACGCAAGCCATCCCCTGCGCGTCCGTGCGAGGCCTTTCCCTGACATTCAATGGCCACCTGTCGCCTACCGTCCGGTGAAGAAAGAAGTAGGTCGATATATACACGGGACTTTCCCACAATCGCTCGAGCACTTGTGCCTAGCATCACTTCAACATTAAGCTCTATGTCGCAAAAACCTTCGCCTCCCAGGGATCGCGGCAGTGCAAGTAGCAAATACGCCTCGACCTCAAAAGGCGACGCGGCACCCAATGGAACGAGTTGCGATACCGCCATAAATCTATTGCCGTAACGCATCCCGCAAACATCTGAACAAAAACGGCCAAGGTCTCCGCCCAAAACCAAAGCGTCTCGACGCCATAAATTTGAGGCGGTGCCGTCCTCGGACGGGCAGCGCACCCAACCGAACGTTGTCGAAATCGCGCCCGAATCAATTTCACGCGAAAGCTCCGCCTCAAGTGCCGCCGGCAGGGCACACACCGCAAACAAGCCACACATCTCCGCCAATACCAAAAGAAGCTGAAGATCCGTCAGATGCCGCGACATGATGAATGTCGTCAGTAGAGGAGACGTAATCAAAAATCCATGCTCCGTTTCCAGCACGGATTCCCTGGGGAGCTCACCAAGAAACAGCCGCTGCCTAATGCTGGCAGGACAAGTCCGTTTGTTTCTCGTCCGAACCAATGTATGCAACGGAAAGCCGAGCACAACCGCAGCCGTCGGGTTACGGGCGAGGTCATATCGCTGCCGGTCTTCTTCCGGCCGTGGAAGCGGCGGACACAAAGCGCGTACCTGAGGGGGCAAACGCCAGTACCTAAAAGCCGATATGTCACAAAGTAGATCCTTCATAGGCACAGGAAAACACGAATTTCAACCCAGTCAGTCACGCATTGGCGCGAACGCACCAAAAATGGCGCCGAACGGACTGCCAAGTTTTCAACAGCCCTCCCCAACTGGCCAAAAGCTTGCCAAGAGCTGGACGAAGCCCTGTTGAAAACCCCATTTTTTTCTCATGTAGAAGCTTTGCGCGGCAAGTGAGTAGACTTTTTTGAACATCCCGAGCAGGCCGGTCATCCTGCTTTTCAAAACCGCAGGTAGATAGCTTGTTACAAAACTGCCTGGTCGCCAAGGTGCTAAAAGTCTACTCACTTAGGTTGCAGAGTGCCCCCCATTAGCTGCAATTCCAAGGTAGTTAGCACTTTTGGACTCAGATCGTCATACTGGACAAGAATTTGAGTTGAGTTTTCAGGGACAGATGCGCCATCGGCACACCAAAAACAGTCACCGATATCGATAAAAGGGATGCTCGAGCGCGTGAGAGCCCGTGCAAAAGTGCTTCCGCCCGTTCCACGCTCCGCAACCACGACACAGTAAAGGCCCGCGTCTGCATGCTCGATCGAGACCTCTCCTGCCGGAAATACCTTCCGCACAAGCGCCATCAGGCCATCACGCGCCTCGCGAGCACGACCGCGCACGCGGTTCACATGTCGCTCGTAATCACCCGATTCCAGCAAACGAGCCAAGGCGACCTGGTCAACAGAGCTCACCGATGAGGCATAAAAACCAAGGTCGCGCCTAAAGCACTCCATCAGCCCGTCGGGCAGCACCATGTACGCCAAACGTAACGCCGATGAAAGGCTCTTCGAAAACGTGTTGGTGTAAATAACCGACTGAGCGGCATCGATCGACGCGAGCGCAGGAATCGGCTTGCCGGCAAGGCGAAACTCGCAATCAAAGTCATCTTCGATGAGATACCGACCTGGTCGCTCGGCGGCCCAGCTCAGCAGCGCATAGCGACGCGCAATGCTCGTCACAAGACCGGTGGGATACTGATGGGACGGCATAAGGTGAA
>DBGBLM010000182.1:0-14567 GCA_048448865.1 Collinsella sp.
CGCATTGGTGTTCTTGATGACCAGCGGAATACCAGCCTCGCGCACGGGGAACACAGCTTCCTCGTGCAGAACGCTCGCACCCATGTACGAAAGCTCGCGCAGTTCCTCGTAGGTAACGCGGGCAATGGGCTGAGCCTCGGGCACGATGCGCGGATCGGCAGAGTAGAAACCCGAGACGTCGGTCCAGTTCTCGTACAGATCGGCGCCCAGGCACTTGGCTAGGATCGAGCCGGAAATATCGCCGCCGCCACGGTCGAGCAGCTTGATCTGGCCCTCGCGCGTCGCGCCGTAGAAACCGGGCATAACAAAGCCGCCCTGTTGGCCGTACTCCTGCACCAGCTCGGAGGTGCGATTCATGCTGAGCGTACCGTCGTGATGGAACGCCACAACCGTCGCGGCGTCCAGGAACGGCAGGCCCAGGTACTCTGCCATCAGGCGAGCGGTGAAGTACTCGCCACGGCTCACAAGTTCCTCGGTGGAGTAACCGCCCGAGCGGGCGCGCTCGGCAAAGGCCGCGAACTCCTCGCGGATGGGATAGGTAAGCTCCAGCTCGTCAGCAATATCAAAATAGCGCTGGCCAATGTCCTCGAGCAACTCCTCGCACGACACGTGATACTTAACGTGCGCGTTAACCAGGTAGAGCAGGTCGGTCACCTTGGTGTCGCCCTTAAAGCGGCGACCGCAGGCAGAAACCACCACAAAACGGCGGGCAGGGTCGGCATCGACTATGGCGTTGATCTTCATGAAGTGTTCGGCGTCGGCGACCGACGAGCCGCCAAACTTGGCAATCTTAATCATGGGCTGGAGGTTACCTTTCTAAAAGCCTCTGCGAACCTATTTTGCGTGCTCTGATACCATGGTTTCACCGATTGGGACCAAGGCATCCGAGGAGCAGTGTTATATGGGAACTTATCATAGTACACGAGGACGCACTTTATCGTGCTCAAGTAAGGTGGCAATCCGTACCGGCATCGCTCCCGACGGGGGTTTGTTTGTCTCGGACGAGCTCGGCACCCAGCAGGTCGATATCAGCTCGCTTGCAGCTAAATCGTACTTTGAAATCGCTCAAGATGTGTTGGGAATGTTACTGAATGATTACACGGCCGAAGAAATTTCGGCGTGTGTCGACGAGGCATACCGCGGCACGTTCGCGAGTGAAGAGGTTACGCCGCTCGTCAAACTCGACGCTGCGCCGGGTGTTGACGCCCCTCAGACCTATGTGATGGAACTCTTTGGCGGCCCTACAAGCGCCTTCAAGGACGTCGCCCTGCAGATGCTCCCCCGTCTGATGGCCCGCACTTCCGCCAAGGACGGCGGCGCCGAGCGCATCATGATCGTCACCGCCACGTCGGGCGACACCGGCAAGGCCGCACTCGCCGGTTTTGCCAACGCTCCGGGCACGGGTATTACCGTCTTTTATCCCGAAGGCAAAGTCAGCCGCGTGCAGAATCTGCAGATGTCCACGCAGGAGGGCGATAACGTCGCCGTCTGCGGCATCCGCGGCAACTTCGACGATGCCCAGAGTGCCGTCAAGCGCATCTTTGCCGATAAGGAGCTTGCCGAGCGTCTTGAGGCCGCCGGCACGGTGCTTTCGAGTGCCAACTCCATCAACGTCGGCCGCCTGGTGCCACAGGTCGTCTACTACTTTGCCGCTTATGCGCAGCTGCTGCGCGCCGGCGCCATCGAGGCCGGCGACGCCGTGGAGTTCTGCGTACCGACCGGCAACTTTGGCGACATCCTGGCCGGCTACTATGCCAAGCGCATGGGTCTGCCCGTCGCCAAGCTCGTCGTGGCGAGCGACAAGAACAACGTGCTGGCTGACTTCCTGACTACCGGCGTCTACGACCGCAACCGCCCGTTCTTCACGACCATCTCGCCGTCGATGGACATCCTTATTAGCTCCAACCTGGAGCGCATGCTGTACTTCCTGTCCGATGGCGACTGCGAACTCGTTGCCGGCCTTATGGAGCAGCTGGCACAGACTGGTCGCTACGAGGTTCCCGCCGACCTGCTCGCAAAGATTCAGAGCGTCTTTGGCTGCGGTTGGGCCAGCGAGGACGAGGTCCGCACTGCCATCAAGAGCTGCTGGGACGCAAATGGCTACGCGATCGATCCGCATACTGCTTGCGGCTATCACGTCTTTGAGCAGATCGCTCCCGCCGAGGGTGCCAAGGCCCGCGTGCTGCTTTCGACCGCAAGCCCCTACACGTTCCCGCGCGCCTGCTGCGACGCCCTGGGCCTCGACGTTCCCGAGGATGATTTTGAGGCCATGGGTGTACTCGAGCAGGCCACCAACACGGTCGCCCCAACCCAGCTCGCCGAACTCGAATCCAAACCCATCCGCTTCGAAGACGTCTGCGACGTCGACGAGATGACCAGCTACGTCGAGTCTGCAGCAAAACGAATGAGCACCGACTAGATCCCTTATTAAGCGCCGGCGAAAGCCGGCGCACCTTCTTTTATCAGATACCCACCGGGATGATGACGAACTGACATGCGGGTCTGCCTGTTTAGTTCGTCGCGAGTTCCGCACGAGCCGGAAAGCACTTAATGTGCTTTCCGAGCGAGCCAGGACTGCCCGAGCAGCGAACTAAACAGACAGACCGCCCAGGAGATTCCCATGATCAAGATCACCGTCCCTGCAACAAGCGCAAACCTAGGCATCGGCTACGACACCCTCGGCATGGCCGTCAGCCTCTACTCACACTTTACCTTCGAGCGCGCCGACAAGCTCACCATCACGGGCTGCCCCGAGGAGTTCCAAAACGAGAATAACCTGGTCTATGTGAGCTTTGTCGATGCTCTGGCCGCGTGGGGCGAGCCGGCTTTTCCCGTTGCTATCGACATTCAGACCGACGTGCCCGTCGCCCGCGGCCTGGGTTCCAGCTCCACCTGCGTCGTCGCCGGCATTATGGCGGCCGCCGCGCTGACGGGCCACACCGTCGACCGTGCCGAGCTCGTCCGCATTGCCACCGAGGTCGAGGGCCATCCCGATAACGTCGCCCCCGCCATCCTGGGCGGCGCCGTCTGCTCCTTTACGCCGACCGATTCGCTCCCCCAGTGCCTGCGCTACGAGGTGAGCGATCGCTTGCGTTTTATTACCGTGATTCCGCCCTACGAGGTGCATACGAGCGAAGCGCGCAAGGTTGTGCCGCAGGAGATTCCACTCTCCACCGCCGTGTGGCAGATGGGCCGCATCGCCGGTATGACGCGCGGCCTGGAGACCGGCGATCTGGACCTGATTGCCGCCGCCAATGACGACCGCATTCAAGAGCCCTATCGTCGCCGCCTCATCCCCGACTACAACGCTGTGCGCGACACCTGCCTTAACGGAGGCGCCAAGACCATCTGGATCAGCGGTTCGGGCTCGACCCTCATGGCCGTGACTGACGATACCATCGTGGCAAAGTTTCTACAGGTCAAACTGCGTGAACAGTTCCCCAAGTGTGACACGCACATTCTGACGTGCGACACGGAAGGCGCCCAGATCGAATACCTGTAGTCGCCGTCCCGTATACTCGCCGGGGAGGCCAGGGGCTTTGCCCCCAAATCGTCCTCGGACATGGCAGGACCCCCGCTGCGCACTTCGTGCGGCGGGGGCCCTGCCGTCCTGCGGAAAGATTTGGGGGCAAAGCCCCTGGCCTCCCCTACGTTAGCTTCGCTGGCGGCGGCTACAGAGACCTACGCTCTGGAAAGTCGCCGGGCTGATGTTCTGCATTTTATTGATAGGGGCCCTTATTAGAGGCAAGCCTCGGCGATGCGGCGCTTGAGTTCGTCGATGCCGGTACCGGTTTGGGAGCTTGTGATGATCACGTTCTCGGCAGGGACGTTGAGCTGCTTTTTGATGTCTGCTGCCTGGCGGGCCTGTTGGGTGCGGCTGAGCTTGTCGGCCTTGGTGAGGCAGACGATAAAGTTGAACTCGTTGCCCTGCAGGTAGTCGATCATGTCATGGTCGAGCTTACTGGGATCGTGGCGAATGTCCACCAGCGATACAACCAGGTTAAAGCTGCGCTCGGAGTCGAAGAAGTCGCCGATGAGCTCGGCCCAGCGGTCACGCTCGGCCTTGGAACGACGGGCGAAACCATAACCCGGCAGGTCGACGAAGTGCACGTCGTCAGCCTCAAAGAAGTTGATGTTGCTCGTCTTGCCCGGTGTGCTCGAAACCTTGACGAGGTTTTTGCGGCCAAAAAGCTTGTTCATGATCGACGACTTGCCCACGTTGGAGCGGCCGACGAAGCTCACCTCGGGGCAAGTGGACTCGGGAATCTGCGAAACCTTGCCATAGCTGGCAACGAACTTGGCAAGCTGGTAGTTAATGGAATCGGCCATGGACACTCCTTGGTCGTAGGTTCTTACAAAAAAAGCGCGCTAATAGATAGCAGCGATACGGCGAACGATATCGAGCGTAATGTCACTCGCGGTGCGGGCATACTCGAACAGGTCGAACTCGCGGTCGCAAATCGCATCGTACGCCTCGTCACAATTATCGCTGATAGCGCGCAGCACCAGGCAATCGACACCATTTTTGGTTGCGACGTGGGCAATTGCCGCGCCCTCCATGCCGACACAATCGGCATGCGTCGCCTCGATAGCGTCGTTGCGCATGGCGGCGCCCGTCACAAAGCGGTTACCCGTGGCAATCGTGCCGACCAGGAACTGCTTTGCGCCCTCGTTCGAAGCTGCTGCATTTGTCGAAGCATCAACAAACCCACGCTCAGCAAGCACATCGGCAGCAATATCGACCAGCGCAGGCGTCGAGCCAAACTCCTCGAGCCCCGGTGCAGACTCGGCGATAAGCGCGGTATCGGTATCCAGATAGCGCAGGCATTTGCCGATGACCACGTCGTCGATATGGAGCTTGGGGTTCAAACCGCCCGCGATACCCGAAAGCACAACTGCCTGTGGAGCATACTTGCTAATGAGGTGCTGTGTTGCGGCGGCAGCGTTTACCGTGCCCATACCCGCCGTCGTGGCGACAATCGACAGGCCGTCGAGCTCACCGCTCACAATGGTCAAGCCTGCCTCCTGTGCTTCGCAAACGTCGCTCAGCTCTTCCTTAATCTGCATGATCTCTTTTTCGAGTGCACCGATAATCGCGATGGTAGCCATACCATTCCCCAAACCTATACGAAATTCTCAACCAAGGTATGGTACCAGCATTTTGTTTGACCTCGTCAAACGAACACGCTAAGCCAGTGCAGCTCGCGTATCAAACAGAGCCTTTGCAATCGCGGCCGTAACCTCGCTCGAGCGGTCGCTCCACGGCATCGATGTCATGATACCCATGACATAGGTACAGCCATCGATGTCGATAAGGCCCGCATCGCATGTCGAGTAGTAACCATCCTCGCTAATCCAGCCTGCCTTGTTGCGCACCAAAACCTGCTCGTCCGCAATGCCATCGCGAATAAACGAGCGCGATGTTGATGCCAGAAGGCCCGACAACCACTGTGAAGTCTCGGTATCCATGCTCAGATACTCGCTCATCTCACGCCATAACCTCGCAGAAGTGCGCGGGCAGTAGGTCGGAAAATCACTCATCGGATTCAGTGCCGTTTCGTCATCAACACCCAGATTGGCAATCCAATCCTCATAGCCATCATGGTCAAACGCCGCGCGTAACGCGATAAACGAATCGTTGTCCGAGTTGACGACCGCGGCCTCGATAAGGTCACGCACTGTCTGCCAGCCCATGCTGTAACCACCATACGTGGCTAAAGGCCAATCGAGCGACACCTGCCCCGATTCGACCAACATCTCGCAAATATAGAGTGCATACAGCGCCTTATAACTGCTCGCTCCATACACCTCAACATCGGCGTTATACGTCACGCCCCTACCACTCGATAGGTCGTAGAACACTACACCCACGTCGCCCAGCTCCTGCGCCCGACACAGGGCATCCTGGAGCGAGGCAAGGCTCTCATCCTCCAAGGCAGGAGTCTTGTTATCCACCAACGAAAAGGTCCGAACGGTATCACCCGAAGGGATATCGTTGAAGTCCGCCTTCGAAAGTCTCGTCTTGAGATCTGCCGTCGACAGAGCTTGATCTGCCGACGCTTTGGACTTTGAAACCTTCTCGTTTTGCAGCTGTACCGTTGACGCATCTGGGCGCCCCGTTCGCTCCGAGGCGTAGGTTTTAACGGTAATTCCGAGGATAATAACCGCCGACGTTAGCATCCCAATAGCGGCAATCTTCCTCACGCGGATGCGAGCGCCGGCAAGGCCACGCGAAGACGTGCCCTTCGTCTTATATCTGCTGCCATGCTGCGGCACATACTCGTCCCGCGATGCGATGTTTCGCACGTGGTCTCCTGACTGCCACCGTTTATATACGAGCAGCATGATACCGAGCAGGCAATTCTTTCCAAAGATATTCAGAGGCGTTTAAGGTGTCTTTAAAGAAACCACAAGCGTATTTATCCAAATGGCACGATTCTGTTGCGCATCTCACCGCAACCCAGAGAGCAGTCTTTTTAGGACGGGGCTCTTTAGCAATCAACTAGGTGCCCAGGGGCACTCATTTAAGTCTGTCCCCAATGAGTGCCCTTGGGGAACGAAAATGGCATGCTATCCGATAGCGTTTTTGAGCTCCGCACGGCGCTTTTTCATGCCGGTCATAACGGCATTGCGCAGCTCGGGCATGCGCGCGGTATCCATCTGGGGCACGCCCTCGAGCTTATAGGGAATGCCCAGTTGCTCGTACTTGACGACACCCATCGTGTGATATGGCAGCATTTCCAGGCCCACCACGTTGTGCCATGGAGCGATGAGGCGACCGAGCTTCTCGCACTCCTCCACCGTGTCGGTAATGCCCGGCACAACCACGTGGCGGATAACGACCTTGATCTTGCGACGGGCAAGCTCATCGCCAAACGCCAGGATACGTGCAGGATCGCAGCCGGTCAGCTTTTTATGCTCAGCCGGATCGGCATGCTTGATGTCGAGCAGCACCATGTCGGTCTCGTTGAGAACGGCATCGAACTTCTCGGGATGCTGAGGGTCGAAGGCGTAGCCACAGCTATCCATGCAGGTATGTACACGACCATCGGGGTTGTTGTGCATTGCACGGAACAGGTCGGCCAAAAACTCGGGCTGCAGAAGTGGCTCGCCGCCCGAAACCGTAATTCCGCCGCTGCGGTAAAACTCATGGTTACTCTGGAACTCGTCCATAAGGTGCTCGACGGTCACCATGGTGCCGCCGCTAACCGACCAAGTATCGGGATTGTGACAATACGCACAGCGCATGGGACAGCCCTGAACAAACACCACAAAGCGGATGCCGGGTCCGTCGACCGTTCCCATCGTCTCGATTGAATGCACGCGGCCTAGGGCAAATGCGGAATCCTCAGGACGAGCGTCCACACCCTCAAGCGTCATCTCAGCCATTCCCGCTACCTTGCCTCTCCTTGGATGCAACCAATTAAAATGCCAGAGCCATTCTAGCCCATGCGCTTGCGTTTAAACGTCTCGGGCTAGAATGGCACGTTTTAATCTATCCCCCATCACCATGGCTGGGGTCTACGTCGAGATGTCAGGCTGAAGAACGCTCGCCTGCGGCCTTTACGCCTTAAGCGTGAGCACCGCACCGAAGGCGGTCGGGCCACAGTGGCTCGAGATGACGCCGCCGACTTGAGTCCAGGTAACGTCCTTAAAGCCCAGGTCATGTGCATAGACTTCCATGTCATCGCGCAGCTCCTGGGAAAGGCCCACCGAATACGCCAGGCCAATGTGCGAGTAGTCAATCTCGCCCTTCGCAACCATGTGGTCAATGAAGGCGCGGGCGCACTTGAGCATAGAACCGCGGAACTTCTTGGTCGCCACGAACTTACCGCCCGTCACCTCAATGCAGGGCTTAATCTTGAGCAGATGGGCACCAAGGAATGCGACGTTGGACAAGCGACCGCCCGCCTTAAGGAAGGCAAGGTCGGTAGGAACAAAGCCCAGCAACACGCGGTCCATGACGGAGTTCGTAAATGCAAAGATCTCGTCAACGGTGGCATCGGGATGAGCCTCAATATACTTGGCGGTCTCGACGACAACGAGCGACTGGCCCACCGAGACAAAGCGCGTGTCCATGGAGAACACGTAGTCGCGCCCCTGAGCCGCAATCTTAGAGGACTGATGCGAACAGGTCGTGGCCTCGGAATATGCAAGATGCAAAATAGTCGCGTCGGGTTGCTCGGCATGGATGCGGTCGTACACATGCGCAAAATCCGCTGGCGAACAGCCACTGGTCTTGGGCATCACACCAAACTCGTTGCAGCGCGAATAAATCTCGAGCGGATCGATCGAGCCGTCCTCGACGGTCTCGTCACCAATCGTGACATGCATGGGCACGCGCACGATGCCGTAGCGCTCGCAGAGCTCCGGCGTTACATCCGACCCAGACTCAACCACGATTACATACTTGCCCATTCTTATCACGACCCATCTCGACATTGGCTTTTCAATACATGACACGCGCGTCGCGCTGTTGCACAACGGCATCTAAGCGCCAAAGAGACGCCGCCCTTTGCACATAACAAAGGACAGCGTCTCCCTGGAAAACTCCGTGCTTAACTGAGATTTTACACGGTTTATTAAGGAGTGTTACTTATTCCGCAAACGGTCGCTATACGCGATAAACGGTAGTTGGCCGCGGCAACTGCGACACATTCCGCCCAACAAGTCCAATCGTGCTCCATGCACGGTTAATGAGCGAGGCGGTAGAAATCCATCGACGCCGCACCCTCGGCGTGCAGCGCCATCGCCGGAACCGCCGACGAATAGGTACGGCTCGTAAGTGCCGCCTCACCGCCGTTGGCAAAAATCTCGACCATCGTAGTGTCCGAAAGCACGCGCAGGTCGCGAAGCTCGCCGAGCTCAATCGACCTCTGGTCGCGCCCATAGCCTTCGTCACCCATGTCGAGGGTAAGCATCCCGTCCGCATAGCGCACAAAGACACCCTTGCGAATCTCGAGCTCAACCATCTTGGCGCCCTCACAGGAAACCACGAGATCAAACAGGCGGCCCGGCTCCTCAACGGTTTCACCGCCTGTCGTGCGAACGCAGTCGCCGCGCATCCTCTCAATCTCGTGCGCCGGCTGCTGACAGAGCTTACCATCGCGCATGCTCAGCTCTCGCGGCACCGTCAACGCGCACTGCCACCCGCGCGCCACCGTCGGGTTTTCCGCCGTCGCATCGGGGCAACCCGACCATCCGATCATCAATCGCCGGCCTGCAGCATCCTCAAAGGACTGCGGAGCATAGAAATCAAAACCGGCATCGACCATCGGGGGCATGCCCTTCCCGACGATTTTAAAGCTCGGCGCCTCCCAATCGGCCTCGATGGGGAACCACACGCACTGATGCGGATTGCGGTAACGCCAACCATCGGCAGGCACACCCTGCGGACAGCAAACGAGAATAAGCTCGCCATCGAGCTCAAACAGATCGGGGCACTCCCACATAAAGCCAAACTTCTCGCCTAACTCAATGCGCGTCGCATAGCTCCAGTTCTCAAGATTGCGCGAGGTATAGACAAGCACGCAGCCACGGTCGTCTTTCGTACGAGCGCCCAGAACCATGTAGTAGATACCGTCGTGTTCAAGGATCTTGGGGTCGCGCACGTGCGTACCGATATCGTCGGGGCAATCGACCGGCCCAGCAGCTATGCGCTTCTCGCCCAATTCGTCGGGATTCTCGGCAACCATATGAATCTGGTTTTGCTCACGGCCCGTCAACACGTAGTCGTAATCATCACGGTCAAAATGCTTAACGTTGCCGGTATAGAAGTAGTGAATCTTGCCATCACGTACAAAGGCAGAACCAGAATACGCTCCACTCGAATCCAAATCGGAATCGGGGAACAGCACGGGACCGTGATTCTCGTACGTCACAAAATCCTTTGTCGTCAGATGGTTCCAAAGCACTGGACCGCCATGCGCAGCATCGAACGGATCGTATTGATGATAGATGTGATACGTATCACCAATCTGAACCAAACCATTGGGGTCGTTGAGCCAGCCAAGCTCAGGCTCCACATGGAACAAAAGCCTATCGGGGTCGGACGCGATGCGAGCCGCCGTCTCATCCTGTCCGGCACGCCACTGCTCATAGTCCGCACGCATCACCTTGTTTTTTTGATTAAACATCGCCATTGACCTTCTCGTCTATAGGAAAGGACGCTCGACTCACACGAGCCGAACGCCCTTCCCCAAATGGACTTATCCGCACATTACGCTGAACGGCTCAACTAGAAGCTAACGTCGAAGCCAGCGCCAGCGCCCTCTTCATCGGTGGTCGGCACGCCCTTTGCCTTGTTGTAGGCAAAGATCAAGACGATCGGCACGATGAAGGCGATGAGATTGCCAGCCACATACCACACGAGCGTCTCGGGCGTAACGATGAGCAGGCCAAGCACGCCGGTCAGACCCTGACCGATGGCGCGCACCTCAAAGAGCTTCACGAAGGCACCGCCGCAGCCTGCACCGATGCAAGCGCAGATGAACGGGATGATCGAGTAGCGCATGTTTGCAGCAAAGATTGCGGGCTCGGAGATACCGACCAGCGTCGGGATAAAGGACGACATGCAGATGTTGCGCTCTTTGGAATGCTTCTTGTGAATGAGGTACATGCCGATGGCGCCGCCGCCCTGGGCGATGATGGAAACCGACCAGATTGCCTGGATGTAGTTGAAGCCAGTCGTGGCAACGAGGTTTGCCTCGATACCCTGGATGAACTGATGCGTACCGGTAACGACGAGCGGCTGCAGGAATGCGGCAAAGACAAAGGCACCGAAGACGCCCATCCTGTTGTACAGGATATCGATTACGCCGGCGAGGACGTCGCCGATCAGGTTGCCGAGCGGGCCGAACACGGTGAACAGGGCGACGTTAGCAAGAATCAGGGTAACGGTCGGGACAAAGACGAACGAAACGACCTCGGGGATGTACTTCTGGGCAATCTTCTCGACCTTGGCCATAAACCAGGCAGTCAGGATTGCAGGGAACACGCCGCCCTGGAAAGCAACCATGGGAATGGAGAGCGGACCGAAGTTCCAGTACTCAGCACCCGTCGGGTCCATAACGAACGCGTTACGGTTCATAAGGCTCGGGTGAACCATGACGATACCGACGAGGATGCCCAGAATCGGGTTACCGCCAAAACGCTTCACCGCGCTGTACATAACCAGGACAGGCAGGTAGTCAAACGTGGTGGCGATAATGGCAAAGAAGCTTGCGAGGTTCTTGAGGAACTCGCTGTGATCGGCAAGGCTGCCCTCCATGCCAAAGAGGCCGTTGGCAACGATCAGCGACTTAAGGCCGATGATGATAGCGGCGCCGACGAAGGCGGGAATGATGGGGATAAAGATGTCCGAGAATACCTTGAGGACCGAGAAGAACTTGCCCTTCTTGTCCGCCTCGGCGCCCTTGACCTCGGAAGCGCTGATCTCCTTAACGCCCGTCAGAGCCATAAACTCATCGTAGACCTTGTTGACGGTACCGGTACCGAAGATGATCATGAGCTGGCCGCTGTTGTACAGCACGCCCTTGACGCCATCGATGTTCTCGAGCTCGGCCTTGTTGTACTTGCTCGTATCCTTGAGCACCAGACGCAGACGCGTAACGCAATGCGTGGCGCCCTCGATGTTCTCCAAACCGCCGACGTTATCGACGACTTGCTGAGACACAACTTTGTAGTCCATGTTCCTCTCCATTCCTTTACGAAATCATAAGACGTTTTGATGCCATTACAGAGACGCGATCGTTGCATTTGCGCACTTGAGCGTACCGTCGGTGACCGTCAGCGCCACACCCTGGCCCTGCTTATTGCAGAAGCGCGCGTTAAGCGCAACATCATCGACAAAGATGGTCGCGATATCGTCGTCAACGACCAGGCGCACATGATGAGTGCCCTCGCCCTTAAAGAACAACGGACGCTCGAGGCCCATGTTGTTGACCTGGAACCACGGATACTGGGGGGCCGCCGTAAACTCGAGCTTGCCCTCACGCAGGTTGGCGCGGAACTCATAGGCAAGACCGGACTCGGCGTCCTCGGCAAGCTTCACCGAGAAGCCGGCAGCGTCACCGGCGAGCTCGATGTCGGCATCGAGCATATAGGTGGAACCGGCATCCGCGGCGAGCACCTGCTCGACCTTGCCCGACTCGCAGGAGAGCTCAAAGGCCTCGACTGCCTTAGCCTCGCCAAAGGCGCCAAGCATGCTGTCAGGAAGCTTGGTGCCGAGCGTTCCGTCGGCACGCTGAACGATCTCGAGGGGCATAAAGGTGCCACCCCACAGGTAAGAGCTGGGGTCGCCGCCCTCGTCACGCGTAGGAACCCAACCAAAGAGAACGCGGCGCTCGCCGTCAAATGCGGTACGCGCGGCATAGTACGCGCGGCCATCGAAGGAATCGTCCGCAGGAGTGATCCAAGGACCGTTGATAGAGCGAGACATGCGGTAACGGGTCTTGTTGCCATCACTGTACTCGGAGAACACCAGATACCACCAGTCGCCCATCTTAAAGAGATCAGGCATCTCGAACATGGTGTACAGGCCCGGATTCCACCAGTCGCCCTGGAACTCCCAGGTATCCAGGTCCTTGGAGGTGAACTTGACCAGACGACCGGTCATCAGACGCTTGTCCTCGCCCACACGCGTGCCGAGGATGAGCATGTACTCTTCGTTCTCCTCATCCCAAAGCACAAAGGGATCGCGCCAGTTGCGGTCATCGTAACCCTCCTGGGGCGGAAGCAGCGTCTCGGCGATGTTCTTCTCCCACTTGACGGCGTCGTCACTCGTTGCGTGAAGAAGAACCTGCTTCATCAAGCGTGCCTTGACCTTATCGCGATTGCAACCAGTGTAGAGCGCATGGTACTTGTCGCCCACCTTAAACACCGTGCCGGCATAAACATACTGGTCGACTTCCTCGTCGCCGCCACGCTCAAGGCTCTCGCCAAAGTCTTTGTAATTGACGAAGTCCTTGGTTGTCGCGAGTGCCCAGCCAAACGGCTCTCCGAAAGGTCCGGGGTTTCGCGTGTCACGCTGATGATAGAGATAGAACGTGCCGTCCTCGCCGTACGGCATGATGTCGCCTACCCAAATTCCCTCAGGCTGGTAATACACCTTGTGCATCCGAGACTTCCTTTCTCACGAGATACTAACTCGGTACAACTGCAAGATATGTCAATCGTTTTCATATGTCAAACGTTTTCACACCAATACGTCTTTTCGCAGTTCCAGTCGTCGGCAAACGGTTGACATATGCCGGCGAACGGTCATCAGGGGTGTTTGAGGAATTCTTTTGGCACGGGATGAACTACGCGGTTTTACCCTCAATGAGTTCAACGGGGAGCTTGATATTCGATTCGGGCTTTTCGCCGTTAATAAGAGCAATGATGGATTGCGCCGCGAGCTCTCCGATGCGATCGATATCTTGGCGTACGGTTGTTAAGTCAGGCATAAACGTCATAGTGCGGCGGGCACCATCCGCGCCCACGACCTTAATATCGCCCGGAGCGCTCAAGCCGCGCTGCTTCATCACGTTAAGACAGATAGCCGCCATCGTGTCGTCTCCCGCAAAGATGCCGTCAATATCGGGGTTCTCATCGAGGATCTTCGCAACGACCGCGCTCTTTTCGTCGTCGGGCTTAACGAACTCGACCTCACGGACAAGCGCGGGCAAACCGGCCTGCTCAACAACATCGAGGTAGGCATCGGTACGCTTATTGGCAGGCATGCGCATGCGGCTATTGCTGCGCAGGCACAGGATGCGCGAACACCCGTCATCGATCAGGCGACGCGTGGCAAGTTCGCCGATACTATAGCTGTCGCTCGCAATCTGAACAGAGGCCTCGCCAAGGTCGCAGTCGATACCAACCAGACTCAAGCCCATCTCGGCATACGCCTCGGCACCGATATTAAGCGAGTTGACGATGACGCCATCAACCATATTGCGTCGAAGCATGTCGATATAAGAGCGCTCAAGCTCGGGTCGATTGGCGCTATTGCACAGCAGCATCTTAAAACCGTTTTCGGCCAGGGTATGCTCAATGACTTGAACCACTTGGGCATGAAACGGACTGCTGACATAGGGGACGATCATACCGATAAGATTCAGGCGACCGTTGAGCATGGCACGAGCGATATCGTTGGGCGTATAGTTGATGCGCTTCATCGCGGCATGGACCTTATCGCGGGTCTCTTGGCTAATATAGCCACGATTATTAAGCACACGAGATACCGTAGTAGGCGAAACCCCCGCCACCGCCGCAACTTCCTTGATGCCAGGCTTAGCCGTATCCTTAGAACGAGCACTCTCGCGAGCCATAGCACCCTCCCCCATCAACATGTCATACGTTTACATACGAACAAAGCATACCCCAACAAGAGCGGGAAGACGGTAACAGTACAAGTAAGTAAACGACTCATCCAAATAATTAGGAGAGTTCCGCCTAAAGGGTGACTACACAGGACCCCCGCCGGGGCTGTTTGGGCTACCTCCCAAATCATTCCGCACTGATATCTTCTGAATTGAAGACGTCGATGATGCACCCGTATACCATTGACGTCGACACCATCAGAT
>DBGBLM010000183.1:0-7576 GCA_048448865.1 Collinsella sp.
CCATCGCCGAGTGCCGTGCCAAGGACATCTCCTATCAGGCCCCGCTCTTCGTTGACGTCCGCTTCATCAACAAGGAGACCGGCGAGATCAAGGAGCAGCTCGTCTTTATGGGCGACTTCCCCATGATGACCGATCAGGGCACCTTCATCATCAACGGTACCGAGCGTATCGTCGTCTCGCAGCTCGTGCGCTCCCCGGGTGTGTACTACAGCTCCGAGATGGATTCGGGCAAGCAGATCTACAAGGCCCAGATCATCCCGTCCCGCGGTGCCTGGCTTGAGTTTGAGGTCGACAAGCGCGACCAGCTTATGGTCTCCATTGACCGTAAGCGCAAGCAGAGCGCCACGATGTTCCTGCGCGCCCTTGGCATTGCCGTCACCAACGACGACATCATCGAGCTGCTCGGCAACTCCGATGTGATCAAGCGCACCCTGGAGCGCGACACCGCCCTCACCCGCGAGGACGCCCTTATCGAGATCTACCGTCGCCTGCGCCCGGGCGAGCCTCCCACCGTGGACGCTTCCCGCAGCCTGCTCGAGGGCCTGCTCTTTAACCCGCAGCGCTACGATCTGGCCCGCGTCGGTCGTTACAAGGTCAACAAGAAGCTCAACCTCACCACCGAGGAAGAGGTCACGGTGCTCACCGACGAGGATATCGTCGCGACGCTGCGCTACCTGCTGTCCCTCGCTGCCGGCGAGCAGGGCTTCAAGGTCGACGACATCGACCACTTTGGCAACCGCCGCATCCGCACCGTCGGCGAGCTCGTCGCCAACCAGTTCCGTATCGGCATGAGCCGTATGGAGCGCGTCGTCCGTGAGCGCATGAGCTCCCAGGACATCGACGAGATCACCCCGCAGTCGCTCATCAACATCCGCCCGATCGTGGCCTCCATCAAGGAGTTCTTCGGTTCCTCGCAGCTCTCGCAGTTCATGGACCAGGCGAACCCCCTGACCGGTCTGACCCACAAGCGCCGTCTGTCCGCACTCGGCCCTGGCGGTCTTGCCGGCCACAAGTCCGGCTCCAGCCGCCGCACCAACGTGCCGACGGCCGTCCGCGACGTCCACAACTCGCACTACAGCCGCATGTGCCCGATCGAGACCCCCGAAGGCCCCAACATCGGCCTGATCGGCTCGCTCGCCCTCTACGCCCGCGTCAACGAGTACGGCTTCATCGAGGCTCCGTTCCGTCGCGTCGAGAACGGCGTTGCCACCGACCAGATCGACTGGATGACCGCTGACGAGGAAGAGAAGCACGTCATCGCGCCGGCCAACACGCCGCTCGATCCCAAGACCAACGAGTTCATCACGACCGATGCCGAGGGCAAGCTTGTCCGCCCGCACACCGTAATCGCCCGTACCCGCGACTTCGACGGCTCCTTCGGCGCTCCCGCCGACGTGCCTGTCGAGGACGTCGACTACATGGACGTCTCGCCGCGTCAGATGCTCTCCGTCGCAGCCACGCTGATCCCGTTCCTTGAGCACGACGACGCCAAGCGTACGCTGATGGGCGCTAACATGCAGCGCCAGGCCGTGCCGCTGGTTCACCCCGCCGCTCCCTATGTCGGTACCGGCATGGAGCGTCGCGCCGCTCTGGACTCCGGCGAGGTCACCCTGGCCAAGAACGCCGGCGAGGTCATCTTTGCCGACGCCGCCAAGATCATCGTCAAGCATGCCGGCGGCATGGACGAGTATCACCTGGCCAAGTACCAGCGCTCCAACCAGTCCACCTGCATCAACCACCGTCCGCTCGTGCGCGTCGGTGACACCGTTGAGCAGGGCGAGCCTCTGGCCGACGGTCCTTCGACCGATCACGGCGAGCTCGCACTGGGCCAGAACCTCACCGTGGCCTATATGCCGTGGGAAGGCTTTAACTACGAGGACGGTATCGTCGTGTCCGAGCGCCTGGTGGCCGAGGACCTGCTGACGACCATCAACATCACCCGTCACGAGATCGACGCCCGCGACACCAAGCTCGGCCCCGAGGAGATCACCCGCGAGATCCCGAACCTCTCCGAGGACATGCTTGCCAACCTCGACGAGGACGGCATCATCCGCATCGGCGCCGAGGTCGGCCCTGGCGACATCCTGGTCGGCAAGGTTACCCCCAAGGGCGAGAGCGCTCTGACTGCCGAGGAGCGCCTGCTGCGCGCCATCTTCGGTGCCAAGGCCCACGACGTCCGCGACACCTCCCTTAAGATGCCTCACGGCGCTTACGGCCGCGTCATCGACGTCGTCCGCTTTAGCCGCGAGAACGGCGACGACCTGGCTCCCGGCGTCAACGAGCAGGTGCGCGTCTACGTCGCCCAGCGTCGTAAGATCCAGCAGGGCGATAAGATCGCCGGCCGCCACGGCAACAAGGGTGTTATTTGTAACGTTCTGCCGGTCGAGGACATGCCCTACATGGCTGACGGTACCCCGATCGACGTTATCCTCAACCCGCTGGGCGTTCCTTCGCGTATGAACGTCGGCCAGCTGCTCGAGTGCCACCTTGGCTGGGCTGCTGCCTGCGGTTGGGATACCGAGCAGGCCGACTCCGACAAGTACGTCCCCGGTCCGTTCTTCACCGCGACGCCCGTCTTCGACGGCGCCAAGGAGGACGAGATCGCCGAGGTCATCCGTCGCGCCAACAAGAACATGCTCAACAAGGCCACCGCTGCCTTTGGCGATCACATGCGCCCCGAGTTCGTCACCCAGCTTGACGAGCGCGGCAAGACCCGTCTGTTCGACGGCCGCACCGGCGAGGAGTTCCGCGAGCCCATTACCGTGGGTACGTCCTACATCCTTAAGCTCGGCCACATGGTCGACGACAAGATCCACGCCCGTTCGACCGGCCCTTACAGCCTGGTTACCCAGCAGCCTCTGGGCGGCAAGGCTCAGTTCGGCGGCCAGCGCTTCGGCGAGATGGAAGTTTGGGCACTGTACGCTTACGGTGCTTCCAACGTCCTGCAGGAGATCCTGACCGTCAAGTCCGACGATACCGTGGGCCGCGTCAAGACCTACGAGTCCATCGTCAAGGGCGAGAACGTCCCGGTCCCGGGTATCCCCGAGTCCTTCAAGGTTCTCGTCAAGGAGATTCGCTCCCTCGCACTGGACATCGAGCCCATGCACGATGCCGACGAGGACGCCTCCGCCCCTGTGACCGCCGAGGAGACCTCCGCTCTCGACGACCTGGCTGCGCTCGCCGGCGTTGACGCCGACATCGAGGCCGAGGATGCCGAGACCGCCGAGGCGCCCGAGGCTGTCGCCGCCACGACCACTGATAAGGAGTAGTTGACTGTGGCAGATTTCGAAGCTACTGATTTTGACTCGGTAAAGATCTCCCTTGCCTCCGCCGACCAGATCCGTTCCTGGTCGCACGGTGAGGTCAAGAAGCCGGAGACCATCAATTACCGTACCCTCAAGCCCGAGAAGGACGGCCTGTTCTGCGAGAAGATCTTCGGTCCCGCCAAGGACTGGGAGTGCTCCTGCGGCAAGTACAAGGGCATCCGCTTTAAGGGCATCGTCTGCGAGCGCTGCGGCGTCGAGGTCACCTCGGCCAAGGTGCGTCGCGACCGCATGGGCCACATCGAGCTCGCCGCTCCCGTGTCCCACATCTGGTACTTCAAGAGCCCCACGAGCTTCCCGATGAGCCGTATGCTCGACATCAAGTCCAAGGACCTCGAGAAGGTTCTGTACTTTGCCAGCTACATCATCACCGAGGTCGACTACGAGGCTCGCGAGGCCGACGCCGACGACCTGCGCGAGGAGCTCGCCGCCGATCTGGAAGAGATCGATGCCGAGTGCGCTCGCCAGATCGAGTCCCTCAAGGAGCAGGGCAACCCCGAGAACTTTGACGAGTTCTCCGACGAGGAGCCGCTGACCCCCGAGGAGATCGCCTCTGGCATCGTCGACATCGAGGAAGAGTGCAAGGACGAGAAGCAGCTCCGCACGGACGCCTTCAACGCCTTCATGAAGCTCAGCGAGCGCGACCTCATTTCCGATGAGCCGCTGTTCCGCGAGATGACTCGCTACTACTCCATGTACTTCAAGGGTGGTATGGGTGCCGAGGCCGTCCGCGACCTGCTCGCTGCCATCGACCTCCCCTCCGAGGCCGAGAAGCTCAAGGCCATCATCGCCGACGAGGACTCCCAAAAGCAGAAGCGCGAGAAGGCCGTTAAGCGCCTCGAGGTCGTTGACGCCTTCCTGAAGGGCGGCAACAGCCCCGCGAATATGATTCTGGACGTCATTCCTGTCATTCCGCCCGATCTGCGCCCGATGGTCCAGCTCGACGGTGGCCGCTTCGCCGCATCCGACCTCAACGACCTGTACCGTCGCGTGATCAACCGTAACAACCGACTCAAGCGCCTGCTCGACCTGGACGCCCCTGCGATCATCGTGAATAACGAGAAGCGCATGCTCCAGGAGTCCGTGGACGCACTGTTCGACAACGGCCGTCGTGGTCGCCCGGTCTCTGGCCGTGGCGGTCGCCCGCTCAAGTCGCTCGCCGAGGCCCTCAAGGGCAAGCAGGGTCGTTTCCGTCAGAACCTGCTGGGCAAGCGTGTCGACTACTCCGGCCGTTCGGTAATCGTTACCGACCCCAAGCTGCTGCTGCACCAGTGCGGTCTGCCCAAGACCATGGCGCTGGAGCTCTTCAAGCCCTTCGTCATGAAGCGCCTGGTCGAGCTTGGCAAGGTCGAGAACATCAAGGGCGCCAAGCGCGCTATCGACCGCGGGGCCACCTTTGTGTGGGATATCCTCGAAGAGGTCATCGACGGCCGCGTCGTGCTGCTCAACCGTGCACCGACCCTGCACCGTCTGTCCATCCAGGCCTTTGAGCCGGTGCTGGTCGAGGGCAAGGCTATCCACCTGCACCCGCTGGTCTGCTCGCCCTTCAACGCCGACTTCGACGGCGACCAGATGTCTGTCCACGTGCCGCTGTCCAGCCAGGCTCAGGCCGAGGCCCGCGTGCTCATGCTCTCTGCGAACAACCTGCGCTCGCCGGCATCCGGCAAGCCGGTCAACATCCCTTCGCAGGACATGATCATCGGTGTGTACTACCTCACCCAGGTTCGCGAGGGTCTGCCGGGCGAGAACCACGTGTTCTCGAGCTTCGACGACGCGCTGCACGCCTATGACTGCCGCTCCGAGGTCGACATGCAGGCCAAGATCCAGGTCCGCGTGTCCGCTGCCGATGCCAACGTCATCAACGAGGACGGCACCCGTATCTTCCGCGTCAAGAACGGCAAGAACGAGTTCGTCGACTACGACGTCACCGGCAACAAGACCGCACGCTTCGAGACCTCTATCGGCCGCATCATCTTCAACCGCCAGTGCCTGCCCGAAGACTATGAGTTCATGAACTACAAGATGGTCAAGGGCGATGTGGCCAAGCTGGTTGCCGACTGCTGCGATCGTTACCCCGAGGCCAAGGTCGGCCCGATCCTCGACGCCATCAAGTACTCCGGCTTCCACTACGCTACCCGCGCCGGCCTCACCATCTCGGTGTGGGACGCTCTTATCCCTGCCGAGAAGCAGGAGCTGCTCGACCGCGCCCAGGCCAACGTCGACCAGATCAACGAGTACTTCGAGGAGGGCTTCATCAACGAGACGGAGCGCCACATCGAAGTCGTTAACGAGTGGACCGCTTGTACCGATAAGGTTGCAGCGCTCATGCTCGACATGTTCGACGAGGAGAACCCGCTGTACATGATGGCCGACTCCGGCGCCCGTGGTTCTAAGACCCAGCTGCGTCAGCTCGGCGGCATGCGTGGCCTGATGGCAGACATGTCCGGCGAGACGATCGACCTTCCCATTAAGGCGAACTTCCGCGAGGGCCTGCTGCCGCTCGAGTACTTCATTTCGACCTACGGCGCCCGTAAGGGCCTGGTCGATACCGCATCCCACACCTCGGACTCTGGTTACCTGACCCGTCGTCTGGTCGACGTGGCCCAGGACGTCATCGTCCGCGAGGAGGACTGCGGTACGCACGAGGGCGTCACCTACAACCTCATCATCCCCGGCACCACCGACCTTAACACCGACCTTGTCGGCCGTTGCTTCATTGAGGATGTCGTGGCTCCCGATGGCATCGTGCTCTTTGAGCAGGACGGCTACATCGAGAAGGTCGCCGACATCCAGAAGATGGTCGATGCGGGCCTCAAGAAGGTCAAGCTTCGCGCGCTGCTCACCTGCCGCTCCAAGTACGGCGTGTGCCAGAAGTGCTACGGCTGGGATCTTTCCACCCGTCGTCCGGTCGCCATCGGTACCGCGGTCGGCATTATTGCCGCCCAGTCCATCGGCGAGCCCGGTACGCAGCTTACGATGCGTACCATTCACTCCGGCGGCGTCGCTGGCGTTGACGATATTACGCAGGGTCTGCCTACGGTCAGCCGTATGTTCGATATCGTCGGCAACGTCAACGAGAAGATCCTGGGTCGCGAGGCCGAGCTGGCTCCGTACTCCGGTCACCTCTCTATTAAGCCCGAGAAGTCCGAGTACGTGCTGACGCTCACCGACTCCGAGGATCACACCCGTGTCCTCGACGAGCGTCGCGTCCCCGCTTCGGTGCGCTTTATGCCCGAGATCGAGGACGGCTGCGAGGTTCGCGCCGGCGATCAGATCACCAAGGGCTTCGTCAACTTCCGCAACCTGCGCAAGCTGACCGACATCGAGTCGACGATGCACACCTTCGTTGAGAGCGTCAAGGACGTCTACACCAGCCAGGGCGTTGACCTGAACGACAAGCACATCGAGGTGCTCGCACGTCAGATGCTGCGTCGCGTTCAGATCACCAACCCCGGTGACTCTAAGTACCTGCTTGGTCAGTACGTCGACCGCTACGAGTTCGCCGACGAGGTCGAGCGCGTTGCCCGTCTGGGCGGTCAGGCTCCTGTGGCCGAGCCCGTCATCCTGGGTACGCTCAAGGTTGCGTCCAACATCGACTCCTGGCTGTCGAGCGCTTCGTTCATCCGTACCGCCGGTGTCCTTACCGAGGCTGCCATCGAGGGCAAGGTCGACCACCTGCTCGACCTTAAGTCCAACGTCATCGTCGGTAAGAAAATCCCGGCTGGTACCGGCCTCAAGCCGTACGCCAACGCCAAGCTGACGTATCGCACGGCCGACGGCTACGTGGACATCGATGGCCCGGCTTCGCCCAACGCCAAGTCGCTGCCCGAGTGGGCTCCGGTTGAGCTCAAGGACCTGGACGAGCAGCTCCCGCAGCAGCTCGACTGGGCCGGCTACGACGAGTTCGGCGGTGCTGACGGTTCGTTCACCCGCAACGGCCACACCATCTCCGCCGAGAAGGCTCGCCTGTACCTGTTCGACGACCTGGGCGTGTCGCAGCGCTGGACCAACAAGTTCAGCGAGGTCGGCATTGAGACGGTTGGCGACCTGGTTGGCAAGTCCGAGGAGGATCTGCTGCGCATCGATGGCATCGGTGCCAAGGCGATCGAGGAGCTCCGTGACGGCCTCGAGGCCCACGACCTGCTCTACATCCTCGAGAACAACGACGACGTTGCCGACGAGGAAGACCTCTCGCAGCTGCTGCAGATGGTCTTTAGCCCCGACGGTCCGGACGATATCCTGCTGGGTACCTC
>DBGBLM010000184.1:0-3057 GCA_048448865.1 Collinsella sp.
CTGCTGGTATCCCCTGCGGCACCGAGGTCGAGGTCAAGTGCGACGGCGCTGACGAGGCCGAGGCTCTGGCTGCTGCCATCGAGCTCATCAAGAGCGGTCTTGGCGAGTAGAACTCAAACGGGTCGCATGTTGAACAACTAAGTTCATATTTGGGGGCGCAGTGACCTGTTGTAAGGTAGCTGCGCTCTTTTGTCATGGATATGGCAAAACGCTTTATCACATGACACGGAGAGAGGAATGGGAATGTATCAGGGAGTCAACGCTTCCGAGGGCATCGGTATCGGCACCGTCATGGTCGCCGTCGATCCCGACTTGACGTTTGAGCCGCACGAGGTTGCTGATTCGGCAGCAGAGAAGGAGCGCTATCAGTCCGCTCTTTCGGTCTTCTGCGAGAAGACCCAGGCTCAGGCCGACCACATGAAGGAGACGGTGGGCGAGGCCGAGGCCGAGATCATGAGCGGACACATTGTCCTGGCTCAGGACCCGGGGATGACCGACGCCATCAACGCCGCCATTGACGGCGGTACCTGCGCCGAGCAGGCGCTCATGGACACCTCGACCCTGTTCGAGAACATGTTCCTGTCCATGGACGACGAGATGTTCCGTCTGCGTGCGGCCGACATCGCCGACATCCGCACCGGTATTCTGGCTGAGCTGCTGGGCAAGGAGGTCGTCGACCTCTCCGTCCTGCCCGAGAACACTGTCGTTGTCGTGCACGACCTCACGCCGTCCATGACCGCCACGATCGATAAGGCCCACGTTGCCGGTATCGTCACCGAGACCGGTGGCCGCACGTCGCACTCCGCGATCATTGCGCGCGCCCTCGAGATCCCGGCTGTCCTTTCGGTTTCCAACAGCTGCACCGCTCTGCGCAACGGTATGACCGTTGTCGTCGACGGTGGCAAGGGTATCGTCGAGGCCGATCCCGACGAGGAGACGCTCGCTGCCTACACCGCCAAGGCCGAGGCCTTCGCTGCCGAGAAGGCAGCCCTCGAGGCCTTCCGTGGCAAGCCGTCCGTGACTGCCGATGGCATCAAGAAGATCATCGCCTGCAACATCGGTAACCCCGATGACGTGCCCAACGCGCTCGATCATGACGCCGAGGCCATCGGTCTGTTCCGCTCCGAGTTCCTGTTCATGGACTCTGCTGAGCTTCCTTCCGAGGAGGAGCAGTTCAACGCCTACCGTAAGGTCGCCAGCGCGCTCAAGGGTGCTCCGGTCATCATCCGCACGCTCGATGTGGGTGGCGACAAGGAGATTCCGTATCTGCACATGGTCAAGGAAGATAACCCCTTCATGGGCTTCCGCGCCGTGCGTTACTGCCTGGCCAATCCCGACCAGTACAAGGTCCAGCTCCGCGCTCTGCTGCGCGCTAGCGCCTTCGGTGACGTCAAGATCATGATCCCGCTCGTCACCTGCGTCGAGGAGGTCTTGGCTGTCAAGGAGCTCGTCGAGCAGTGCAAGGCCGAGCTGACCGAAGAGGGTCGCAAGTTCAACGAGAACATCGAGGTCGGCATTATGGTTGAGACGCCCGCCGCTTCGCTGCTCGCAGACCGTCTTGCCGAGGTCGCCGACTTCTTCTCCATCGGCACCAACGACCTGATCGGCTACACCATGTGCGCCGACCGTGGCAACGACACCATCTCCAACCTGTACCAGGTGTACTATCCCGCCGTGCTCCGCTCGCTCAAGAACATCATCGAGAGCGGCGTGAAGGCCGGCATCATGGTCGGTATGTGCGGCGAGGCCGCTGCCGATCCGCTGCTCGAGCCGCTGCTGATCAGCTGGGGCCTGGAGGAGTTCTCGATGAGCGCTCCGTCGATCCTGCGCGCCCGCAAGACCATCAGCCAGTGGACCAAGGCCGAGTGCGACGAGCTCGCCGAGAAGGCGCTCGCCTGCAACACCGCCGCCGAGGTCAAGGCACTGCTCGAGTCCGCAGCTCGCTAATTTGGTATCAGAGGTAACCGCGTGGTTGGAATGGGCCGGCCACGCGGCCCTCACATATACAGGGGGTACTGTAAATGTTCTACACGCTAACCGCTAACCCGGCTGTCGACATGACGGTTTCGAGCTCTCCGCTCGAGCCCGACGAGAACGTCCGCACCGGCTCGGCCAGCTACACGGCTAACGGCAAGGGCCTCGACGTGTCCTTCGCCTTTAAGAAGATGGGCGTCGACACCGTCGCGCTCGGCTTCTTCGCTGGCTTCACGGGTAAGTTTATCGTCGAGGAAGTCATGAACCTGGGCTGCCTGTGCCGCCCGGTCTGGACCGACGGTATCACGCGCATCAACACCTACGTCAACGATGGCCAGCACGAGTACGGCATCCTGAACCCTGGCGCTCCTATTACGCCGCAGCACCAGGAGGAGCTCTACAACATCCTGGACACCGCGGGCGATCTTGAGTGCCTGATCGTCTCCGGCTCCGTGCCTCCCAAAGCTACGCCCGACTTCCTGGCTCAGGTCATGGAGCACGCTCAGGCCCGTGGCGCCGACGTCGTCCTGGACCTGTCCTCCGACAAGCTCAAGGAGCTCGCTCACAAGAAGCCGCTGCTCATCAAGCCGAACCATCACGAGATGAAGGCCATCTTCGGCGTGCCGGTTGACACCGACGACGAGGTCCGCGTTGCCATGAAGATGGCTCACGACGCCGGCGTTCAGAACGTGCTGCTCACCCGTGGTAGCCGCGGCGACGCTTACTTCTCCAACGGCGAGGACATCTGGTACGCCAAGCGTGAGTTCAACATCAAGCTGGTTTCTTCCGTCTGCGCCGGCGACTGCACCCTCGCTGCGTTCCTGCACAAGTGGTACAGGGATCGCGACAACGTCGAGGAGGCCATGAAGCTCGCTATGGCCACCGGCGCCAACGTTGCCGAGTCTGTCGGTATTGGCGACTTTGGTCACGTCGATGAGTACAGCAAGCGCGTTGCTGTCCGCAAGCTCGATCGTCAGTAATCGAAACGCGACATATTCGTGCGCATGCGGCGCCCCGGTTTCGGCCGGGGCGCCTTTTTTGTTCCGCCATGGGGGAGACGTGTCCTGCCGTACTTCATCGCTT
>DBGBLM010000185.1:0-2668 GCA_048448865.1 Collinsella sp.
CCATCCTGCAGGTGCGCATTCGCGAGGAAGACAAGCAGCATGCCGAGCGTCTCTACGACGCCATGGGCACATCGCTCGCCGAGGCCGTGCGCCTTTTTGTCGCGCAGAGCATTTTGATGCGCAAGCTCCCCTTTCAGCCGGTCGCTGTGCGCTCAAAGGACGGCACCGCCGCCTATGGATCGCTCAAAGCCTATGGGGACCCCAATAGCCGCTCCGAGGAGCGCAATGCCTGGATTGAGTACCTTGCCACAGAAAGCGACGATTCGATTTTGGGTCCCGAGGAAGTAGATATCCATGAGTAGCACCATCATCGACGAGACCGTCATCCTACGCTACCTGCTTGACGACGACGAAGTTCTGTCACCGCGCGCCGCCAAGGTCATCGCCACGCGCACCGCTCGCGTCTACCCCGAGATCATCACGCGCGTCGTGGTCACGCTGCGCGACGTCTATAAGGTTCCCCGCGTTGAGATTGCTGCGGCCATGAAAAGGCTGCTCGATGACGTCATGGTCGACGAGCCCACCGTTGTCGCCCTTGCCATCAAACTCTTTGGCAAAACCCATATGGACTTTACCGACTGCCTCCTCGCAGCCCGAACCGCCATCTACAACGATGATGTCGTGAGCTTTGGCAAGCTCATCATCCAAGGCATGATCGACTACCGCCGCCAGCGCCAAACCGCCGCCGACGCCCGCGACCGCGCCGCCGAAGCCCGCAACCGAAGCACCGACTCCACCATCGACAAACTCCGCCACCGCCCCCGCAGCTAACCCCATCCCCTTCTAAGTCGCGGTGAAATACGGACTGTTTTATGCCTTTAAAGGCCTCAACAGTCCGTATTTCACCGCAACTTATTGAAGGTGGACCGCGAACGATTTCGCTATCGGGATTCGGCGTAGGGTTTTGTTGTCGGAATGCCGTAGCCGCGCATCATGGCACCGAACGATTCTACGTCGTAGGTGTCCGAGAGTTTGAAATGAATGACGTTGTGGCCCATGGCGCGAAGGTTCGCGTCGCGCATGAGGGCCGCTCGATACGTTTTTGCTGCCGCCTGCTCTGGATCATTTTGAGCTTCGTCTTCAAACTTGCCTAGCCCATGCAGCTCTGCCAGCGTCCATGAGCCGCCTGGCATCTGCCAGCCATAATCTGCTAGATAATAGCCAGCGTTTCCCGGTCGCGTTATCTCAACTTGAAGCTCGGGCGCGGCAACCCCAGCGAGAATCATCGCTGCTCTCGCCTCAGACTCGCCGCCATTGTCTGACCTGCCGTCCATATACTCAAAAACGTCAAAAGCACGCGCGATGCCATGCAACCCTCGGCAATTTGCCTGCGCGTATGCTCGCAGTTCTTCGCGTTCGACATCGTACTCACGGGCCAAGCCATCGACATAGCCCAGCGCATAGCGAAAGGCGCTCGTTCGAGCGATATCAACAACCGTTCGACACGGATCCGTCAGTGTAAACAGACCTAGCCGCCACACTTCGCCCGCCCGCCAGCGCTTGTATTCAACGAACTCATACGTATCACGCCTTGTAGACCGTGGCAGCAGTACTTGCACTTTATCCAGAAGCGTATACGCCGAGCCGATGCCGTAGAGCAGCGCTGCCGTCGATCCGCAAAACACAGCATCCGGTTCAACGACCGCAATAGCGGATGCCAGCTGAAAGATGCGATCTTCAACCCCAAGATTATTCCAATAGACCGGATCCGCGTACACATGGTTGTAAAGACGAAGCATGAGCTCTTCCTGCATAAGCTCGCGCGCACGGCGTTCATCCCAAGGATCAATTGTTATAAGCAGCTGTCCATCTTGATGAATTCCAACGGCCGAGAATAGCATTCTTGCATATGACTGCGGAAAATGTTTGCCTTTATCGAGCATGGCCAACCCCATAACCATCACGGCGGAGAGAATACCATTACGCTATCGCATGCTTCCGTCCGCAGGCCTTGCCAAAAGCTGACCAAAAGCTTGACGCCGCAGGTCAGAGCTTCAAAAAATAATTCCACTCTCGGTAGACGGTCGCTACGACCCTCCCAACGGCATCAAAATCCAACCTTACAAATAGTTGCGGTGAAATACGGACTACATGGGCCATAAAAGCCGGAAAATAGTCCGTATTTCACCGCAACTTAGAAGGGGATGTGGGGTCCCGGCATGTATATGAAAATGGCTCTGATTCCCAAAGGGACCAGAGCCATTCGTCTATCTTATGGAGCGGGCGACGGGAATCGAACCCGCGTCATCAGCTTGGAAGGCTGGGGTTCTACCATTGAACTACGCCCGCAAGATATGGTCGGGACGACAGGATTTGAACCTGCGACATCCTGCTCCCAAAGCAGGCGCGCTACCAAACTGCGCCACGTCCCGAAGGTGTTGAGCAGCTAAGGTCTAAACCTTGCGTGTCCCAAAGCGAAGGAAATTATAGGGGAGACTCCCCGCCTATGCAAGCATTGATGCCTTAGCTCCTCGAATGTGCGACAAAACGACTATGGAGCAGACCGATCACAAAGGCAACCACGGCAACCGGTGCCCACGCGGCACCGATATCCGCCAGCGGCAGCACATCAAACGGCAGCCACGCGCCCGCAAAGAACGCATCGCGGACCGAGGTGATCACACTCTGCACGGCGACCACGCCGCCGACCCACACCCACACCTGCGGA
>DBGBLM010000186.1:0-14720 GCA_048448865.1 Collinsella sp.
TTTGGCATGGGAGCCTCCCAACCTCGTTGCGGCGCGGCTGCGCCTATGGCACTTCAACATCATTGTCGCAGCCCCGACCCGCGGTCACGAGCGGGGGCTCCTATCTTTTTAGTGCCCTCGGATTGGGTCATAGTGTCTGTCGTTGCCAAGACACCGGCGTTGCCTTGGTCGCAAGTAGTCATTGGGGACGCTCTTTAATGACTAGTCGTTTAAGAACACCCCTTAAGAATGACCCCAATGACTACACTCAAAAACGGCGCCCGTCGGCGATGTTGCCGGCGGGCGCCGTTGTCGCGTAGTCGCTATTCGTTGAGTGTGTGCGTTCGAGCTCGCTGCTACAGCGAGTTGATGAAGCGCTGCTGGGCGGCGCGGCCGACTTCGTCCCACTTGAAGACGCCGGCGTTGTCGAGCACGTGGCCAAACACCACGCCGACCTCCTCGTGCAGGATATCGATGGCGTTATCCGCCGTAAACTCATCGCCGCGGCGAGCAAAGACATCCTTGGCCCATGCGGCGTGGCTGCGGCAAAGGTCGTCGCCCTCGAGCGCACCGGCAAGGTCGTAGCTGGCATCGGCTTTGGCCGCCAGCAGATGCTCACGGACAGCGCCAAGCTCGGGAACCAAACGCGGCGGTAAAATGGCCAGGCCCATGACCTCGATCAGGCCAATGTTCTCCTTCTTAATGTGGTGGTATTCGGCATGCGGGTGGAAAACGCCCAGCGGATGCTCGTCGGTCGTGATGTTGCAGCGAAGCGCCAGGTAGGCCTCGTAGATCTCGCCGCCGGCATTGCCGCGGGAGTCGACGCGGCGGATGACGGGCGTCACGGTGTTGTGTGCCACGCCGTCGGCCGTGTGCGCGATAACGCCCACGGACTCGTCGGTCCACTCGCGCCAGGCGAGGATAATCTTCTCGGCAGCATCGAGCAGCTGAGCGCGGTCATGCGAGCGCAGGCGCAGCACCGAGAGCGGCCATTGCAGCACAGTGCCGGTGACCTGGTCAAAGCCGGGCACGCTGAACTGCGAGACCTCGGCGGCGTGCATCATGGGGAACTCGTGCGCGCCACCCTGGAAGTGGTCGTGCGACAGAATCGAGCCGCCCACGATGGGCAGATCGGCATTGGAGCCAATGAAGTAGTGCGGGAACAGGTCGACAAAGTCGAGCAGGCAGGTCAGACCCTTGCGGTCGACGTGCATCGGACGATGCTCGGAGCTCATGGCAATGCAGTGCTCGTTAAAGTACGCATACGGGCTGTACTGGAAGCCCCAGCGCTCGCCGTCGAGCTGGATGGGGATAACGCGCAGATTCTGGCGGGCGGGGTGAGCGCCGCCGTCGCCTGCGGCGGAGCGTCCGGGATAGCCCTCGTTTTCGATGCAGAGCTGGCAGGCGGGATACTTCTCGCCCGTGTTTTTGGCGGCGCCGGCCGCGGCGATATCGCGCGGGTCCTTTTCGGGCTTTGACAGGTTGATGGTGATCTCCAGGTCGCCCCAGTTGGTGGGGGTGCTCCATTTGATGTTGCGCGCGATGGCGGCACGGCGCACGTAGCCGGCGTCGCAGCACAGACCGTAGAACCAGTCGGTCGCGGCGCGGGGCTCGTTGACGCCCATACGTCCGTTGAACTCCTCGTTTACAACCGAAGGCCTCGGCATGAGCACGCCCATGATGCGCATAGCGATGCGGTCACGGCCCGACGTCGTGTCCTCGGCGGCGCCGTTGGCAACGGCAGCCTCGGAAAGCGAGGCAAGCGTGCCCTCCAGGTCAAAGTCGGGCAGGGTATCGGGGTGCAAGAGCGAGAGCTTCTCGTTCTGCAGCGCCCAGGTCATGTCGAGCGCGGGGCCCGTGGCGCCGATGCACTCCAAAATGGTGTTGTATGCCCAGATGCGATCGTCCTGTCCGATCATCGATCGGTGGATGGCATATTCGATAAGGCCCTGGGCAGCCTCGCGCACGTCGGTCATTACAGCCATGCCGCGTAAGCCCCCTTGTCAGAAATTGCGTAGTGGCGGGCAGAGCCCTCGCCCAGCCAGTCGTTCATCTTGGTGATAAAGGTGTCGACCAGGTCGAGGGGCACGAAGGCCTGGATGGTGCCACCAAAGCCGCCACCGTGGATGCGGACGGCGCCGCGGCCGTCGAGCACGTGCTCGGCCAGCGCCAGGGCATACATGGAAGGCTGCTCGGAGCCCAGCTTGGCAACGACATTCTGCAGGTACATAGCAGAGCTGGCGCCGGACTCGCGCGTCAGGATCAGGAACTGGTCGATGTCGCCGGCGTTCAGGGCGGCCCAGCGCTTGTCGACCAGGCCATTCTCGTACCAGTAGTGAACGGCGCGTAGGCAGGCACGGTCGCCCAGCTTGGCACGCAGTTCGGGGAGTTTGGCGTCAAAGTCGGCAACGTTTACCTCGCACAGGCGTGCCTTGCCAAACTCGGCGGCAACGTCCTGCATCTCGCGCGGAACGGCGGCGTAGTCGTCGGTGGCTGCCACGTGGTCGGCACCGACCTTAACGAGCACGAGCGCATAGCCGTGATCCTCAAAGTTGAGCTCGAGCTTCTGGGTTTTAGGCTGAGCCTGGTCCTCAAAGTCCATGTAGGCAAGGCCGCCCAGACATACGGCGGCCTGGTCCATCAGACCGCAGGGCTTGCCATAATAGTTGTTCTCGGTGCGCTGGCTCATTTGGGCGAGTGCGACGGGCTCAATTGCGGGCGCGCCCCAGAGGGTTTCCATGGCGCGTCCGTATGCGGCTTCGACGGCAGCGGAGCTCGAAAGACCGCCGCCCGAGGGGACGGAGCAGGTGAAGGCGAAGTCGAAGCCGTGGGGCTCAACGCCAAGGGCTGCGATCTCGTGGGCCATACCGCGCACGAGGCTTGCGGACGTGCCCTTCTCGGACTCCTGAACGTCTAGCGTGTCGAGCGCGATTTCAAACGTGGGATAGCCCTCGTCGGCGACGCGGATCTTTGGAGTCAGTTGCCACGGCGATACCGTCAACGGCGACATCGAGCGAGCCGGCGATAACATGGCCGCCCTCGTGATCGGTGTGGTTGCCGCTGATCTCGGAGCGGCCGGGCGCGTGCACATAGAGCACCTGGCGATCGCCGATGGGGCCAAACTCCTCCTCGAACAGCTTGGTGAGCGTGGCGAGTGTCTTTTTGTCGGGGGCGGTCATGGGGGTCCTTTCCTTGACACCGGAGAGACTGATCCGTGTCGTTAATGAGTACGTTAACAATTTTGAGCACCACAAACCAGACGGTCGCGGTGCCGCACGTTAATGGGTATGTTAACGTACTCATAACACAACGCATATCTATTTTTGAGAATCTGGTAATCGGTAGATTTTCGGCCGTGAACGGTGTGGCTGTATGGACATATGGAGCAAAAGAACCGCCGATAGAAAAAGTAGAGTACGTTAACATGCGTCCGACGATAGCGGGCCTCGGTGCGGGGCGTGTTTCCGTTCGGGCCGGCATTCACGCTATTCAGATCTCGCAAGGATGAAGGTGATTTTGTGGCAAGGCGCCCTTCCAACGATACAGGTACGCGTCCGGTTTCCATGGCCGACGTTGCCCGCGCTGCCGGTGTTTCGCAGCAGACGGTTTCGCGCGTTGCCAACGGCTTGCCCAACGTCAACGAGCAGACGCGCCAGCGCGTGCAAGCCGCTATGCAAGAGCTCGGCTTTCGTCCGAGTTATGCCGGTCGCTCGCTGCGCGACGGCCGTTACCATTCGGTCGGCCTATGCGTCAACGATGTTACCAAGTTTGGCAACCTCTCAATGATCGATGGCATCGCCAGCGCTGCTCGCGAGCATAATTGCGCCATCACGCTGGTCGAGATGTCCAAGACCGAGGAGTTTTCGCTCGCCGAGGCCACGCGTCGTATGGCCGCGCTGCCCGTGGACGGCATCATTATCGGCATGAGTCGCATGGCACCCGATTTTGAGACGTTTGATCCACTGCCGGGCATTGGCACGGTCATCGTTACCATGTACGCGCATCCGCGCGTGACCACGGTCGATTCCGATCATTACGGTTGCTCGCTATTGCTTATGGATCACCTGTTTGAGCTGGGGCACGAGCAAATTCGCTATATTGGCGGCCCGTCGTTCTCGGTCGACGAGCAATTTCGTCGCGCCGGTTGGCAGGATGCACTCGAGCGTAAACACATCGATCCGGTAGAGCCGCTCGAGGGTGACTGGTCTGCCAACAGCGGCTACGAGGCCGGCAGGTACTTGGCCGAGCACGATCGCGCCATGACGGCGATTTATGCAGCAAACGACCAGATGGCAAACGGCGCGATTGCGGCGCTGCGCGATAGCGGCCTGCGCGTGCCCGAGGACGTGAGCGTGGTGGGCGTCGATGACTCGCTCGATGATTTTGTCGCGCATAACGAGCTCACGACCGTTCGATTCGATTTACATCAGCGTGGACGCGAGGTATTCGAGCATGCGGTTCCCGAGGCGGGTGCGGTGGGCAAAACCGTTGCCATCCGTATTCCCGGCCAGCTCATTATCCGACATAGCACGGCGATACTACGCTCATAGTTTGCGCAGGTCAACGGCGGTATATTCCGCCTCAATAACAATCGATAAGGATGCTGGCAGATAGCCGTGTCTTTGAAGACGAGTGTTATGATAGACGGGTTCTTTTGTCTATCTAGGAGGCTTTGCCTGATGGAGATCACCAAGGATATCCGCTACATCGGTGTCGACGATCACGACATTGACCTGTTCGAGGGCCAGTACGACGTGTCCGAGAACGGCATGGCATACAACAGCTACGTTATCTTGGGCGAAAAGATCGCTGTCGCCGATTCAGTCGACGGCGGTTTTGTTGACGAGTGGCTCGGCAACCTCGAGGCCGTGCTCGATGGCCGTACGCCCGACTACCTGGTTGTCCATCACATGGAGCCCGATCACTCCGCCGGTATCGCTGCCTTTATGGAGCGCTATCCCCAGGCACAGATCGTGGCAAGCATGGGCGCCTTCCGCATGATGGTCAACTACTTTGGCACCGACTTCCCCGAGCGCAAGATGGTCGTCAAAGAGGGCGATGTGCTCGATCTGGGCGGCCACAGCCTGACCTTTATCGGCGCCCCCAACGTTCACTGGCCCGAGGTGCTCTTCTCTTACGAGGCCACCGACAAGGTGCTCTTTAGCGCCGACGGCTTTGGCAAGTTTGGCGCTAACGACATCGAGGATCCCGAGGGGTGGGCTTGCGAGGCTCGCCGCTACTACTTTGGCATCGTCGGTAAGTTCGGCAAGTTCGTGCAGGCCGTTCTCAAGAAGGCCGCCGACCTGGATATCCAGATCATCTGCCCGCTCCACGGCCCCGTGCTGACCGAGAACCTGGGCTACTACCTCGACACCTATAACACCTGGTCGAGCTATCAGCCCGAGGACGAGGGCATCACGATCGCCTATGCGAGCGTGTATGGCCATCTGAAGGCTGCCGTCGAGGAGCTCGCATCTGCGCTTGAGGCCCGCGGCCAGAGGGTTTCCGTCTTTGACCTGGCTCGCGACGACATGGCCGAGGCCGTTGAGGACGCGTTCCGCTACGACCGTCTGGTGCTCGCCTCCATTACCTATCAGGGCGAGATCTTCCCGTTCATGAGCACCTTTATCCACACGCTTGCCGAGCATGCCTACCAGAACCGCACCGTGGCACTTGTCGAGTCCGGTTCCTGGGCGCCCGCAGCTGCCAAGGTTATGACCAAGGAGCTCGAGGGTATGAAGGACATCACCCTGACGCAGAACAAGGTGACCGTCCTGGGTTCGCTCAACGACGCCTCGCGCGCTCAGATCGAGGCCCTCGCCGACGAGCTGTCCAAGTAGCGACACGCTCACTTTTGACGCTCAGCCATCACAACCACCACAAAGGGGACAGGCACCTTTGTGGTGGTTTTTGTTTAAGCGCCGGCGATGATGAGGGCTGGACGTGCGCTGTCGGTGGCCTCGGCGATTGAGGTGGCGACGGCATGATCGGGGTCACGGTCCATCACGATGGTGTCGACATCAGTCAGTTCGGCAAAGCGGTACATGCCGCGTCCGTTAACCTTGCTAGCGTCCATGAGGGCGACGCTTTGATGGGCTCCGGCGATCATAGCTGTTTTGGTCTCGGCCATCTGGGGAAAGTCGGTCGTAAAGCCGCAGCCGGGAACAAAAGCGCCAGGGCACATGACGGCAAGATCGGCGTGGACCATTTGGAGAGCCTGCATGGTAAGTGGGCCGTACAGATAGCGATGACCTTTGCGCAGCGCCCCGCCCAGCATGACGACATCGACCGAGGGCATGCTCTCGTCAATATAATCGGCGATGGTAATGTCGGCCGTGATAACGGTGATGCCGTCGCGCTGATCAAGGAGCCGGACGAACTCGAGCGCCGTGGTGCCCGAGTCGACGAGCAGCGTGTCGCCGTCATTGACGAGCTCGATGGCGCTTTGCGCGATGGCCTGCTTGGCGGCGACGTTGACATTGATGCGGCGATCCTGCGTGGAGACGGTCAGGCGCTTGTGAAGCGAAACGGCACCACCATGTGTGCGGCGCAGCTTGCCTGCTTCGGCGAGCGCGTCCAGGTCGGCGCGGGCGGTGACGGAGGACACGCCAAAGGTCTGGGCGATTTCTGCTACCTGCACCGAGGCGTTGTGCTCGAGCATTTCCATGATGGCGGCGCGGCGTTCGTCGGCAAAAGCACGGTTGGTAGCTTGGGCCATGTCTGCTCCATTCTCGGCTAAATTTGCAGGAATTGTGTTGACTCTATTTTCGTTCATTTTCTTTTTGAGTAAGAAAACACCTTTCGATTACTTATCTTTTCTATAAAAGAAAGACGCTCAACGCCCAAAATTCAATATCGAACACGCCCACTCGGCTCCAATTCCTTCCGTTTACTTTTCAAAAACGACGGTATTGACCTGCATGGGCTCAATATCTCGCACGTGCAAAGACGCTGAATTTCATACAATGAGCGCAGTAAAACGCAAGGTAAAACGCCTTGTGAACAACTACGCCCGATGTCCAGATGCGGGCGAGGGAGAGGAGCAAACGCTCATGGCACTTGTTACCACCGAAAAGATGCTCAAGGACGCTCAGGCCGGCCACTACGCCGTCGGCGCGTTCAACGTCGAGAACCTCGAGTTTGTTATGGCCGTTCTGGCCGCTGCCGAGGAGACCAAGTCCCCCGTCATCATGCAGACCACCCCGGGCACCATCAAGACCGCTGGTCTGGACTACTTCTACGGCATGGTCAAGGCTGCCGCCGAGCGCGCTTCCGTGCCCGTCGCTCTGCACCTCGATCACGGCGATGGCTATGACCGCTGCATGCAGGCTTTCCGCACCGGCTACACCTCTGTCATGATCGACGGCTCGCACGAGTCCTTCGAGGATAATATTGCCCTGACCAAGTCCGTCGCCGACGCTGGCCGCGCCATGGGTGTGCCCGTCGAGGCTGAGCTCGGCAAGGTTGGCGGCAAGGAGGACGACGGTCCCGCGGTTGAGGGCGAGAGCCCCTACACCGATCCGGCCGAGGCCAAGGAGTTCGTCGAGCGTACCGGCTGCACCTCCCTCGCAATTGGCGTTGGCACCAGCCACGGTGTGTACACGAGCGATCCGCACATCGAGCAGTCCGTGGTCAAGGCCATCCGCGACGCCGTCGACGTGCCGCTGGTCCTGCACGGCACCTCCGGTGTGCCCGATGAGCAGGTTGCCGAGGCCGTGAAGAACGGCATCTGCAAGGTCAACTACGCCACCGAGCTGCGTCAGGCCTACACCAAGGGCTTCATGGCCTACATGGCCGAGAACCCCGCCTGCTTCGACCCCAAAAAGCCGGCCAAGGAGGGCATGCGTGAGATCACCGAGCTGGTTAAGATCCGCATGACCAACCTCAACTCTGTGGGCAAAGCAGAGTAACAGCAAGGGTGCTCTGATCCCACCGGACGGCTTGGGCGGGTCCCCGTACTTAGTTTCCAAAACGTCCTCGCGCATGAAGGCCCCCGTTGCCTCGCTTCTACGAAGCGTTGGCAACGGGGGCCTTCGCGCTGCGGAATGATTTTGGAAACTAAGTACGGGGACCCGCCCAAGCCGTCCTGCTCGATCGCCCGTGTGGCGTTGGGGCGGAAATGGGTGGGGCGTCAGGGCTTCTTTGTTGATGAGGGGTTAGTATGCCCGGGCTTGGTTGGGGAATGACTTGTTTAGGGATGCTTGGAGTTTTTCGAACGATGCTCGCAAGTTAAGATTCTGATCGGTTGAGCGTTTGGGTTTTGAGGTTGGGGAGTCGAAGAGGCCGTTTCTCTGTGTCGGGGGGAAGGAGAAAAGGTCTGCATGTGTTAGGGATGGCTGCTGTGCTGCGTCATTGGAAGAATGCATGCTTATGCGGCCTCCTCGATGTCCACCAAAAGGTTGCGCACGGGGTGTGCTGCTAGGTCCCGTGCGTTGGCAGTATTATGCCGCGGCTGTTGCAAAGAAGCGCTAAAGAAAGGCTTAATCAGGTTTGATGTAACGATGAAACCGCAGGTCAAAGCTATCGGGTAACACTCTTGAAAGGTTTTGAGCTTAAGGGCTTTCTAAGGTTTGTGGCGCGGATGTGGCTCGCCTGTGTGGGGCGTGTGGACGGCTCGTTCTTAGCGCTGCGGCTCTGCGGCTCGCACCCGCTCGATGACCTTTTCCATGGTGGTATCGATGCGGTCTTTCTTGAGCTCACATTCCCAGATGGTTATGGGCGTCCAGCCCATTTGAGTGAGTGCTGCCACGGCAGCGCGGTCGCGCTCGACGTTGCGACGGAACTTTGCCTCCCAAAACTCAACGTTGCGCTTGGGCTGGCTGGGGTTGCACTTGGGGCAGCGATGCCAAAAGCAGCCGTTGACGAAGATGGCGATCTTGCGCCCGGGGAAGGCGATGTCGGGCTTGCCGGGTACCTTCCATTCCAAACGATAGCCCGTAAGGCCCGCGGCCCGCAGGCGCTGACGTACGAGCAGCTCGGGCTTGGTGTTGGCGCGCTTGTTGCCCTTCATGGATTTTTTTATAGCAGCGCGGCGGCGCACCAGTTCGCGCTCGTCGGCGGAAAGGTCCGAGGTATCGATGCCGTCGAGCAGACCTGGTTTGGGACGCTTTTTGCTGCGGCGCTTAGGTGCGCGCTTGGGTTTGGTGGCGGGCTCTTCGGTCGTGGCGGCCTCGGCGTCGTTGGCAGTGCCGTTGGCCTCAAGCCGATCTTTCTTCAACTCAATCAGAGCATCGATAAGCCCTTTGTCGGCGGGCATCCATTCCACCGTGGCAAGCGAGGTGCGCGGAATCCAGCGGATATCAAGCTGGCGGTCGTGTTTCTGGGGCTCGCCAGACTCTTTAGCCAGTGAGCAGTAGTAGCACTCCATGGAGAGATGAAAATCGGGGTAGTCGTACTCAACGGTGTAAAAATCGCGCAGGTTGGTGACTTTTACCTGCAGCTCTTCCATGAGCTCGCGGCGTACGGCGTCCTCGGGCGACTCGCCGCGCATGAGCTTGCCGCCGGGAAACTCCCAAAGTCCCTGCATGTCGCCGTAGCCGCGCTGCACGGCAAGCAGCTCATCGGATCCTTCCTTGCGAATGATCCCAGCGGCAACATGAACAGTCTTCAACAGGAGTCCTCTCTCAATATCAACACGTGGCAGGCTAGCTACCAGTACCTTACACAACGGTAAGGCAAGCGTAAGCCATATCGATGGTAGCCGACTCGTCTTCTTGCGACTATAGATGCCGTAGACTAATTGCAAGAAAGGACTCGGTATGCAAACCACGCACATGGCGACCCCGGTACTGGAGGTCGCGCATCTCGAAAAAGTATATGGAGCGCTGGGCAACGTGACCCGCGCGCTCAACGACGTCAACTTTACCGTCAATCGCGGCGAGTTCGTGGGCATCATGGGCGCCTCGGGCTCGGGCAAGTCGACACTGCTCAACTGCGTGTCGACCATCGACAGCGCCACGAGCGGCATCATTCGCATCAACGGCCAGGATGTGACGCGCATGAAGCAGGCCAAGCTTTCGCAGTTCCGCCGCGAGGAGCTCGGCTTTATCTTCCAGGACTCCAACCTGCTCGATACGCTCACGGCACGCGAGAACATCGCCCTGCCGCTCACCATCGCCCGCACTAACTCGGCAGAGATCTCGACTCGCGTGCAGGATGTTGCAGCGCGCCTGTCCATCAGTCAGGTGCTCGACAAGTATCCCTACCAGATGTCCGGCGGTCAGCAGCAGCGCGTTGCCGCGGCTCGCGCGCTCGTCACCGACCCCACTATGATTATGGCCGACGAGCCCACCGGCGCCCTCGATTCCAAGAGCGCTCGCCTGCTGCTCGAGAGCCTGGAGGCCCTCAATCGCCGCCTGCGCGCCACCGTGCTCATGGTCACGCATGACAGCTTTGCTGCCAGCTACACGAGCCGTGTGTTGTTTATCCGCGACGGCAAGATCTTCACCGAGCTGCGCCGCGGCGACACCGACCGCCGAGAGTTTTTCGACCGCATTATGGAGGTCGTTGCCATGATGGGCGGTGAGGGCTCCGATGCTCTGTAAACTCGCTTGGGGCAACGTCCGCCGTGCCGGCCGCGACTACCTCGTCTACCTTTTGACGCTCACCCTGGGCGTCACGGTCTTCTATGCCTTTAACACCATCTCGATGCAGGTTGACATCGCCGGAATCGATGAAAAGGGCTTGGCGCAGGTAATGGGCAGCATGCTCGGCGACCTGACGTACTTTTTGGCCGGTGTTATGGCCTTTTTGATGGTGTATGCCAATAACTTCATCATGAAACGCCGCAAAAAGGAGTTTGGCCTGTACCAGGTGCTCGGCATGGGGCGCGGGCGCGTCGCCACGATCATGGCGCTCGAGACCGTGATAGTATCGGTCGTGGCCTTTGTCGTCGGCATTGTGCTGGGTGTGGGACTCTCCCAGCTCATGACATTCTTTACGGCCTCGCTCTTTAAGACACAGATCGCCAATTTCCACTTCTTTTTCTCGGTGCATGCGTTCAACCTGACCCTTGCCTGCATGCTCGTAATGTTTGTGCTCACGCTACTGCTGAACCTTCGTGCCGTGCGTCGTACCAAACTCATCGAGCTTATGGGTGCCGAGCGTCGCAACGAGAGCATCAAGACACGCAACCCCTGGATCGCGATTGCCATCTTTGCCGTGGGCGTGGTGCTTGTGGGCGTGGCCTATTACCGTCTGCTACGTGATGGGTTCCCGCTAACCGCGACGGACAGCAAGCTGCAAGAGGCCATGAACCAGTTTGGTATTACGACCGCTATGGTTACCGTGGGCACCTTTGCCCTGTTCTGGGGACTCTCGGGCATGCTCATTAAGCTGCTGCAGAGCCTGCGCGGTGTGTATTGGCGCGGCCTCAACATGTTTACCGTGCGCCAGCTTGCGGCCAAGGTCAACACGGTGTGCTTTTCGATGGGCGTCATCGCGATGCTCCTGTTTTTGGCCATCACCTCGGTGACGTGCGGTATGTCGATTGCCAACGTGATGAACGAGAATCTGGAGCGCTATAATCCGGCCGACATGTCGCAGACGTATGTCTATTACACGCCCGATACGCTCGACTACTACAAAGAGTATGTCAATCCGTCTGAGGCCGATCGCATGGTGCTGGCCGATAGTACGGTCGATTTGTATTCCGCATGGCACGGTAAGGGCAAGTCGGCGGGCAACAACGACGAGACCGGCAAGAAGGTCAATATCGCCGATGTTGCCGGTGAGCATGTGCAGATCGATTCGTATCTGAGTTACCCAGTTGGCGGCTCGAATCCTTCGGTGACCCCAAGTGAGATGTGCAAGATCATGGGCGAAAAGCTTCCCAAGGCGTTCGGGGGTAGCAAGGCCGATGCGATGGGTCTGTTTGTGACGCCGGCGAGTCAGTACAACAAACTGCGTCAGATGATGGGCGAGGAGCCGGTGCACATCGGTCACGACCAGTATCTGCTCACGTGTGATATGGGCGGCGAGCTGGTCGACCTGTACACCAAGTATATGGCTGGCGGCCATGCCCTTACCTTGGGCGGGCATACGCTCAAGCCCGCAACCGATAAGTCGGACGAGGACACTGCGGCCATCGCCAACTCAGCGATGTGTAGTAATCCGGGCACCGTCGTCGTTGCCGACGAGCTGTTGTCCCAACTTAATCTGCAGCCGTATTCCAGTAGCCTGCTCGTTAACTACAAACAGGGGATGGATACGACCGAGGCAGACGAGAGCATTAAATACACTCTGCTCGACAATCTGCTCGTTGACGGCAAGGAGCCGGGGTCGTGGGGAACCTTCATCACACGCTCCGAGATGTACACGCAAGCAGCGCAAATGAACGGTCTTATTAGCTACCTAGCCATCTACATCGGCTTTGTATTGGTCGTTGCATGCGCGGCGATTCTGTCGATCCAGCAACTCTCCAACGTGGCCGACGGCAGCCGCAGCTATCGTGTGCTGGCACAGATCGGCTGCGACGACCGCCAGATTCGCCATTCGGTGATGGCACAGCAAGCGGTATTCTTCCTGTTCCCGCTGGCAGTGGGCCTGGCGCACTCCTTTGTGGCACTTAAGGTGATCATCGAGTTGGTGAGCATTTTCGGAAATATGAGCATTGGCGGCACCGTGGGCCTCACCTGTGCAATCTTTTTGGCAGCATACGGTGGCTACTTCCTGGTGACCTACCTCATGAGCGCCGGCATGGTACAAGCTGCCATCGCCACCCGCTACAGCGAATAACAAGCGGGCAAAACCGTCGCAAAATTAGAGGCGTATGACCGCCGCGAAGGGACCAGGGGCCCATTCGCGGCGGATTTTGCCAATCTGGTGCGTCTCAGATACCAGTGAGTAGACTTTTTTGAACCTGCCGAGCACATCGCGACAAATGATCTATAAAACTGCAGGTCAGAGCTGTGGCGTTTTAGGGCGTGCTCGGCCTTCTGCAAAAAGCCTACTCACTTGGTTTTTCTGCTAGAAGACCGCCACGAGGGAAGGCAACTCCCCCGGGTAGTCGTTGGGGACGTCCCCAACGGCTACCCAAGGAGTGTCCCAAACCGCCGGCAGAAAAGGAGCGTCCCTAACTGCCACATCCGGAGCAAGATAACGCCGCAGGTAGAGGACGGACAGCGAGCGGGTCGCATTTGAGACAAGGTGACGTGAAACGAAAGGGCGCTGACCTTCTGGTCGCGCCCTTGAAGTTGAACGTCAGATTGTCCAAATGCGGCCCGCGCAACGTCGAGCCGTTACGGCGTTTGGTAAAACGCCGTAACCTACACCCGTTCCGCGATCTCGTGGATGAGGTAGTCGGTCTTTTCCCAGCCCAGGCACGGGTCGGTGATCGACTTGCCAAAGACACCGCCGTCGACCGGCTGGTTGCCGTCCTCCAGGTAGGACTCGATCATAAAGCCCTTGACCAGCTTGGAGATGGACTCGTTGCGGCGGCAGCTGTCGAGCACCTCCTTGCAAATGCGATACTGCTCCAGCGGACGCTTGCCCGAGTTGTCGTGGTTGCAGTCGATGACCGCCGCCGGGTTGGCATAGCCGGCATGCTCGGTATAGCGCTCGGCCAAGCGCTCCAAGTGCTCGTAGTGGTAATTGGGGTAGGTGCGACCGTCGAGACCGATGTAGCCACGCATGACGGCGTGCGCGAGCGGGTTGCCGTCGCACTCGACCTCCCAGTTGCGGAAGATAAAGCTCTGGTGCGCCTGCGCGGCGTAAATGGAGTTGAGCATAACGGTGGTAGAGCCGGCAGTGGGATTCTTCATGCCGACGGGTACCGAAATGCCGCTCGACACCAGGCGATGCTCCTGGTTCTCGACCGAGCGTGCGCCCACGGCAACATAGCTCAGCAGGTCGACGAGGTATTGGTAGTTGGACGGGTAGAGCATCTCATCGGCGGTAAAGAAGCCGGTCTCCTCGATGACGCGCAGGTGCATGTGGCGGATGGCCTTGACGCCCTCGAGCAGGTCGTCGGGAGCCTCGGGGTTGGGGTTGTGCAGAAGACCCTTGTAGCCGGTGCCCTTGGTGCGCGGCTTATTGGTGTAGACGCGCGGAATGATGATGAGCTTGTCCTTGACCTCTTCGGCGGTCTTGGCCAGTCGGTTCATATACTCGAGCACCGAATCCTCGCGGTCGGCAGAGCACGGGCCGATGATGAGCACCTTACGTGCGTCCTCGCCGGTAAAGACTTTGGCGACCTCGGCGTCAAATGCCTGCTTTTTGGCGGTAAGCTCGGCAGAAAGCGGCATTTCCTCGCGGATCTCCATGGGGATCGGCAGCCTGCGTTTGAATTCCATGGCCATAGGGGCCTCCTCAATCGAATAAGTCAAAGCGTGAATTGTCGAATGCACGGCATTATCCGCTGTCGCACGCTAAAGTGCAAGCGAAACCTACCAAAAAGGGACAGGTTTATTTTGACAGGTTTTATCTGGGGGAACGTCGGCGGATACCGGGAGGGAGTGGCGTCGCGCGGGACCCTAAGGCTATTGTCGGTTCCCCAGGAAACACCCTGTGGGCAAAAAATGCCAAATATGAGTACGGTTGCTAGCTTAGTAGCATATTGCCTTCGCAAAATAATAGACATAACAGCAAAATATGTTCATTAACGCAAACACATATAAGTCCGCTATAGGGCTGTTTGATCAATTTAGGGACGCGTGTAAGCCGTGAAAACGGCATTTGGGGCTGTTTTGGCTGTTACTAAAATGGTAACAGTACTCATATTTGCCATTGTTTGCCCACGGGGC
>DBGBLM010000187.1:0-7662 GCA_048448865.1 Collinsella sp.
TCATATTTTTCTCTCATCTTCCTGTCATCTCTCATATTAGAGACGAATGAGAGACGAGAGATACGCGAGTGATGGACGAGCGAGGATTTTCGGACGGTCGGATAACGAGGGTGGTCGACGATCAGCCAGCATCGTCTTCAGTTCGTCGCAGAACCGCGGCCCCATATGGGTATACTCTCGAGGATTCGACTCGATTCGCCCCCGCTGGGGCGTCAAAGGAGACTGCATATGCCCACCACCTCAACCGACCCGCGCGCCGCAGCCGCTACACTGCTGGTGCCCGGCACTACCTGCCACGGCTTTGCCGTCGAGCGCCGCGAGACCGTGCCCGAGCTCGACTCGGACGCTTACGTGCTGCGACACACTGCCTCGGGCGCTCGCCTGCTGTACCTGGCATGCGACGACGAAAACAAGGCCTTTGCCATTGGCTTTAAGACGCCGCCGGCCGATTCCACCGGTGTGTTCCATATCCTCGAGCACTCGGTGCTGTGCGGATCGGCCAAATTTCCCGTCAAGGAGCCGTTCGTCGACCTGATCAAGAGCTCCATGCAGACGTTCCTCAACGCCATGACCTACCCCGACAAGACCATCTACCCCGTTGCCACCACCAACGAGCAGGACCTATACAACCTGATGGACGTGTACCTGGACGCGGTGTTCAACCCAGCCATCTATACCAAACCCACCATTTTTGAGCAGGAGGGCTGGCACTACGAGCTGGACCTGCCGGAGGGCGCCGAGGGCGTGGGCGACGGCAGCTCCGCGAGCCTGCGCGAGGGCACGCTGCGCTATAACGGCGTGGTGTTCAACGAGATGAAGGGTGCGCTGTCCGACCCCATGAGCGTGCTGGACGATGCCGTCAACGCCGCGCTCTATCCCGACACCGCCTATGCGCACGAGAGCGGCGGTGACCCGCGCGCGATTCCCGCGCTCACCTACGAGCAGTTCCTGGACACGCACGCGCGCCACTACAATCCTTCCAACTCCTACATCACGCTCTACGGCGACCTGGATGTGGACCGCGCGCTGGCGTTTTTGGACGAGCGCTATCTGTCGCAGCCGAGCGCTGCGAGCCGCCGCATGGACGCCGCCGTTGCCGCCGGCGAGGACCCGTCCGCGCTGGCACCCAATCCACTGGGCGTGCAGGCACCCGTGACCTGCGAGTACAAGCGCATCGAAATGGCCACCACGCCCGAGAACGCCCTGGTGGGCCTGGGCCTTGTTCTGGGCAGCGCACTCGACCGCAAGCGTACGATCGCAGCGGATATCCTGTTTGAGGCACTGCTGGGCTCCAACGAAGCGCCGGTTAAGAAGGCCATTCTGGCGGCAGGTCTGGGCGGCAACGTGGTGAGCTACACCGCAGCCGAGTGCCTGCAGCCCTACGAGCTCATCATGTTGCAAAACGCGCAGCCCGGCGTGGCGCGCGAGCTGCGCCGCGTGTTCCAGGACGCCTGCCGCGACCTGTGCGAGCACGGCGTTCCGCGCGAGCGCCTGGAGGCTATCATCAGCAGCAACGAGTACGACCTGCGCCAGCGCGACTACGGCATCGCCGACGGCGTGGCCATTGCGTGCGACGCGCTGAGCACCTGGCTCTACGATGACGACGCCGCGACGCTGGCGCTCAAGTACGGTCCGGTGTACGAGGAGCTGCGCGGCGAGCTGGACGGCTCCTACTTTGAGGACCTGCTGCGCGAGTTGGTGCTGGAAAACGACCACATGGCACTGGTCGAGCTGGTGCCGGTGGACGCCGCCGAGGGCGCGGAGGGTGCCGAGGCCGCCGAGCTGGCAGCCAAGCGCGATGCCATGACCGATACCGAGCTGGCCGACGTGGTCGAACGCGCGGCCGCGCTGCGTGCCGCGCAGGAGGCGGAAGACACGCCCGAGGCCAAGGCCACGCTGCCGCGCCTGCGCGTGTCCGACATTGGCGAGGCGCGCCCCGAGCCGCCGCTGGTCGTAGACACGACCACGCCCATCCCCTGCCTGCGCCACGGAATCCCCACCAACCGCCTGGCCTACGCCATGCAGTATTTCGACCTGAGCTGCGTCGCGTTTGAGGACCTGCCCTATGTGACACTGCTCTGCCGCCTGCTTAAGCAGCTGCCCACGCGCGAGCACTCGGCCGAGGAACTCGACAACTTGCTCGCTGGCAAGCTCGGCTTTTTGAGCTTTACGACCGAAGTCATGACGCAGCCCGACGTGGACGGCGTGCGCCCCTACCTGCTGGTGAGCGCCGGCGCCCTGTCCGAGAAGATCGATGCGCTGGCGAGTCTGCCGCGCGAGGTATGGTCAAGCACGCTTTTGGCAAACGCCGACGCCGACCGCGTGCGCGACGTGCTCACGCAGATTCGCATTGGGCTTGAGCAAGGCTTTATCAACAACGGCCACTCGGCGGCGCTCGGTCGCGCGATGAGCTACAGCTCGCCTTCGGCCGTGGTGCGTGAGCAGCTCTCGGGCGTAGACTTCTACCTGTTCCTGCGCGATTTGCTCGAGCACTTTGACGAGCGCGTGGACGGGCTGCGTACCAAGCTTGCCGAGCTGGCAGGCCGCATCTTTGTGGCCGACGGCTGCATGGCGAGCTTTACCGGCAGCGACGAGGACTTTGACGCGTACTGGGATGCCGCGGGCGACCTGGGGCTGGGTGCGGGCGATGGTGCCGACCGCGGCGCGCTCGCGGTGCCGACGCCGTGCGACCGCCACGAGGCTTTCGTGATCCCCAGCGACATCTGCTTTGCCGCGCGTGCGTGCGATCCGCGTCGCCTGGGCATTGACGTGACAGGCGCTTGGGCCGTGGCTGCCAACGCGCTCTCCTACGATTACCTGTGGAACGAGATTCGCGTGAAGGGCGGTGCGTACGGCTGCGGATTCCGCGCAGCCGGCGAGCGCCAGACGGCGTTCTACACCTACCGCGACCCGGCAATCGACCCCTCGATTGAGCGCGTGGAACGCGCGGGCGAATGGCTCGGCAGCTTTGAGCCCGACGAGGCCGCCTTTGAGGGCTTTATCGTGAGCTGCGTGAGCGGCATGGACGCGCCGGTGAAGCCGTACGCGCTCACCAAGCGCCGCAACACGACCTACCTGGCCGGGCTCGATCCACATGCACGCGAGGAGCGCCGCGCCCAGATGCTCGCCGCCACGCCCGGTGAGCTTCGCTCGCTCGGTGCCGACGTGACGCGCATTGCGGCCGAATCGCCCACCTGTGTCTTTGGCGGCCGAGACGTCATCGCCAAGAGCAACGCCGGCTTTAACGTAGTCGACCTGCTGGGCTAAGGCACCAAGGTAGATTTTTGAGACATGCCCGAAAATCTACCTTTTTCTTTTGCCGCAGTCTGCCGATTTGTCTCGATCTGTAACGCTAAGGCGGCAATATTGGCTCCAGATGTTACAAATCGAGACGTTTCCGGATGACGCCGGCCCTTTGTCTCAATCTGTAACATCTAGGTCCAATTTTGCCGAGTTACTGTTACAGATCGAGACAAACCGCCGCGAACACCCGCTCTTCGTCAAAACCCACGAAGGTGTCCATGAACTGCCCCCTTTGCGATGGTTTGTGTGGTGATTTGGGTGTTTACCCAGATAAAACCTGCCAAAATAAACCTGTCCCTTTTTGGTAGGTTTGGGAGAGAGGGCCGGGATGGACAAGGCTGAGTTGCGGCGGGCGGTGATTGCTCGGCGCGATGCTCTTGATTTGGACTTGCGGGCAGCGAAGTCTGCCGTTATCTGTGCGCGGCTGGTTGAGCTGTTGGATCGCTCGGATTCCGCGGCGCCGCACACCGTTGCCGTCTATGCCGTGATGGGTTCCGAAGTCGACCCTGCCGCATTTGCCGCTGCGGCCGCCGCGCGCGGCTGGCGCGTGGCCTATCCGTGCATGTTCTCGGCAGCCGAAGCCGCAGCCTGTGGCCAGCGCATGTGCATGCGGGCAGTTGCCGCCGACGATGCGTCCGCGGCTCCGTTTATCGCCCACCCCACGTGGGCCTTTGCGGCCACGGACATCGACAGCAGCCGCTTCCCTATCGTGCCTGCCGAAGCTCTCGGCATGATCGTCGTGCCGCTCGTAGCATTCGACCGCGCCGACGCGCGCCTGGGCTACGGCGGCGGCTGCTACGACCGCTACCTGCCCACGCTCTCGCCCGCATGCCAAATCATCGGCATCGCCTTTGACGAGCAGCGTGTCGACCACGTCCCCATCGACGCCCACGACCTGCCGCTACCCCACATCGTCAGTGCCTAACGGCTGGCGCACTTCCCGACGGCCTAGTGCTCCTCGCCGGCGCGGGCCAGGTCGTAGGGCGTGGTCTGGTAGACGTAGTAGTTAAGCCAGTTGGTATAGAGCAGCTGAGCCTGGCTGCGCCAGACGTTGCGCGGCTCGGCGGTGGGGTCATCGCCCGGGAAGTAATGCGCCGGCACCTGAGGGTTGAGCCCGCGCTTCACGTCGCGCTCGTACTCCAAGCGCAACGTGTCGGTATCGTACTCGGGGTGGCCAAATACAAAGAAGCGGCGGCTGTCGGTCGACTTGACGATATACAGGCCCACCTCGTCGGACACGGCCACGACCTCAAGCTGCGGCTCGGCCTCCACGTCCTCGCGGCGCACATCGGTGTTGCGCGAATGCACGGCATAGAAACGGTCGTCGAAGCCGCGGACCAGCGGGCTTTGCGGCTTCACCAGATAATGCTCGAACACGCCACTCGCCTTTACCGGCAGGTCGTACTTCTGGATACCGTAATGATGGTAGAGCCCCGCCTGCGCGCCCCAACAAATGTGCAGCGTAGAATGTACGTGCGTAGTGGACCAATCCATGATCTGGCAGAGCTCGGGCCAGTAGTCGACCTCCTCGAACGGCATCTGCTCCACGGGCGCGCCCGTGATGATCAGGCCGTCGTAGTGGATGTCGCGGATGTCGTCGAACGTGCGGTAAAACGTCTCCAGGTGGCCGGCGCTCACGTGCGTGGCCTCGTGCGTCTTGGTGCGCAGCAGGTCCACCTCCACCTGCAGCGGCGTGTTGGAGAGTTTGCGCATGATCTGCGTCTCGGTGGCGATCTTGGTGGGCATGAGGTTGAGGATGAGCACGCGCAGCGGACGGATGTCCTGGTGCAGCGCGCGGTACTCGGTCATGACAAAGATGTTCTCGCTCTCGAGCTGCGCGGCGGCAGGGAGGGCGTCGGGGATGCGAATGGGCATGGATGCTCCTTACGAGTCAGTTGCAGTTATGGTACAACGACCGGCCCCATCCACGCGAGTGCATCGCCCCGAGACACCGCCAGTGGTCCAAAACAGCCAAAAGTAGAGATTAAGGCATGTCCAAAAATCTACGGCGCTTTAGCCTAGCAAAGTGGCAGCAGGACGATACAATGGTTCGACGCGAAAAACTCGGCCGAAAGGATACGTATATGTACCAGACGCGTAAGATCAGTGTGGTCGGCCAGGGCCACGTAGGAGCACATGTTGCCAACAGCCTGCTCATGCAGGGTATTGCCGATGAGCTGTACCTGTGCGATATCAACGAGGCCAAGGTGACGTCCGAGGTCCAGGACCTGCGCGACTCCCTTTCGTTTGTCCCGTACAACACCAAGATCGTCAACTGCTACGACCACTACGAGGAGCTGGCCTGCTGCGACGTCATCGTCAACGCCGCCGGCAAGGTCGCACTGGCCGCCGGCAACCGCGACGGCGAGCTGTTCTTTACCACCGACGCCGCCCGCACCTTTGCCAAGCGCATCGTCGACGCCGGCTTCGACGGCATCTTTGTGAGCATCTCCAACCCCTGCGACGTCGTGTGCACCGAGCTGTGGCACCTGACCGGCTACGATCCCAAGAAGATCATCGGCTCGGGCTGCGGCCTGGATTCCGCCCGTCTGCGCACCGAGATCTCCAAGAAGGTCGGCGTGAGCCCCAAGTCCATCGACGCCTACATGATCGGCGAACACGGCTTTAGCCAGCTTGCTGCCTTTAAGGCCGCGACCATCGCCGGCAAGAGCCTCAACGAGCTTCAGGCCGAAAACCCCGACAAGTACGCCTTCGACCACATGGAGGTCGAGGAGCTTGCACGCAAGGGCGGCTATGTGACCTACCAGGGCAAGCAGTGCACCGAGTACGCCGTCGCCAACTCCGCCGCGCGCGTCTGCGCCGCCGTGCTGCATAACGAGCACGCCGTGCTTTCGGCCTCTACGCTTATGACCGGCCAGTATGGCGAGGAGGGCATCTTCACATCCCTGCCGTGCGTGATCGGTGCCGAGGGCGTCGAGGAGGTCTACACGCTGGACCTGTCCGAGCACGAGCTCGAGGGCTTCCACAAGAGCTGCCAGCACATCCGCGACAACATCGCCCAGCTCGACTGGTGGGACGCCGAGGCCTACGACGCAAAGTAGGCCGCTAGCTGCCGCAATCTCGCGAATCTAAGCGCGATACCAAGCGGGCCGCGCCGGAATACTACCGGCGCGGCCCGCTTTTTTGCTCATGCAACACGTTTGCAAATCGAAGGTGAATGTTTTTCCGCGAAGTGAACGAGCAAAATTGGACCCCCGAAGCATCGACATTTTTCAGGCGCTGTTTCCTGCGGTTTCGTCGAGTTTTTCCTGCGGTTTTGCCGCCAAAAAGTGTGGATGCTTCAGGGGCTCAAAACAGGTCGTTCACTTCGCGGAAAAACATTCACCTTCATTTTCGCGCAGACACGAATCCGGCCGCCACAACGCAAAACGGGGCCCGCGCGCAGCGCAGACCCCGTCAAAAAAGATAATTCCCGGTACCTAGTACTGCTCGATGCCCATGTAGCGACGAACCTCGGGGCTGTGGTTGAACACCTTGCCGCGAGCGGCACGCAGCTCGCAGCTCATCGCATAGAAGAAGATCGGCTCCAGGAACGAACGCACGTTGGCGGGCACCTCGCCCACGCCGTACTCGAGCGCATCGAGCACCATGACCGTATCGGTGTGCGTGTTGAGGAACGCCAGCGCGCGCTCCTCCATGGGGCGGCACTCGCCCGATCCAAGCTGCACAAAGTAGAACACGCCGGGCTCGGTGGCCTCGAACGGGCCGTGGAAATACTCGCCGGAGTGGATGTAGCAGCAGTGCTGCCATTGCATCTCCATGAGCGAGCAGATCGCCATGGCGTAGGTCTGGCTAAAGTTGGGGCCGGATCCCAGGATGTAGAAGAACTTATGCTGCTGGCAGAGCTCGGCAAAGCGATCGCCCAGCTCGGCATTGACCTTCTCACGGGCAGCGGGCAGCAGCGCATCCATCTGCTTAAGGCCGGCGTACATGTCGGCGAGTGCCTTGTAGCCCTCCTGCTGGTCGAGCAGCTCGGCAGCGATCAGAGCGCCGATGCCCTGCGGCACCTCGGCCTGTGACACGCCCTCGCCCCAGGGGTAGACCCAGGTGGTCCACTTGCCGTTGTCGATCTTGGAGCCCTCGCAGTCGGTGAGGGCAACGACCTCGGCACCGGCCGCCAGCGCCATCTCGCAGCCGTCGACGACCTCCTGCGTGTTGCCGCTGTGGCTGCAGGCGATGACGAGTGACTTCTCGCCAAGACTCTTGGGAGCCATCAGGCAAAACTCGCGTGCCGTGTAGACCGTCGAGGTAAACGTGGTTGCCTCGCGCTTGAGCAGCTCGTTGGCCGGCATCAGGTCGATCATCGAACCGCCGCAGGCGATCCAAAAGACATTCTCG
>DBGBLM010000188.1:0-6304 GCA_048448865.1 Collinsella sp.
GTTTATGGTGTCGCCATCCAATCTAGCTGCAGAATCTATGTGCACACATTAATGCGACATGTGCGACTCGCGACGAGCGTACACCAGCGACGCCACGAACCCGACCACGGCAATTACAGCCGCCACGCGCACGGCAGCTGCAAATCCAATCGCCTGGGCAACGTCGGTCGCAGCGCCAGCCGCGCCGGCAGTCGCAGCAGAACTCGAGAGCAGGCCGATAAACAGCGACGGGCCAAACGATGCGGCAATCATGTTCCACGTGTTGAGCAATGCCGTTCCGTGAGGATGTTCAGCGGCGGGTAGCGTCTCCAAGCCGGCCGTTTGCGAGGGGCTCAGCACCAAACCGACTCCGGCATACACCGCAACGGTCAGCACCACGACAACGCCGATGTTCATGCTTGCCGCCGTCATCGAGATTGCAGTCTGCCCCACGGCAATCAGGGCAAAGCCGACCGGCAGCAGCGGCCATGCGCCACGGGCGTCCATCACGCGTCCGCCCACGATCGAGGTCACGGCGTTGCAGGCAATTGCCGGCAAAATGAGCAGGCCCGCAACAAGTGCGGTCATGCCGTATGCGCCCTCAAAATAGAGCGGCAACAAAACGCTCATCGAGAACGTCGTCATCATCGACACCACCACAAGCAGGCACGCGGGCCAAAAACGAACGCTCGCCATGGGACGCACGTTAAGCACCGGATGCTCGAGCTTGAGCTGACGGGCCGCAAACAGGCCGAGCAGCACAATGGCGGCGAAAAGCGCCACAATGCCGGCAATCAGATTGGTCGAGAACTCGCCTACGGAATACACAAATGCCGTAATGCCGGCGGCGAGCAAAACAACCGACAGAATGTCAAGCGTGGTGTTCGAGCGCTCTCCGACATTCTGAACAAGCTTTACGCCCGCCGCAGCGACCACAATGCCGCCCACCAGCGGCACTACGAATACCGCCCTCCAGCCAAACAACGTGCACATAAGACCGCTGATCACGGGTCCAAACGCCGGCCCTAGCGTAATGCAGGCACCGCCCAGACTCAGATACAGACCAAGCTTCTCGCGCGGGGCGCAAGACAGCACCACGTTCATCATGAGCGGAAACAAGATGCCCGATCCCGCAGCCTGCAAAATACGGCTTGGCAGCAAAACGCTAAACGACGGAGCGACCAGACACAGAACTTCGCCGGCGACCATGCATCCGCATGCGAAAAACAGCAGCTTGCGCGTCGAGAAACGGCCGGACAGGAAGGCCATGATGGCCGTAAAGATCGACGTCACGATCATGTAGCCCGAGACGAGCCACTGCGCCATGGTGGCACTCGCCGAAAAGGCCGCCATAATGTCGTGCAACGCCACGTTAATGATGTTCTCGTTAAACGCGGCAACAAAGGCTGCAATATACATAACGACGAGAATCGCCGCAGTGGCCGATGGCGTTGTTTGAACTTGTTGCTGAGATTTGCTCCCCATGCATTTCCTTCCTCTTGGAACGACAGTCGCATCGCCCCAGAGGAACAGTCCAGGGCGAAAAATGAGCCCTAGGCTTACGCCAGACGCCGTACACGACGAATCTGGCAACATGGTCCAACGTTGAAAGATTGTAACGCGGACGCGCAGCTTTCCTTCCGCGCTATTATTAAAAGTCCACGAAAGCATAAGACATGAGGAGCCCGCCATGATTAAGCCCATCATGAAATCCGAGTTCTTTTTGCGCCTGCCTTCCGAAGACGCGGGACCCGACGATGCCGCGACCGGGCAGGACCTCCTGGATACACTCCACGAGCATGAGCGCGAGTGCGTGGGCCTCGCCGCCAACATGATTGGCGTGCGCAAACGCATCATCTGCGTAAAGGACGGCAACAGGACACTCCTGATGTACAACCCTCAAATTCTTGAGCAGGTCAATGCCTATCAGACGAGCGAAGGATGTCTCTCGCTGATCGGCGAGCGTCCCTGTACCCGCTATCGCCGCATTAAGGTGGAGTATTTGGACGAGAACTTCGTCCACCGCATCAAAAACTTCTCGGGCTACACCGCCGAGATCATCCAGCACGAAATCGACCATTGCAACGGGATTGTTATTTAGTTCCGCCGATTCAAGAAAGCTCCCTGCAGCAAAACAACTGCAGGGAGCTTTTCATAGTGCGGAGTTTCTATCCCCTACGACTGGCGGTAATGGTCAAAGAAGTCGGCGAGGTCTTCGAGGGACTCTTTGAGTACTTCCATGCGCGGCAGGTACACGATGCGGAAGTGGTCGGGCTCAGCCCAGTTGAAGCCGCCGCCGCGCGTGATCAGGATCTTCTTCTCGTGCAGCAGGTCAAGGGCGAACTGCTCGTCATCGGTGATGTTGAACTTTTTAACATCCATCTTGGGGAAGATGTAGAACGCCGCACGCGGCTTAACCACCGAGATGCCGTCGATCTTGTTGAGCGCCTCATACACAAAGTTGCGCTGCTCGTAGACACGGCCGCCGGGACGGATGTAGTCGTTGACGGACTGATGGCCACCGAGTGCCGTCTGGACGATCGACTGGGCCGGCACGTTGGAGCACAGGCGCATGTTAGAGAGCATGTTGACGCCCATGATGAAGTCGCTCATGCAGCGCTGGTTGCCCGAAAGCACCATCCAGCCAATACGATAGCCCGCGATCATGTGCGACTTGGAAAGGCCGCTAAAGGTGACGCAGGGCAGGTCGGGGGCGAGCGAGGCAATCGAGACGTGCTCGTAGCCGTCCATGCACAGGCGGTCGTAGATCTCATCGGCAAAGATCATCAGCTGATGCCTGCGTGCAATCTCGACGATGCCCTCGAGCACCTCGCGCGGATAGACGGAACCCGTAGGGTTGTTGGGGTTGATGATGACGAGGGCTTTGGTCGCGCTCGTAATCTTGGACTCCATATCCTCCAAGTCGGGATACCAATCCGCCTGCTCATCGCACAGATAATGTACGGGATGACCGCCGGCAAGGGTTGCGCACGCCGTCCAGAGCGGATAGTCGGGGCTGGGGATCAGAATCTCGTCGCCGTTGTCGAGCAGCGCGTTCATCGAAAGCTGAATGAGCTCGGACACACCGTTGCCCGTGTAGATATGCTCCATCTGAACGTTGGGCAGGCCCTTGATCTGCGAATACTGCATGATCGCCTTGCGCGCGGAGAACAGGCCACGCGAGTTGGAATAGCCTTCGCAGTCGGGCAGCTGCTGGCGCATGTCCTTGATGACCTCATCGGGCGTGCGGAAACCGAAGGGCGCCGGGTTGCCGATATTGAGCTTGAGGATGCGCTCGCCCTCGTCCTCCATACGGGCGGCCTCGTCGACGACGGGACCGCGCACGTCATACAGGACGTTGTCGAGTTTGGTGGATTTAGAAAAAGTACGCATGGTGGTGCTCCTTGCAATTTGAGCTGAGGGATGGGGTTCGGGCTTGGAATCGTTGCGGGGTGATGATGCCTCGCCTTGATCGGCGTCGCCGGCAAGCAGCCAGGTAACATCGACCTCCAAAATACGGGCGAGCAGCTCAGCCACATCGCGCCGCGGGATCGTCTTGCCGCTCACATATTGGCTCATCTGACTCTTGCCGAGTTTTTTGCCGAGCATCTCCGATGCGCGGATTACGTCCGATTGGCGAACGTCGCGATTGGACATAGTCTGTCGCAGGCGATCGCAAAACGTCTCTTGGGCCACAGGAACCTCCTTGCTGGCAAAGTTCAATTTATAGAACACGAATTGAACCAAGGTTCAATTTAGCAAGCAGTATAGCGCCGTACCTCATTCGAAAGTTCAATTTCATAAGAAAACGTACGGAACTCCGAGTTTTGCCCAAAGCGGACAATGACGTGCACACGTTTAGAGGTATTCAAGGAATCGAGCGGCGGCAAGCGAAACGTCAGCCGTGCGATATATCGCATTGATCTGCCGATGGGGATGTCCCTCGAGTGGTCGCACGGCAACATCGAACTGACAGCGGCGCAAGATGAGCGCGGGAAGAATGCTCACGCCCAAGCCGTCCTCGACCATAGCCATAATCGCATAGTCATCCCAAGTCGACAGCTTAGAGCGCACCGCCAGGCCCGCGCGGCGAAACAGCGGCGTAATCTCGTCATCGGTGCCGCGTTCTAGCAGAATAAACTGCTCGTTAGCCAAATCGGAAAGAGAGACGGCCTCCGCCGTGGCAAGCAAAGAGCCTGTCGGCACTACCGCCATCAACTCGTCGCGCACCAAAGGCCGCGATGCCATGCCGTTTTCTCGGGGCTCATGCGGGATAAAGCCCAGATCGCAGCGGCCCTCTGACACCCATTGTTCAATCTCTGAGTAATCGCCCATCAGCAACTCGTAATCGACGTCCGGGTGATCGGCGCGAAAGCGCGCAATCACTGGCGGCAGCACGTGGGTCGCCACACTCGAAAACGTACCGATGCAGATTTTGCCGCGCATGAGCCCGCGCATCTCATCCACCCGTCGCTGCAAGCGAGTGAATTCCTCACAGAGCGCCTCGACAGCCGGCATGACCTGCCGCCCGTCGGCAGAAAGCACTACGCCCTCGCGACTGCGGTCGAGCACCTTAAAGCCCCAATCGGCCTCAAGATCGGCCACCATACGGCTCACGCCCGACTGTGAATAGCTCAGCCGCTCGGCAGCACGCGTAAAGCTTCCGGCGCGCACCGTCTCCAGCAGCACCTGCATCTTTTGAATATTCGTTTCCACGAGGCGCCTCCACCTATGCATGAGTTTTTGTCATGTTAACTATGCATTATATTCGCTTTTCTTCTAAAGCCAGTTCACCCATAGTGAACTTGTTCGGATATAGAGGGGACGGAAGCGCATGAACAACGGACTGTTTACGTACTTAGCAGCATTGCTATTGTTTGGCTTCAACGGCATCATCGCCGCTGCCATCGCGCTGCCGAGCTCGGATATCGTGCTACTACGCACGTTTTTGGGCGCACTCTCGCTTGTCGCCATTCTCGCCATCACCCAACGCCATAAGTTGCAGGCGCCATCTCGCCCCCGCGAAGCCGCAGCCCTCCTCCTCTCGGGAGCTGCGCTGGGCGCCAGCTGGATTTTTCTGTTCCGCGCCTACCAGACGATCGGCGTCGGCGTATCCTCGCTGCTGTACTACTGCGGCCCCATCATTGTCATGGCACTCTCCCCGCTCATCTTTGGCGAAAAGCTGACCGGCGGCAAAATCGCCGGCTTTATCGCCGTTGCTTGCGGTGCTTTTCTCATTGCAGCGCAAGGTCTAGGCGGCAATATGCCCATTGCAGGTATCGCCTGCGGCATCGCCTCGGCATTTTGCTATGCGCTGATGGTCATCGCTAGCAAGGGCGCGCCACACATCGAAGGCCTCGAGAACTCCACGCTCCAGGTGAGTGCCGCCTTTGTGACCGCGCTGGTCCTCACGCTCATCACGCAGGGCGCCCCCTCATTCCTGTCCGCCGGCGTCGCCGCCAGTATTGATTGGCGCGCCGTCGTCATGCTCGGCGTCATCAACACCGGCATCGGTTGCCTGCTCTACTTTAGCGCCGTCGCCAAGCTGCCCGTCCAGACCGTCGCGGTCGTCGGCTACCTCGAGCCGCTTTCGGCCGTCGTGTTCTCGGCCGTCCTTTTGGGCGAAGCCATAACACCGGTCCGCCTGATGGGTGCCGCGCTTATCATCGGCGGCGCGATTTTTTGCGAACTCGCCGGCAAACGCGCAAACGCCAAGGCTGGCATCGCCCAGACAGTACGTGCTTAAAAGCCCCTGCTTTGAAATGCTACCTGCGTAGATAAATAATCCCCAGCTGAGGATTATTGTCTAAAATAACCCGATGTGCCAAACTGCTCTTGTATGTATAAAGACGGCATAAAGTTTTTTGTCCTAGACAGATAACCGGATGTCTAAGGGAGTCCTCGTGGCACACAATAAACTGGAGGCAAACCTCCAAGACCAGCGCGGGCAAGGCGGGCACGGAGCCATCCCCCTCTCCGCTGGCATGCTGCTCGTAACGCTCGGCGTCGTCTATGGCGACATCGGCACGAGCCCCATGTACACCATGAAATCAATCGTCGCCAACAACGGCGGCATCGGTACCGTCAGCGAGGACATGATCCTGGGCGCGCTTTCGCTCGTCATCTGGACCATGACGCTCGTGACCACGATCAAGTACGTGGTAATCGCCATGAAGGCCGACAACCACAACGAAGGCGGCATCTTCGCCCTGTTCAGTCTCGTGCGCAAGGTGGCGCCATGGCTGATTCTCCCCGCCATGATCGGCGGCGCGGCGCTGCTCGCCGACGGCATCCTCACCCCCGCGGTCACGGTCACCACAGCCAT
>DBGBLM010000189.1:0-12992 GCA_048448865.1 Collinsella sp.
CATATATTTGTCCGTTTGTTCAGCTATGAGAGGTTTTTTATGAACAACAACCTTACCCAGGCGGGCATTTCCCGTCGCAGCTTTGTAGCCGGCCTTGGCACGCTATCCGTGTTGGCCGGACTCGGCCTCACCGGCTGCGGCGGTTCGGGCGCCGAGAGCGGTAGCGCCGCTGCCTCCGGCCAGGATGTGGAGTATCGCGACGAGCTGCAGATCGCGCTCCCGGCGAGCCCGGACGGTCTCGATCCGCACACCACGTCGTCGCTTGTGACCATGGACATCATCTGCAACGTCGTCGAGCCGCTCTTTGGCCTCGATAGCGACTACGAGCCCCAGCCCGTGCTGGCCAAGGGCTATGAGGACTCCGACGACGGCCTGACCTACACCATCAAGCTGCGCGAGGGCGTCACCTTCCACAACGGCAAGGAGTTTGGCTCCGAGGACGTCGTGGCTTCGATGAACCGCTGGCTCACCGTCAACGACCGCGCCGCGAGCCTGCTGCCCGGCGCCACCTTCGCCGCCTCGGGCGACCACGAGGTCACCTGCACGCTGACCGAGCCCGCCATCGACTTTCTGATCATCCTGGGCAACCACTTCCAGTATCCGGGTATCTTCCCCTCCGAGGTCATCGAGGCCGCGGGCGATACCGGCGTGACCGAGTACGTGGGTACCGGTGCCTACAAGTTTGTGGAGTGGAAGCAGGACCAGTACGTCCATCTCACCCGCTACGAGGACTATGTCGCCGCCGACGGCAAGGCTTCGGGCTACACCGGCAAGGTCTCCGCGCCCACCAAGGACATCTACTATCAGTTCGTGACCGAGGCCTCCACGCGCGTGAGCGGGTTTGAGACCGGCGAGTACGATATCGCTGGCGAGATCCCCACCGAGAACTACCACGACTTCGACGGCAACGACGACGTCAAGCTCTACACCCATAACGCCGGCGTTCTGACCGCCTTCCTCAACATGAACGAGGGCATCTTCGCCGACGAGGAGATTCGCAAGTGCGCCCTCATGGCTATCGACTGCGAGGCGGCCGCCCTTGCCGCCTATGGCGAGAAGGAGCTCTTCAACATCGATCCCAACCTTGGCAACCCCGAGAACACTCAGTGGGCGACCGATGCGGGCAAGAAGTACTTTAACCAGGCCGACGCCAAGGCCGCCAAGAAGGCCCTGGCCAAGACCTCCTATGCCGGTGAGACGGTCAAGCTGCTGACCACCCCCGACTACAAGGATATGTACAACGCCACCGTCGCGCTGCAGGAGCAGCTCGAGAAGGCCGGCTTCACCGCCGAGGTCGACAGCTACGAGTTCGCGACCTTTATGGACATCCGCTCCGGCAAGCCCGAGCAGTGGGACCTCTTTGTGGCCTCCACCAACTACAAGCCCATCCCGGCCCAGTCCCTCTCGGTCTCCAAGGCCTTCTATGGCCTGTCCGACGAGAAGGCGCTCAAGCTCGTGGCCGAGACCCGCACCGCCAAGGACACCGACGCCGCGGCCAAGAAGTGGGCCGAGGCTCAGGAGCGCCTCTATGAGATCGCCGTCATCGAGCCGCTTTGCCACTACGCTTCCATCACGGGCACCCAGGCAGACGTCGAGGACGTCGAGGTGCTCGACGGCGCCATCGTTTGGAATGCCAAGCGTCCGGAGTAATGCAATAGATGGCGTGGCGGCTTGAGGGATCTGGTCCCCTGTGGCCGCCACGTCCTGTCCACGTTCAGAGGGGAAATAGACGCCTCGCATGTTGAAGTACACGCTCAAACGTATAGGTGCGATGGTTCCGGTGATGCTCATCATCTCGGTCGTCGTGTTTTTGATTATCTATCTCACACCGGGTGACCCGGCTTCTTCGATGCTCGGCATGGAGGCTTCGGCCGACCAGATCGAGCGCGTCAACGATAGCCTGGGACTCAACGAGCCGCTGCCGCAGCGCTACGTTGAGTGGATGGGCGGCGTGCTTACCGGCGACCTGGGCGATTCGTATTTTATGCGCCAGCCCGTCACGCAGGCGATCGCCGAGCACTTTGGCCCCACGCTATCGCTCGCGCTTCTGGCACAGCTCATCGCGCTGTTGATTGCACTGCCCTGCGGCGTCGTCGCCGCCCTCAAACATGGGTCGCGCACCGACGCGGTCTTGCGTGTCGTTGCTCTTTTGGGCGTGGCGATACCCGGCTTTTTGATGGCGCTCATGCTTATGTGGCTGTTTGCCGTCACGTTGCGTGTGTTCCCGGTGGCCGGCTATGCGCCGCTATCGAAGGGTTGGTTCAGCCATTTACGCTATCTTGCGTTGCCGGCCATATCGCTTGGATGTGTGCAGGCGGCCCTGCTCATGCGCATGACCCGTTCGAGCGTGATCGAGGCCATGCAGCTCGACTGCGTCAAGACGGCGCGTGCCAAGGGCGTCTCCGAGGTTCGCGTCGTGCTGGCCCATGCCCTGCGCAACGCAGCGCTGCCGATTCTCACCTCGGTCGGCTATTCTTTTGGCGCCCTGATTACGGGTGCCGTGGTGACTGAGGCCATTTTTAACATCCCCGGTTTGGGCCAGCTGGTCACGAGCTCTATCGAGCGTCGCGACTATCCGGTGATTCAGGGCGTGCTGCTGGTCATCGCCTTGTTGAATTCGGTGATTAATCTGGCCGTCGACCTTGCCTACGGCGCTTTTGACCCGCGCGCTCGCAAATGGGGCGATGCATGATGGCAAACTTTAAGAAGGCTCTTGCCAACAAGGGGTTTGTGGTCGGCGGCTGCATTTTCCTGGCGATTGCGCTGATCGCGCTCATCGGTCCGCTGGTGTGGACGGTTGATCCCAATGCGCAGGAGATGACGTTGCGACTTTCGGCACCTTCGCCCGCGCATCCCTTTGGCTGCGATGACTTTGGCCGCGACCTGCTTGCCCGCGTTATCGCGGGCGCGCGCGTGTCGCTTGGCGTTGGCATTGCCGTCACGCTCGCGACGAGTGCGCTCGGCCTGGTGATTGGCGCCTATGCGTGCTACAACGAGAGGCTCGACCATATTCTCATGCGCATCTGCGACGGTCTTATGTCCATTCCGGGCGTGCTTTTGGCTATCGCGCTCATGGCGATGATGGGGGCGAGCGTGTGGAACGTCATCATCGCACTCTCCATCGTCTATACGCCCAGCATGGCGCGCATCGTGCGCTCGCGTGCCATGGTGGTCAAGGAGGAGCCCTTTGTGGAAGCCCTGCGCGTACAGGGCGCCTCGACCGCGCGCATCGTGTGGCTGCATATCGTGCCCAACGTTATGGCGCCCTTCCTGGTGCAGGCGACCTTTGTCTTTGCCGAGGCCGTGCTCTCGGAGGCCGCCCTCTCGTTTCTGGGTCTGGGTATCAAGGCACCCGACGCCAGCTGGGGAAACATCCTGCAGGCGGGCAAGAACGTGATGCGCAAAGCCTGGTGGATGATCTTCTTCCCGGCTCTCGCCATCATCGCGAGCGTGCTTTCGCTGAACCTCGCCGGCGACGGCCTGCGCGACGCCCTCGACCCCAAGACCAAGGAGGACTAGCCCATGAGCGAACATCTTTTGGACGTGCGCGACCTGTGCATCTCGTTTGTGGGCCGCGATGGCAACGCGCTGGAAGCCGTCAACAAACTCAACCTACATATCGATGCCGGTGAGATCGTTGGTGTTGTCGGCGAGTCCGGCTGCGGCAAGTCGGTGTTTGCCCAGAGTGTCATGCGCCTATTGGAGCATGAACAGAAGATGGCCTATACCGGTCAGATTCTCTTTGACGGGGAGGACCTGCTCGCGCTCCCGCTCAAGCGCATGCGCGAGGTGCGCGGCTGCGATATCGCCATGATCTTCCAGGACCCGTTGTCCTCGCTTAACCCCGTCATGACGGTGGGTGCGCAGGTTATCGAGGCGGTGCGGGCCCACCGTAAGGTGAGCCGACGCGAAGCCCGCAACGAGGCTCTATCGCTGTTGGAGCGTGTGGGTATTCGAGATGCCGCGGCTCGCTTCGACATGTATCCGGGCGATTTTAGCGGCGGTATGCGCCAGCGCGTGATGATCGCCATGGCGCTTGCCGGTCATCCGCGACTGCTTATCGCCGACGAGCCCACCACGGCACTCGACACGACGACTCAAAAACAGATTTTGGATCTCCTGCGCGACCTCAACAGTTCCGAGGGCATGGCGGTGCTTTTTATCAGCCATGATTTGGGTGTCGTCACGAGCATCTGCTCGCGCGTGCACGTCATGTATCTGGGCCAAATCGTAGAAGAGATCGACGCCTGCGGCCTTATGGAGCGTCCGAGCCACCCATATGCCCAGGGGCTCATCGCAAGCATTCCGCCGCTCGAAGGCGAGCGAGTTGACACGCTGGCGGATATTCCGGGCACAGTGCCGCCGCTTACGGCAATACCCTGCGGATGCCGCTTTGCACCTCGTTGCGCCCGGGCGGACGAGCATTGCCGCACGCAGGAGCCTCCGCTGTTTGCCGTAAATGCATGCGACCGGTCTAAATGCTGGCTTGTCGAGAAAGGGGAGTGCCATGGCTGTTGATAGCGAAGCCCTGCTTAGGGTCTCCCATCTGACTAAAACGTCTCCCATGCCGGGCTCATGTTTTAAGCGTCAGGCCTTGACCGCCGTGGACGATCTGTCGTTTGAGATCGCGCCGGGCGAGGTCTATGGCCTGGTTGGCGAATCCGGATCGGGCAAGTCGACGACTGGACGCCTGATCTGTGGTCTCGAGCGTGCGGATTCCGGCTCGATTGTCTATCGCGGGCACGACCTCGCCACGATGTCAGAGCGCGAACGCAAGCCGTTTCGCCGCGAGATCCAGCTGGTATTCCAGGATAGCTCTACGGCTTTTGACCCGCGCAACCGTGTCGGCCGCATTTTGGAGGAGCCGCTGATTATCGCCGGCGTGCGCGATGCGGATGAGCGCCATGGGCGCGCGCTCTCGGCCCTGGCCTCGGTCGGTCTTCTGGCGGATCATTATGACCGCTATCCGCATGACCTTTCGGGGGGACAGCGTCAGCGACTCAATCTGGCACGGGCGCTTATTTGCGAGCCGCGCCTTGTGGTATGCGACGAGCCGGTCTCGGCGCTTGACGTGTCCGTTCAGGCCCAAGTGCTCAACTTGCTTCGCGACCTGCAGCGCACGACGGGCGTGGCGCTGCTGTTTATCACGCATGATATGCGTGTGGTTCGGCATATGTCCGACCGGATTGGCGTGCTCTACCACGGTCGTCTTGTCGAGGAAGGCGCGGCCGAGGACGTGATCGCACGCCCGAGCGATCCGTATACGCAGGAGCTTATCGACGCCATTCCCTAGAGGATGCTTCCTTTTGGGTATGGCGTGGGTTTGTTGTTTAATTGTCGGTATATCGGTGCAAGAGAGGGGAACTACTATGGCCGATATCGAGGAACAGCCGTTGCCGCGCACGTTTGAGGAATTCAACGAGCAACGCAAGGCGGCGTTTATTCGCGTCAAGGATTATAAGCAGGCGGGTAATCGCCTGGTCGGCTTTTTGTGCAGCTATACGCCGCTCGAGGTTATCGATGCCGCGGGGGCCTCGAGCGTGGCTCTGTGCGGCACATCCGACGAGGTGATTCCCGAGGCCGAGAAGGTGCTGCCGGCAAATCTGTGTCCGCTCATCAAGTCGACGTACGGTTTTGCCTATTCGCAAAAGTGCCCGTTTACGTACTTTAGCGACATGATCATCGGCGAAACCACCTGCGACGGCAAGAAGAAGATGTACGAGCTGCTCAACGAGCTCAAGCGCACGCACATTCTGCATCTTCCTCAGGGTCGCGACCGCGCCTACGAGCGCGAGGGCTGGTACGAGGAGTGCCGCCTACTCAAGGAGGAGCTCGAGAACTTCTACGGCATCACGATTACCGACGATGACCTGCGCGCCGCTGTGCGCCGCCGCAACCGCTTGCGTGCGGCCCAGCTCGACATGTTTGCGCTGCAGGCCAATCAGCCGGCGGCCATGAGCGGCGTCGACCTGATGAGCACCATGTTTGCCGGTACGTTCAGCTTTGATATCGAGGCCTATACGCAGCAGCTGGAGCAAAAGGTCGCCAAGCTGCGCGAGGCCTACGATGCGGGCGAGCGCCCGGTCGCGGCGGATGCCAAGCGCATTCTGATCACCGGCTGCCCGGTGGGCGGCGTGATCAACAAGATCGGCCGCACCATCGAGTCCAACGGCGGTGTGGTCGTGTGCATGGACGACTGCTCGGGCGAGCGCACGGCGGCCATGATGATCGACCCGGAGGCTCCCGACATCCTTCGCGCCATCGCCGACCGCTACCTGGATATCAACTGCTCGGTCATGACGCCCAACGACGGTCGTATGGAAAACACGCTGGCCATGTGCGAGAAGTATCACGTCGATGGCGTAGTGGAGAGCGTGCTTCAGGCCTGCCACACCTTTAACGTGGAGGGTGCCCGTATGCAGGAGGCCGTCGAGGGTGCGGGTATTCCGTACATGAAGATCGAGACCGACTACAGCAACGGTGACATGGGTCAGATTGAGACCCGCATCGCCGCCTTTATCGAAACCCTGTAGGACAAATGCGGCAAAGGGATAGTTGCTTTGCCGCATAGAAGGAGGATGTCGTGGTTGGCATTGGTATCGACATAGGCTCGACGGCCGCGAAGGCTACAGTGGTGGAGACGGACGGCGCCATTGCGTGGACCTGCGTCATGCCGACGGGGTATTCGTCGGTCGATGCGGCCGAGCGCTTGCGCGGCGAGCTCGCTTCAGCCGACTATGACGTGGCTTCCGACGACGTGCGCGTGATCGCGACCGGCTACGGCCGTGTCGCCGTGCCTTATGCGCACAAGGTCGTGACCGAGATCACCTGCCACGGTACCGGTGCCGTGCGCCTGTTTGGCGATCACGGCACGGTGATTGACGTGGGCGGCCAGGACACCAAGGTCATTCAGCTTAAAAGTGGTCGCGTGGCCAAGTTCGCCATGAACGACAAGTGCGCCGCCGGCACGGGGCGCTTTTTGGAGATCATGGCCGACCGCCTAGGCATTTCCCAGCAGCAGATGGCCGACCTGGCGCGTTCCGGCGAGCCCACCAAGATCAGCAGCATGTGCACCGTGTTTGCCGAAAGCGAGGTCATCAGCCTAATCGGTCGCGGTGAGCCGCGTGAGAACATTGCGCGCGGCGTGATCGAGAGCGTCGTGTCGCGCGTGGCGACCATGGCCGGGCAGGCCGCGGGCGCCCCGTACTACCTGACCGGCGGCCTGTGCGAGAACGCCTTCGTAGTGGAGCGGTTGGGCGAGCTACTGGGGTCGCCGGTGACCACCTCGCCCCAGGCTCGCTTTGCCGGAGCGATCGGCGCGGCTGTCCGCGCGTCCGCCTTGGCCTAGGGGTGTACCGCGACATGCGCATCCTCAACATCTCGGCCCAAAAACCAGATAGCACCGGCAGCGGCACCTACCTTGCCGCGCTTGTGCGCGAGCAGATCGAGACGGGGCATCGCGCCGCCGTGCTTTGCGGTGCGGCGCCGGGTGATACCCAAGGCGAGCTGGACCGGCGTGCTGCCGTGTTTACCGTGCCGTTCGAGTCGCCCGAGCTGCCGTTTCCCATCTGCGGTATGTCCGATGTCATGCCCTATCCCTCCACACGCTATCGTGACCTGACGCCTTCGATGCTCAAGGCATTTGAGCGGGCATTTGCTGCTGCAATCGATCGGGCTGTGGCTGAGTTTCGGCCCGATCTGGTGCTCTGCCATCACCTGTATCTGGTGACCGCATTGGCGCGCGAGTGCGTCCGGGGCGTGCCGGTTGTTGCCGTGTGTCATTCGACCGACCTGCGCCAGCTGCGTTCGCATGCGCTCGAGCGCGATCGCATCGTAAGTGCGGTTCGTCGGCTCGATGCCGTCTTTGCGCTCCATGCTGAGCAGGCTGAGCAGATTGGCCTGGTGTGCGGCGTCGATGCCGATCGCATCCACGTGATTGGGACGGGCTACGACCATCGCGTCTTCTGCCGCGACGCAAGCGTGGCGAGGCAGCCGGGATCGCTTGTGTACGTGGGCAAGATTTGTTTTAAAAAGGGCGTCGAGTCGTTGGTTCGAGCCGTGTCATTGCCGATTGACGATGACGTCCGCCCATCTGGCTTGGTACTTGTGGGCGGTCGCGGGGACGATGCCGAGTACGCGCGTATCGAGCGCTTGGCCGCGGCCTCGGATGTGCCGGTGAAGCTGGCGGGGCGCCTGGATAGCGATGGACTCGTGCATGCCTACCGCAGTTCCGACGTCTTTGTGCTGCCTTCGTTTTACGAAGGTCTGCCGCTCGTGACGATCGAGGCCCTCGCGTGCGGCTGCAAAGTTGTGGCGACCGATTTGCCCGGCGTTCGTCCCTGGATGGAGGCGATGCTTCCCGGTGCTCCCGTGACGTGGGTGGCGTCGCCGCGTATGACGGATGTCGACACGCCCGTGGCGGCCGAACTTCCGTTGTTTGAGCGCGCACTGGCAGATGCTATCGCGCAGGCGCTTGCGGCGCCGCCTTCGACGTTCGAGCCGTCGGCGGTCTCTTGGGAAGCGTGCCTGGGGCGTATACTAAAAGTCGTTGATTTGTTGGAAGGGCGTTCGTATGGCTGACGATCAGATTAAGCTCACGTCTATGACTGCCGCGAGCGGTTGAGCCGCTAAGCTGGCTCCCGGAGCCCTCGCCCAGGTCTTGGGCGACTTGCCCAATGTGCATAACGACAACTTGCTCGTGGGGTTCGATACCTCCGACGATGCGAGCGTCTTCCGCGTAGGGGAGAACCTGGGGCTCGTGCAGTCCATCGACTTCTTCCCGCCGATGGTCGACGACCCGTTTCTGTTTGGCCAGATTGCCGCGGCAAACTCACTGTCGGACATCTACGCCATGGGCGGGCGGCCGAGCCATGCCATGAACTTGCTGTGCGTCCCGAGCTGCCTGGGCGTTGAGGTTGCCGGTCAGATTCTGGCGGGCGGCGCCGACAAGTGCGTTGAGGCCGGCTGCACCATCGCGGGCGGTCACACCATCAACGACGACGAGCCCAAGTACGGCCTGTCCGTGAGCGGTTTTGTCGCGCTCGACCACATGCTCGCCAATAGCGGCGCACGCGTGGGCGATGTTCTGCTGCTGACCAAGGCGATCGGCTCGGGCATCATCACCACGGCCATTAAGGGTGAGCTCATCGAGCAGGATGAGGCCGCAGCCATGTTTGACTCGATGCGCACCCTCAACGAGGCCCCGATTCGTCTGGCCGAGGGACTCGAGCTTCACGGCTGCACCGACATTACGGGCTTTGGCCTGATCGGGCATGCGTGCGAGATGGCCGAGGGCTCGGGCGCGCAGATTGAACTTGCGTCGGGGGCGGTGCCGCTCTTTGACCAGGTGCTCGATATGGCGCGTCTGGGCATTATTCCTGCCGGTGCCTACCGCAACCAGGATTTCTTTGGCCCGCGCGTGACGGCCGACGATGACCTGGAGCCGGGCATGTTGGATGCGCTGTACGATCCGCAGACCTCGGGAGGCCTGCTCATCGCGGCGCCTGCTGCCGATGTGGATGAGCTTGCGTGCCGTTTGCATGCCGAAGGACGTATCGCCGCCGTCGTCGGGCGCGTGTGCGAGGCGGTGTCGGGCGGTCCTGCCGTCCACGTTGTCCGTTAACGACACGTTTATTGAATTATGCGCCGATTTAGAACGATTTATTCGAAAGGAAGAAGTTATGTCTACCAAAATTGAAGTCAATGCCATGGGCGATGCCTGCCCGCTGCCCGTCGTTAAGACGCTCAAGGCCCTCAAGCAGCTCGATGGCGAGGGCGCTGTGGTGACCTCGGTCGATAACGAGACCGCCGTCAAGAACATCTCCAAGATGGCTCAGGAGAAGGGTTGCACGGCCTCGGTCGAGAAGATCTCGGACGCCGAGTGGCACGTGACCGTCGCGACCGCCGGTTCCGTGGCCGTTGCGGACCCCGAGCAGGACGGCGCCGCTTTCTGCGACGCTGGTGCCGGCAAGGGCAAACTCGTCATTTCCGTCTACACCGACTGCATGGGCCGTGGCGACGATGAGCTGGGCCACAAGCTCATGAAGGCCTTTATCTTTGCCGTGACGCAGCAGGAGGAGCTGCCCGCGACCATGCTGTTCTACAACGGCGGTGCCAAGCTCACCGTCGAGGGCTCACCGGTGCTCGACGACCTGAAGGGGCTGGCTGAGCAGGGTGTCGAGATTCTCACCTGCGGTACCTGCCTCGATCACTATGGCATTAAAGACCAACTTGCGGTGGGCGAGGTCACCAACATGTACGTGATCGTGGAGAAGATGGAGCAGGCCGTGCGCGTCGTGCGCCCGTAGCGTATTGGTTGGAGTTGCCATGAGGGAGAAGCGCCCGGCGCTTGTCATCACGTTTCCCACTACGGCGGCCGCCATGGGTTGCGAGTCCCTGTGCGTCGAGCGCGGCCTTCCCGGGCGAACGATTCCCGTGCCCGGGGAGGTCGCTGCCGGCTGCGGTCTGGCGTGGAAGGCGTTGCCTGCCGATGAGGAGCTGCTGCGCGGCGAACTCGCCGCGGCGGGCATTCCCACTGAGGGCTTTACGGTGATTGATATGTGGGAGGTCGTGCGATGATCTATCTGGATAACGCGGCGACGACCATGCACAAGCCGCAGACGGTCATCGATGCCGTGACGCAGGCGATGTGCTCGCTCGGCAATGCCGGGCGCGGCGCCACGTCGGGTGCCCTCGATGCCGCTCGTACGATTCACGCTTGTCGTGCCAAGCTCGCGCGCCTTTTGGGTTGCCCGAGGGCGGACCATGTGTGTTTTACGCCCAACTCTACGGCGGCGCTCAACACCGCCATCAACGGGGTGGTGCGCCCCGGCGACCGTGTGGTCACAACGGTGCTCGAGCACAACTCGGTGCTGCGTCCGCTCAATCGCCTGGCGGCGGAGCAGGGTGTGACCGTTGAGCATGCGCGCTGCGACGCGAGCGGCGTGCTCGACTACGACGAGCTCGAGCAGCTGGTCACGCCGGGCACGCGCGCCGTGGTGGTGACGCACGCCTCCAATGTAACCGGCAACTCGGTCGACATTGCGCGCGTGGCTGCCATCGCGCATGCGGCCGGTGCGCTTGTAATCGTCGACGCCTCGCAGTCTGCCGGCACGGCGAAGATTGACATGGATGTCATGGGACTCGACGTCGTGTGCTTTACCGGCCACAAGGGGCTCATGGGTCCGCAGGGGACCGGTGGCCTGGCCGTGGCAGAGGGCATTGACGTGGCCCCTTGGGCCATGGGCGGCACGGGCGTGCACAGCTTCGATACGCTGCAGCCGCTTGAGTGGCCCACGCGCCTTGAGGCGGGCACGCTCAACGGTCATGGCATCGCGGGACTTTCCGCAGGTCTCGACTTTATCGAGGCACAAGGCGGGGTCGAGGCGATTGCTGCCCACGAGCGTGCGCTCGCTGATCGCTTCCTTGCCGGTGTGCGCAAGATTCCGAGGATTAAGCTCTACGGCGCCTTTGACCAGCCGACGCGCTCGGCGATTGTGTCGCTCAACGTGGGCGATATCGACTCTGCCGAGATCTCGGACGCGCTCATGCAAGGGTGGGGGATTGCGACACGCCCCGGCGCCCACTGCGCTCCGCTCATGCACCGTGCGCTGGGGACCGAGCGTCAGGGTGTCGTTCGCTTCTCGTTTGGGTATTTCAACACGGACGAGGAAGTCGACACCGCGATTGACGCTTTGCGCGATTTAGCCTGCTAAAGCGTATATACTTGCGGGACGGGTCTTTTGCCCGTCCCGTTTTTGTTTTGATTCGAAAGGTGCTCTCATGGCCTCATCCGCCTCGCGTGGTTTGCGTTCCGACCATGTCGTTACCGTCGGCATCGCCCTGTTCTCGATGCTCTTTGGCGCCGGCAACCTCATTATTCCGCCGTTGCTGGCGCTGCAGGCAGGTTCTGCCACGCCGGTCGCCATGCTCGGCTTTCTGATTGCCGCCATCGGCCTGCCCGTCATGGGATTTATTGCCGTGGCGCTTGCCGGAACGGCGCGCGAGCTTGCCGGCCGCGTGCACCCCAAGTTTGGCGAATTCTTCGTTGCGGCGGTGTATCTGGCCATCGGCCCGTGCCTGGCCATTCCGCGCACAAGCTCTACGGCGTTCGAAATGCTGGTGCCGCTGCTGCCCGAGGGCGTTTCGCTCGGTACGGCACGTCTGGTGTTTGCCATCGGGTTCTTCGTAGTCGCGTTTGTGCTCACTTTGCGCCCCGGCGTCATCACGCGCGTGCTCGGTCGCATTACGGGCCCTGCGCTCATTGCGCTTATCGTGCTGGTCGTGGGTGCTGCCGTGATCTCGCCGCTGGGACCGGCTGCTGCCCCGCAAGCTCCCTATGATGCCGGCGCTGCGGTCCAAGGCTTCTTGACCGGCTACCAGACCATGGACCTGCTTGCGTCGCTCGCCTTCGGCATCATCATCGCCGAGACCATTCACGAGCTGGGCGTGATCGACGACAAGCGCGTCGCTTTTGAAATTTCGCGTTCCGGTGTGATCGCCGGCGTGCTCATGGCCATCATCTATTGCGGCTTGGCCCTTGCCGGTATGCAGCTCGGCACCGTGATGCCCGACGCCACCAACGGCGCTGCAATCCTTGCTCGCTCGGCCTCCATGCACTTTGGCCTTGCCGGCACGGTTGTGGTAGTTGCGATGTTCTTCCTCGCCTGCATGAACGTGTGCATCGGCCTCATCAGCTGCTGCTCGCGTTACTTCTGTGAGACGTATGTGGTCGAAGGGGGAGCGGAGGCCTCCGAGGAGGCCATGCGTCGTCCCTTTGCGATTCTCGCCTTTGTGTTCGCGGCGTTTTCGTGCGTGCTCTCCAACGTGGGTCTCGACGCGATCCTCATGTTCTCGGTGCCTATGCTCAACGCGTTGTATCCCGTTGCCATCGTGCTGGTGCTTATGGGCCTGGTGCACGGTTTTTGCGATGCGCATCCGCGGGTGTGGGTTTGGGTCGGCGGCGTCGTCGCGGTGCAGAGCGTGATTACCTC
>DBGBLM010000190.1:0-4981 GCA_048448865.1 Collinsella sp.
TCTGGTCGCAGCCGGCAACGTCGTAGTTGGCCCAGATGATGTAATCGGTCTGCCACAGGCGCTCCTGATGCGTGGCGTCGTCCTCGCCGGTAAACCACTTATCGTTGAACTTGGACGGGAAGAACGGCTGGTGGTCGCCCCAGAACACCACGACCACCTTACGGTCGAGCTTGCTCAGGGCGTTGAGGAAGTAGCGAAGCGCCTGGTCGGACTGCTCGATGCACGAGACATACTCGTCGACATCGGAGAGCGTGCCGTCCTCGACGGTCTTGGTGTCCAGGTCGGTCGTGTCGATGTTCAGATGCATCTGCTTGTCGACCGGAAGCAGGCCCGTGTCGTAGCCCGAGTGGTTCTGCATGGTCACGTCGAAGATAAACTGAGGATCGGCGTTCTGGTCGAGCAGCTCAAGAATCTTGTCGTAGGTAGCCTGGTCGGTCACCATGCCGCGCAAGGTGTCGGCTCCCTGGAAGTCGTTGATAGACAGGAACTGGTCAAAGCCAAAGTCCTTGTAGACGTTCTCGCGGTTCCAGTTGGTCGCGTGGTTGGGGTGCATGGCCGTGGTGGAATATCCGAGCGATTTGAACTGCTCTGTCAGATTCCCGGTCGTTTCCATGTTGTAGATGGTGTAGGGGTACACGCCCGAGCCCAGGTTGGCCATGGAGTTGCCGGTCATAAACTCAAACTCGGTATTGGCGGTGCCGCCGCCGTAGGCGCTCACGTAGAGCTTGCCGCGGCTGAGACAGTTGGACAGGCTCTTAAAGTACTGCGGGCCCTCGTAGCCGGCGCGCATGTTCTGGTAGATCGACAGATCCGAGAAGGTCTCGTTCATGATGGCGATGACCGTGGGCTTCTCGCTGTCGAACTGCTCCTTTGCGGCGGCGCGCTCATCGCTCTTGGCCGCGTCGGACTTGTCGTAGGCCTTGGCGTACTTTTTGAGCGTGGCCTTGGCATCGTCGACGGAGTAGTCGGCGGGTTTGGGCGGCTTGATGGACTGCGCCGCACTAATAAAGGCAGGCAGGTAACCCTCGCGCCAGTAGCTCTCGAGCGGGCGCCAGGTGTAGACGGTGATGCCGAGGGTGTTGTAGTAGTCGATGAGGGTGACATGCGCGGTCACGCCGCCCAGGCACAGCACGGCGACGAGTAGGTTGGTGAGCAGGATGCGCTTGGCGTTGGCGGCGCCCTTCTGACGGTGCGGTGCCACCAGGCCGGCGTACTCGCACAGCAGCATGGCGATGGCGGTAAAGCCCATGGACAGCACGCAGAACAGCGAGATGGAGAAGGTGTAGCCGGTGCCGGCGACCGCGGCGGCGGTGGAGATGGCCGAAAGGTCGCCCGGCTGGATGGGCATGGACTTAAACGTGATAACGAAGAACTCGGCAATGCCCAGGATAAAGAGGGCAAAGGCCAGGACCGCGGGGGCTGCGCCGTGGCGCTGGAACAGGAAGAACAGGCCGACCATGAGCGTGGTGATGATGGCCCACTCGAGCAGGATGCACAGGGGGTAGACCCAGGTAAAGTCGTGGTTGGACGAGACCTCCATGCCCAGCAGCGCAAAGACGCCGGCGAGCAGCAGGCACAGGACGGCGGCGACGAGCGGTTTACCCACAAAGGCGCCGCGCAGGCGGGCGAGCTTGCCGGTGGGAGCGGGGGCGTCGGGCGCGGCGAACGCAAAGACGCGCGGGGCGATGCGGTCGCGTGCGATGCTGGCCCAAGCACAGCCGGTGAGGATGGCGTTGGTCAGGATGAGCATCACAAAGGCGAGCGGCTCGTTTTGAGCGACGAGGCCCACGGCGCCCCAAATAGTCAAAAAGACCTGGAACAGGCCGAAGGCGACGCTCCACCCAAGAGCGCTTTTGGCAACGGTGCCCGACTGAGCGCGAATGGCCTTGGCCTCGCGCAAGACAAGGTAGACGGTCGCCGCAAGACCGACGAGCGAGATGGCGGCAGCGAACATGCTGAGACTCCTCACAAACTAAAACGTACGAAAGCGGGGGTTTACCCGATTGTTACCAAGATATGCGCTGCAATTGGTGTCTGCGCACAACAACCAGCCATATTAACGCGCACGTGTGGCGGTGTGGCGCAATGTAGTGGCGACCTGCGCGATAATGGACGGGAATTACATGGAAACGTAAAGGCTTCTTAAAGAATTAGCGAGGATGAGGCGATGAACGAGCAGGTTTGCACCAAGGCTGTGGATACGTGTGGCTATCCGGTCGAGACCACGGGCAATGCGGTGCTGGACACATTGGAACACCGTTCCTCCACGCGTGCCTTCGCGCGTGATGACGACGACCGTCCCGTGGCGGTGACCGACGAGCAACGGGCGGCAATTTTGCATGCGGCGAGTCGCGCGCCGTCGGCGGGCGCCATGATGATGTATTCCATCGTGAGCATTCGCGAGCAGGCTACGCTGGATCGTCTGGCCGACCTGTGCGACCACCAGCCCATGATCGCCAAGGCGCCCTGGGCACTAATATTTGTGGTCGACTATGCCAAGTGGATCGATCTGTTTGAGCATGTGGGTTGCTTTGAGCCCGAGTTTGTCGAGCGTACGGGCAAGGCGCCCCGCCGCGCGCCGGGTTTGGGCGACTTTGCCATCGCGGCCCAGGACGCCGTGATCGCCGCGCAAAACGCCGTGGTTGCCGCCGATGCTCTGGGCCTGGGGAGCTGCTATATCGGTGATATCGTCGAGAATGCCGAGGAAGTGGCCGAGCTGCTCGATCTGCCGCCCTATACCATGCCGCTGTCGATGCTCATCATCGGCACGCCCCGTAAGGAGCGTCCGGCCATTGCGCATCCCGTGGTGAACCTGGTGCACGAGGAGCGCTACTGCCGCGCCGATGCTGCGACCATGGACGCGCAGGTGGCCGAGATGGACGCGATGTTTCGCCCGCATGCCCGCGAGGTGGGCGAGCGCGTGGTGGATATCTACACTCGCAAACACACCAGTCCCTTTATGGCCGAGATGAGCCGCTCCATGGAGTGGTGGTTCAAAAACTGGCTTGGAAAATGACAGATGAGGCAAAGGGACAGTCCCTTTGTCGCATTCCATATCGCCGTGGTGGCCTAAAGGCCGTATAAATGTTTATCTAGCTGGGAAAACGGTGCCGTGCAAGCGCAGGTCGATTACCTATAATCCCTTCGAACATTAAAGTTGGGAGGAAACCGGCTTATGGAACAAAAGGCCAAGGAGGCAGCCTCGCACGCTGCGATTCCTGTGAGCATCTCGGCGATGCTCGTCACGCTGGGCGTGGTGTACGGCGATATCGGCACCAGCCCCATGTATGTAACCAAGGCGCTCGTTGCCGGCAACGGCGGCATCGGAAGCGTGACGGAGGAGTTCGTGCTCGGCGCGCTCTCCCTTGTCGTGTGGACGGTCACGCTGCTGACCACCATCAAGTATGTGCTCATCTCGCTGCGCGCCGATAACCATGGTGAGGGCGGCATCTTTGCCCTGTACAGCCTGGTCAAGCGCTGCGGCAAGTGGCTCATCATCCCCGCCATGCTGGGTGGCGCCGCGCTGCTCGCCGACGGCATCCTGACACCTGCCGTTACCGTTACCACGGCCATCGAGGGCCTGCGCACCATCCCGGCGGTCCATGCCGTGCTGGGCGATGACCAGGGTCGCGTCGTCGCCATTACGCTCGCCATCATCATCGTGCTCTTCTTGGTACAGCGCATCGGTACGGCCAAGATCGGTCACGCCTTTGGCCCCATCATGACGCTGTGGTTCCTGTTCCTGGGCGGCACGGGTCTGTTCTTTGTTTTCCAGCACCCCGCCGTGCTGCTGTGCCTCAACCCGGTGCGCGGCATCGCCTTTTTGCTGAGCCCCAACAACCACGCGGGCATCATGATTCTGGGCAGTTGCTTCCTCGCCACCACCGGTGCCGAGGCGCTCTACTCCGACATGGGCCACGTCGGCCGCGGCAACATCTACGCTACCTGGCCGTTCGTTAAGTGCTGCCTGCTGCTTTCCTATATGGGCCAGGGCGCTTGGCTTATGAACAACGCTGCCAACCCCGAGCTCATGGGCATTGCCGACCTCAACCCGTTCTACCAGATGCTCGCCCCGGGCCTGCGTCCCTTTGCCGTAGGCCTTTCCACCGTTGCGGCCATCATTGCCTCGCAGGCGCTCATCACCGGCGCATTCTCGCTGGTGTCCGAGGCCAGCCGTCTGGACCTCATGCCGCACATGCAGGTCTTCTACCCTGCCGAGACCAAGGGCCAGCTCTACATCCCCATGGTCAACAACGTCATGCTTGTCGGCTGCGTCATCGTGGTGCTGCTGTTCCAGAACTCGGCGCATATGGAAGCCGCGTACGGCCTTGCCATTACGCTGACTATGATGTGCACCACGCTGCTGCTCTTCTTCTACCTGCACGAGGAGCGCAAGCTCAAGGTTGCTCCGTGGATCTTCGCGGCCTTCTTCCTTTTGCTCGAAGGCTTCTTCTTCGTGAGCTCGCTCACCAAGTTCTTCCACGGCGGCTATTTCACCATCCTCATGGCTGCACTCATCATGGGCATTATGGTGTGCTGGTACAACGGCACGGCGGTCGAGCAGCGCCAGTTTACGCTGCTGCCGCTGCGCAGCTACCTGCCGCAGCTCAAGCGCCTGCGCGACGACGACCGTTACGAGCGCATGAGTGACAACGTCGTGTACCTGACCAAGGACACCCATACCGACTACATCGACCGCGATATCGTCTATTCGATCTTGGACAAGCATCCCAAGCGTGCCCGCGCCTGGTGGTTCGTGAATGTCGAGACCATGGACGAACCGCACACCTTTGCCTATTCGGTCGAGACGTTCGGCACCGACTACGTGTTCCGCGTGCACCTGTACCTGGGCTACAAGATCAACCAGCGCGTCAATGCCTACCTGCGTCGGGTTGTTCAGGACCTGGCTGCCACCGGCGAGCTGCCGCCGCAGACGCATGACTACTCGGTCTACAAGGATCCGGGTAACATCGGCACGTTC
>DBGBLM010000191.1:0-3158 GCA_048448865.1 Collinsella sp.
ATGAAGATGGCATAGAACGGCAGGGCTTCCTCAGACATACCAAACGTAGTGCCGCAAATGGACAGCAATGTCATCGTGATGGGAATGATGAGGATGTCCTTGTTCTTGAGCTTTTTAATCACACGGCTCATGCCGGCATTCAAAGCGTTGGTCTTGGTGATGATCGCGAACGATCCGCCAATCAATAAGACGAACGCAACGACGTCGGCAGCCTCCTGGATGCCCTTAGTGGGCGCTTGCAGGACCGCGAAGATATCCTGGCCCAGATTGATGGTCTCGCCGGTCTCGGAATCGGTGTAGCTCTTATCGACCTGTTCATAGGTTCCAGCAACGGCGACCTCACGCTCGCCCGCCGCTGTCGAAATCGTCTTGCGCTGATACTGACCAGAGGGAACGATCCAAGTCAAGACCGCAAAGACAACGATCAGCAAGAACATAATCGTATAGACATGCGGTAATTTGAACTTAAAACGTCTGTTTGTCTTCTTCGCCTTCGTATCTGACATAGATACCTCCAAAGAACTCGAGACTGCATCGCATCTCGCTTCAACGTTTGCACAATGCAAACGTTCTATGACGTCCCATAGATTACCAGCAGCTTTTTCCTTCATCAAGATAATTTCATACTGATTGCCACAACGCGGTTGAACGGTTGCGTTTGCGCCGTGAACGGTATGGAAACGCCCGGTGAGATGATCCACCGGGCGTTTCCATTCGCAATGTCCTAGATGTCAAAAACGTAGCGAGACCCAACGATTCGCTGACGACCGATGATAAACGGCCGCCGCTGCTCATCGAAAAAGAAGGCTTCCATATAAAACAAGGGTTCGCCAACGGGAACTGCCAACAGTCGAGCGACCTCGGGCGACGCGCACGCGATCTCGAGCGTGCACGGGTCGGTAAACGCGGGCGTGCGGCCCGTCCGGTTGCGCACGAACTCAAAAATGGATTGGTTAGATAGAGGTGCCGTTGATAGATAGGCGTTGTCCTCGTAAACATATATGTTGTTCTCGAGCATGACGGGGACGCCATCGGCAGTACGCACACGCTCGACGCAAATCAAGTCAGTTCCAACGGGAACACCAAAGAACTGTGCTTCGGTGGAATCCGCCGGCAGTATCTTTCTCGAAATGACACGCGCCCCCGGTTCCATTCCGTTAACGCGGCATGCGTCCGAAAAACTCTGGACGTCATCCTTCTGGCGAATCTTGCGCTTGAGCTTGGGGGCATTGACAAACGTGCCTTTCCCCTGTCGCTTCGTTAGATAGCCCTGTTGGACGAGCTCCTCAATAGCGCGTCGCACGGTAACGCGGCCAACTTTATAGCTCTCAGCCAATTCGAATTCGTTGGGTATCCGCGCGCCTGCCTTGTAGGCGCCGGAGTTGATTTCGTTTTTAATGATATCAATGACCTGTTGGTACAGCGGTATCGCTGCTTTACCGTCAGTTAGCCCTTCAGTCGGTGGCATATACCCTCTCCAAGCACAATTAAGTCTAAAACGGGCTTAAGGGCATTCAACAAGTCCTTAAGCCCGCATTAGCTTAAAGTATGCTAGGTGTCGCACCAAAATGTCGGCTATTTACTCATCAGACCCGAAAAACGCGCAACTACCGCGCTCCTAAGAAAGCGTGAGCAGCTCCGGCAGCTGGTCGATAATCTTGTCCGCGGCATCCTGGCTAAAGCCAAAGCGCTCCTCGCGCTTGGCAATGACCGTCAGGCCGGCTCGCTTACCCGCGGTAATGCCCGGAACGGAATCCTCAACGCAGCAGCAGCGATTCGCGGGCAGCCCCAGCAGGTCCAGCGCATGCAGGTAGATGTCGGGCTCGGGTTTGCTCTCCTTAAACTGCTCGCCGCTCACCACATACTCAAAGGCATCCGACAGCCCGCATGCGTTGAGCACTTCCTCGATGCTAACCATGGGAGACGAGCTGGCAAGCGCCACGCGAACGCCACGGCGCGGCAGCTCTCGAATCGTATCCACGGCGCCTGGGTTAATCAAAGCCTGATAGTCGCGCGGACGCTTATGCGCCCACTCGTCCCAACGGGCCAACGCTTCCTCGCCAGTGAAGTGCCCCTTACCGGCGCGCTCAAACCAATCGACCAGCATATGCAGGAAGAACTGATGCGAGGTACCGACCTGCCCATTCAACTCCTCTTGAGTCAGATTAAGCCCAAGCTCCTTGGCAAACTCGGCAGTCTCGCCCAGGTAGTAATACTCGGTATCGACAATGACGCCGTCCATGTCAAAGATAACGGCGTCGAACGGAAATGCGGACACGGCACCCTCCCTAACAAAAGGACGCCCGCAAGCAGGCGCCCGAGCCATGCATTAATCGGCGATTCTAACCCAGCAGCTTATCCAGCGCCACCGCAATGCCGTCTTCGTTATTATTGGCGGTCACCATCTGGGCCACAGCCTTAACCTCATCGACAGCGTTGCCCATGGCAACACCGGTTCCGGCCCACTCAATCATAGACTTGTCGTTCTGGCCGTCGCCAAACGATACAACCTCGCTGGCATCGATGCCGAGCTTGGGCAGGGCACCCTCGAGCGCGCGGGCCTTGTCGATACCGGGCGCCGTGTACTCAAAGTACCAGTCGGCCGTAAACATGCCCGAAAGCGTCTGCTTAAAGGGCGCATACATTTCCTCGTAATGCGCCTGCAGGTAGGCCGGATCGCCCGCCGTCAGCAGCTTGTCCACGGGATAAGCGTCCACAACCTCATGCAAGCTCTCGACCTCGCGGATCTTAAGATCGCACGCATCGCGCTCATACTTGACGATATTCTTCTGCGAGCCGTCAGGCAGCGTGATCATGCAATGGTACGAATCCTCGACGTGCAGATCGCGACCGAGCGAAATCATAGGGATCACGTCAAAATTACGCAGGTGATCAATCAGGCGATGCAGCTCGTCAGCCGGCATGGCCTGGTCAAAAAGGACCTCATCGGTCTGAGCGTCGACCACATGCGCGCCATTAAAGGCGACTAGCAGACCGTCATGGTTTTGGAGGTCGAGCTCCTGCGCCAATGCGTGCAGCCCCCATGCGGGACGGCCCGAAGCCAAAATGAGCTTAATGCCCGACTCCTGCGCCGCGAGCAGCTTCTCGCGCGTACGCGGGCTAATGACCTTTTGGTCGTTGGTGAGCGTACCGTCGAT
>DBGBLM010000192.1:0-4827 GCA_048448865.1 Collinsella sp.
GCGAGGACGGCGAGGATCTGGCAGAGGACGACGCCACAGAGGAATGAGCGCATAAACAGAAAAAGCCCGCCCGGGATCACTCCCGAGCGGGCTCTTTTTGTGTGTTCTGACGGTTTCATGGCTTCCGGCCGGCGGCGATCCGCGCCGCGCCGGTGGCAAACTGCACAATTAGACCTTCTTGGTGTAGTCCAGCGAGATCCAGCCGGCCCCGGATTTCAGCTTGCCCCACTTGGAGGCTCCGGGCCCGTCACTCTCGGCGACGATGGTGTAGACGCCCTTGTCGCGGATGTCCCCGTTGGTGCCGTAGTTGGTGCCGGGGCCCTTGCGGATGTTCAGCACGTCGGTCGTCACCTTCACGAGGTACGAGGTAGCCGTGGCGGCCGCGCTGGTCTTGATGTTGGCCGCGTCCGTCCAGCCATAGACGGTGGAGCCGCCGCCGGAGACGGCGATCAGGTGGTAGGGGTGCGCCTTGCCCTTGGCGAGGGCCGTGACCTTGGCCTTGCCGGGCTTGCAGCTCGACGCGGTCTTGGCCGTGGAGCTGACGTAGTGCTTGGTGCCGGTGAACTCCACCACGTCGCCGATCTTGATGTCGGCCGTGCCGCCGGTGGTCTCCCCGGTGGAGGGGGTGCTGCTGCCGGATCCGAGCCGGCGGTTGACCTCGGCTGCGATCTCCCCGTGGCGGTTGTAGAGCCAGTCGCCCGGGCAGGCTTTGTTCGCATAGTCCCGGTGCACGGTCATGTTGCAGCCGTTCAGGTGGTTCATGCGCTCGTTTTTGTTGGTCGACCAGACGAGCTTGGTGATCCCGTTGCGCTTGCAGATGTCGGTCACGAGATCCAGCAGCGCGTCGTATGCCTTGCTGTTCACCGCATAGGGGTGAGTGGCGTCGCTGGCGACCTCGATGGTGACGGCGCGCTGGTCGTTGGCGTTGGACGACGTGCACCACGAGCGGTTGCCCTCGTCCACATAGAGGGCGATGCGGCCGTCCTTGCCGATGCCGTAGTTGCTGGACGCCTGCCGGCTGCTCTGAGCGAACAGGGCGCCGCAGCTCTCGACGGAGAGCTGGCCGGCCATACAGTGGATCGTGATGGTGTCGATCTTCTTGGTGCGCTTGCCCGAGTGGTTGGGGCTGAGCTTGGTGTAGGAGATCAGGGCGCTGTTACTCATGGTCGTCGTCCCCCTTCCCGTTGCTGAGCTCGTCGAGGGTCTCCTCGGTCAGCTCCTCGCCCGGCTTCAGGGCGATGCCGTCGATGTCCTTGGTGTTGGTCATGATGTGTTCCTCCTTCTTGCAGAATAAAGGGCGGGCCAGCCGGCCCGCCCTCTGCGTTGATTATTCTAACGGCAGGTTGCCGCCGTTAAGCTGGTTGACTGCCGCCTCGATGGCCGCGTTGATGGCCTCCTCGTCCACGGTGAAGCCCATGGACGCGAGGAACTCGAGGACGTACTTCTTCTTTTCCTCGCCGCGGCCCTGCCCCTTGTAAAGCTGCTCGGCAGCGGCGACGCCGATCTTCACCCACTCGAGCAGCTCCTTGCGCTGCGCGTCGGTGGTCTTGCTCTTGATCCACGGGATCAGGAACACGCTGACGCCTGCGGCGAGCAGCGCGATGACGGCGTTAATGACGGGGGTGATGTCGATCATGTTCATCCTTTTGCCTCCTTGTCTGATGTGGTTGTGGTGGTGTACTCTCCGACGCCGGCCCCGCTGATGGGGTTGCCATCAGCGTCGAGGCCGTGCCGGTTGCGGCTGATCTTCTCGGTGGCCGACTTGGCCGCATAGCTCACGAGGTAGCCGATGCAGGCCGTGAAGATGGTGGTCGTGACATCGCTGGCGGTCTGCTGATCGCGGAAGGCCAGCACATAGGACGCCACGGCCGCGGCAGTTGCTACGAGGACGGCCCACGCCGCCAGCTTCTTCGAGAACTCCCACGGCCTGCGTCGGACCTTGGCCTCCCGCTTGCGCCGGTATCTTCCCATGGGTGTCACCTCCCTCAGTAGATCGCGTGGATGCCCTGCTCGGTGAGGAAGTCCTTCTGCTCGTGTTTGATCTTCTGCGCGTACTGGAGGGCCGCCTCGGTCTCTCCGTTGGCGTGGCCGTTCTTCAGTGCGGTGGCCGTGGCCTCGCCGAGTGCGATGGCGGCCCCCACGCTGCGCACGAGCAGCACCTCGTTTCTCTCCCGGGCGGCGTCGCGCCGGTCGAGCTCTGCGTCCCTCTTGGAGAGCTGCCTCTGGATCATCCAGAAGCACAGGCCCGTGATGGCCGACGGGATCCCCATGAGGGCCACGAGCTGCGCGATGTCTAACTCGATCATGCTGCACCTCCGTCCTCGACCTCGACGACCTCCCAGCCCTGCGGGTAGGTGTCCGGCGACCAGACGTTGTTGTCGATGGTGCTCTCGTAGATCTGGCCGTTGTAGGTCACGCGGTCGCCGGTTTGGTAGGCGTCATGCGCGCCGGTAGGCTGGACGAAGGCCGGGACGGTTTCTCCCGTCTCCTCGCCGCCGGTTTCAGGATCTTGCCCCGGTTCCGGCTCTGTGCCCGGTTCCGGGGTCGTGCCGGGATCACCTGCGGCGGTCACTTCCTCCCAGCCTTGCGGGTAGGCCGCCGGGCTGTATGCGTTGGCCGTTTCCATGATGGAGCGGTAGACCTTGCCATCCGTCCACAGGCAGCACTCGCCCTTCATGTAGGCGTCGTGGGCGCCCGTTGGCTGGATGAACGCCTTGGCCTTGGTCGGGTCGGTGGTATGATACGGGGCCCACTGTGCGGGGCTATTGCCCGGCTCGATGTCCGGGTTGTTGTTGGTGTTGTGGGCTTGGCAGCAGCGCCAGCTCTGGCCCTCGTGGGTGCAGGCTTCGTTCAGCTCGTGGCTGCCGTCGCCCTTGGGGCCGGCCTTTGTCCACGCCGGCAGAAGATCCTCGCAGGCGACGATCTCGGTGCCTGTCAGGTCGCCCGTGGCTGCCTCCTTGGTGAAGGTCATGCGGGCGCTGCGCAGAGCGGCCTCGAGGCCGCTGTACTTGGTGCTCATGTGGTCAGCCCCCTTTCAATGGCGCCAGACAGATCCTCGAGCTCGTCCTCGAGCTTGGTGATCCGCTCCTTGTCCTCGGGAGAGGTGCCGCCCCCGCCGCCGGCGGCGGCCTGCTCCTTCTCGTGGATGGCTTTGATGCTGTGTTCCATGAAGTAGACCATGCTGCTCCTCCTTTCTGGTCTTGGGGTGTTGGTTTATGCGAAGTTGCCGCCGACCGACTGGATGTAGCAGTCGCCCTCGGCCGAGCCGCGCAGGAGCTTGACCTTGATCTTCACGCCCCAGCTTGCGGCGGTCTTGGTCTGGTTGGTGAAAAAGTGCTTCTGGCTGGTCAGGGCCTTGGTGGTGATGTCCTCCCATGTGGGCTCGGCGTCGTTGCCGTTGTTGCAGATCCAGACCTGAAGGGTGCTGCCGGTCGGGAAGCTGCCCTGAATATTGACGAGGGCCTTGGTCGGCATATCGTCGGCCGCCATCGCCACGGTCTGCTCGAACTCGACCGAGTGCATGGCCTTGTCGAAGGACAGGGTGCGCACGGTGCTCTCGTTCTTGGCGTCGGTGGCGGTGATGGTCAGGGTGTGGTCGCCGTTCAGCAGCTTGAGCCACTGGTCGGCCGTGATCTCGAGCTCGTTGGTGTCGCCGAAGGTAGCGGTGTAGGTGCGCAGCGTGGTGGTGTCCAGCTTCTCCACGACCGTGACCTGATGGCCGTCGGCGTCGGTGACGGTGTACTCATAGGAGGGCGGCGTGGTGGTGAAGCTGCCGAGGTCGGTGTCGCTGCCGCTGATGACGGGCGGCCGGTTGTTGGTGACGGTGCGCACGGCGCTGGTGGTGTAGGCGCTCTCGGCCCCGGCGGTGTCGTATGCCTTGACGCGGTACTGCACGCTCGTCCATCCGTAGGTGATGGAATCCGTGTAGCTCCGGGAGCTGCCGCTGTAAATCTGCGCCCATGTGCCGTCGTCCACCTTGCGCTCCAGCTTGTAGCCGGCGAGGTTGCCGTCGGGATCGGTCGACTGTCCCCACGAGATGCTCAGGTTTTCGCCGCCGATGACCTCGCTCGGGACAGTGATGGTGCCGGGGGCCGTGGGCGGCTGGTTGTAGACGATTGTGTAGCAGCCGTCCGAGTCGGTGGTGTCGGAGACCAGGAGATCAGAGGACAGATTACAAGCGGGGCGCAGGCCGCGGAGGCCGTAGTAGGCGCCGCTCCAGCTCAGCGTGCCATCGCCCCCGACGAGGCGGGCGCCGTAGGCCGACCCGGCATAGGCGTCCCGCAGCCAGTAGTACCACGCCTGATTGGCGTCGACATCGTAGTTGGAGTTGGCAGCGGCCGAGGCCAAGACGGTAGCGATGCGGCTGGAGTGGTCGCTGAATATCGCCAGCTTGCTGCCGCATACATGGTCGCCCGAGAGGTGGCCCTCGGTGCAGGACAGGGGGAAAACCTTGTCCACACAGGTCTCCGTCCCGCCGCCGTCCGTGGAGCTCTTGCCGACGGTGATGGTGGTGGCGAGCAGGGCGGCCCGCTCGTTGGCCGTGAAGCCGTTGAGGAAGCCGGCGATGGTGTTGTAGGGGTTGTAGCCGCTCCAGACGTGGGACGAGTCGGGAGCCTGATCCGCCGAGTGCTGCGCGGTGTACCACTGGCCCGCGCCCTTGTCGCTGTTGAGCCACTGGCGCAGGTTGGAGTAGATGTAGCGGTTATTGCCGTAGTTTCGGCGGTCGCTGTTGCCGTTGGCCGGCTCCATCGCGTCGAAGCACAGCAGCTTGATGATCTGGTTGGTCACGAGGGTGACGCTGTTGGAGGGGTAGCCGGCGTGGTTTTT
>DBGBLM010000193.1:0-6806 GCA_048448865.1 Collinsella sp.
ACCGCGGGCGCGGCCTTGGCCACAAAGCCCTCGTTGGCCAGTGTCTTCTCGCAGCCGGCGAGCTCCTTCTGAGCCGCGGCGATCTCCTTCTCCAGACGTGCCTTCTCGGCCGAAAGATCAACCTTGCCCTCGAGCACCACAAAGACCTCGATGCCGCTGTCGACGACGGCGATGCTCGCAGCCGGCTTCTCAACATCGGTACCCATGACCAGCGAAGCGGTGTTGGCCAGCGGCTCAATGGTCGAGCGCAGGCTCTCGAGCTTCTCGATATCCTCGGCACCGGCGCGCACGACCACGTCGAGCTCGGCCTTGGGGCTCAAGCGATAGCGCGAACGGGTGGCGCGAGCGGCAGACACTACGGTGCGGCACAGCTCAAACGCGCGCTCGGCGTCCTCGTCAACATACTTAGCGTAGTCGGCGGGCTCGGGCCACTTGGCGATCATGAGCGCCTCGGCGCGATCCACGTTGCCCTCGGCATCCAGATCGAGCACGCTCGCCGGCATGTTGTCCCAGATCTCCTCGGTGACAAACGGCATAAGCGGGTGCATCAGGCGAATGGAGGTGTCGAGCACAAAGATCAGGTTGCGTTGGGCCTGCAGACGGCCCTCGCCCTTCAGGCGGGCCTTGGTGACCTCGACGTACCAGTCGCAGACCTCATTCCAGAAGAACTGCTGCACGCCGCGAGCCATGTCGCCAAAGGTGTAGTTCTCGATGCCCTCGGTGACCATCTTGACGGCCTTGGCCAGGCGGCTGAACATCCAAGCGTCGGCCGGCGTCTCCACGACGGGCTCGCCGGGCGTGTAGCCCTCCATGTTCATGAGCAGGAAGCGGCTGGCGTTCCAGATCTTGGTCACAAACGACTTGGCCTGGTCGGTACGCGGGCTGTCGATGAGCTTCTTGGTCTTCTTGTCGATGTTCGCGTCAAACTTGACGTCCTGGTTGTTGGTGCACAGCGTCAGCAGGTTGTAACGCATGGCGTCGGCGCCGTACATACCGATGAGGTCCATGGGGTCAACGCCGTTGCCCTTGGACTTGGACATGCGGCTGCCGTCCTTGGCCAGAATCGTCGGGTAGATGACGACGTCCTTAAACGGCACCTCGTCCAGGAAGTACAGCGAGCTCATGACCATGCGGGCGACCCACAGCGCGATGATGTCGCGCGCGGTGACGAGCGCCGTCGTGGGGTGATGGCCCTCGAGCAGCTCCGGCTTTTGCGGCCAGCCCTGCGTGGCGAAGGTCCACAGCTGCGAGCTAAACCACGTGTCCAGCACGTTCTCGTCCTGGTGCACGTGATGACCGCCGCACTTGGGGCACACGTCGGTGTCCTCGGTCAGGGCGTCCTCCCAACCGCAGTCCTCGCAGTAGAACACGGGGATGCGGTGGCCCCACCACAGCTGGCGGCTGATGCACCAGTCCTTAAGGTTCTCCATCCAGGTGGTGTAGGTCTGCGTCCAGCGCGCGGGGTGGAAGGTGACCTTACCAGAGTTGACGGCGTCGAGCGCCGGGCCCTTGAGCTTGTCGACGGCGACGAACCACTGCTCGGACAGCCACGGCTCCAGCGCGGCATCGCAACGGTAGCAGTGCATGACGGAGTGGTCGTGCTCCTCGACGTGGTCGAGCAGGCCGTGCTCGTCGAACCACTTGATGACGGCTTCGCGGCACTCGTCGCGGTTCATGCCGGTGAACTCGCCGTAGCCCTCGACGACCACCGCGTGCTCGTCGAAGATGTTGATCTGCGGCAGGTCGTGGGCCTGACCCATGGCGTAGTCGTTGGGGTCGTGGGCCGGGGTGACCTTGACAAAGCCGGAGCCAAAGTTGGCGTCGACATGCCAATCCTCAAAGATGGGGATCTCGCGGTCGACGATGGGGAGCTTGACGGTCTTACCCACAAAGGCGGCCTTCTCGGGGTCCTTCGGGGAGACGGCGACGCCCGTGTCGCCGAGCATGGTCTCGGGGCGCGTGGTGGCGACGACGATGTAGTCCTGGCCGTTGACCGGCTCGGTCAGCGGGTAACGCAGGTGCCACAGGTGACCCTTCTCGTCCTTGTACTCGGCCTCGTCGTCCGAGATGGCGGTGGTGCAGTTGGGGCACCAGTTGACGATGCGCTTGCCGCGGTAGATCAGGCCGTCGTGGTACCAGTCGCAGAACACCTTGCGCACGGCCTGGGCGTAGTCCTCGTCCATGGTGAAGCGCTCGTTATCAAAGTCGACAGAGCAGCCCATACGCTTGATCTGCTCGACGATGATGCCGCCGTACTCGTGGGTCCAATCCCAGCAGGCGTCGACAAACTTATCGCGACCGATTTCCAGGCGACTGATGCCCTCGCTCTTAAGCTTCTTGTCGACCTTGGTCTGCGTGGCGATACCGGCGTGGTCGGTGCCGAGCACCCAGCGCGTGGACTTGCCGCGCATGCGGGCCATACGAATGATGGCGTCCTGGATGGAGTCGTCGGTAGCGTGACCCATGTGAAGCTTGCCGGTAACGTTGGGAGGCGGAATGGTGACGGTGCAGTCGCCCACGCCCTCACGGCGCTTGTAGTAGCCGCCGTCGAGCCACTTCTGCAAGATCGCCGGTTCGTTGGTCGACGGATCGTAGTTCTTGGGCATTTCTTCCATATATCTCTCCCTTGCCCGTCGGCGTGTCCGCCTGCTTGGTTTTCACTCGGTCAGGTCCTGACTCGCACGAAGAGCACATTAAGTGCTCTTCGGCTCGTGCGGAATCTACGAAAACCAAGCAGGCGGACACGCCTTAGGTATTGATTACTTCAGTCTGAAGGTACTAACTTGACAATCTCACAGAATAGCACAGGCATACCTGCCGAAAAGGGACAGGTTTATTTTGGTAGGTTTTATCAGGGGAAACGACATTTGCCCATATAAAAACCGACCAAGATAAACCTGTCCCTAAAAGGCAGGCCCCGCGGTGGTTGCCGCGGGGCCTGAATTCAAGCTATTTAGCCGTAGATGCGCTGGGGCTGCTCTTCGCCCTTTACGGAGGCTTCGGTCACGACGACCTTGGAAACGCCCTCCTCGCTGGGGAGGTCGAACATCGTCTGCTGCAGCACGTCCTCGCAGATGGAACGCAGGCCGCGGGCGCCGGTCTTGCGGGCAAGCGCCATGCGGGCGATCTCGTGCAGGGCCGCGTCCTCAAACTCAAGCTCGACGTCCTCGAGCTGGAACATCTTGCGGTACTGACGCACCACGGCGTTCTTGGGCTCGGTCAGGATAGACACCAGGTCGTCCTCGTCGAGTGCCTGCGTCTGGGTGACGACGGGCGTACGGCCCACGAACTCGGGAATCATGCCAAAGGCGTTGAGGTCCTGCGGGAGCACCTGACGCAGCAGGTCGTTCTCGTCGACCGAGGTGGGGCCGGCGATCTCGGAGTTAAAGCCCACGCCCTTGTTGCCCACGCGGTCGGCGATGATCTTGTCCAGGCCCACAAAGGCACCGCCGCAGATAAACAGGATGTTGGTCGTGTCGATCTGCAACAGTTCCTGCTGGGGATGCTTGCGGCCGCCAGTGGGCGGAACGCTTGCCACCGTGCCCTCAAGAATCTTCAGCAGTGCCTGCTGAACACCCTCGCCCGAAACGTCACGGGTGATGGAGAGGTTCTCGGCCTTGCGGGCGATCTTATCGATCTCGTCCACGTAGATAATGCCAACCTGCGCGCGCTCGATATCGCCATCGGCAGCATTGATGAGCTTGAGCAGGATGTTCTCCACGTCCTCGCCCACGTAACCGGCCTCGGTGAGTGCGGTGGCGTCGGCGATGGCAAACGGCACCTCGAGGATGCGCGCAAGCGTCTGGGCGAGCAGAGTCTTACCGGTACCGGTGGGACCGAGCAGCAAGATGTTGGACTTGGCGAGCTCCACCTCGTCCATATCGTCGTCGAACTGCGAGTCCAAGCCGTCGTCAAAGGCAGACACGGCGGCGCCGCCCTCGATCACGCGGCGATAGTGGTTGTACACGGCAACCGACATGGCGCGCTTGGCGTCCTCCTGGCCCATAACATAGGCCGAAAGCTCGTCATAGATCTCGTGCGGCGTCGGCACGTGCGTGATGACCTGGCGGTCGTCCTCGAGCTCAAAGCCCTCGGTCTCGGGGTCCACGGCGGGCTGGGATGCAGCCTGACCGTGGTCGTTGAGGAAGCCTGGCAGCTTGCCGTTGCGGGCAGCGTCCATAAAGTCCGAAGCCAGCGACTCTTCCAGAATCTCGGAGCAGGCGGCGACGCACTCGTCACAGATAAAGATGTTGGTCGGGCCCTTTACGAGGCGACGAACCTGGCCCTGCTCTTTTCCGCAGAAGGAGCAGCGGATGGGGTTGCCGTTCTCGTCAAAGTTGTCCTGCATGTTTCCTGCCATCCTAGGCGTCCTTCGCGGCAAGGTCGCGCGAGGTGACGATACGGTCGATCAGACCGTAGTCGAGGGCCTCGGAAGCGGTCAGGTAGTTGTCGCGCTCGGTATCGGCCTGGACCTTCTCGATGGGCTGGCCCGAGGCGTCGGACAGAATCTGGTTGAGCTCGCGACGGGTCTTCTTGATCTCCTCGGCCACGATCTCGATCTCGGTCTGTTGACCCTGGGCACCGCCGCTGGGCTGGTGAATCATGACCTTGGAGTGCGGCAGGCAGAAGCGCTTGCCCTTGGCGCCGGCCGAAAGCAGCACGGCGGCCATGGACGCGGCCATACCGACGCAGATGGTGGAGACCTGCGGCTTGATAAAGTTCATGGTGTCCAGAATCGCCAGGCCGGAGTAGACCTCGCCGCCGGGCGAATTGATGTAGAGCGAGATATCCTTCTCGGCATCCTGGCTCTCAAGATGCAACAGCTGGGCAACGACCAGGTTGGCGCTGACGGAGTTGATCTCCTCGCCCAAGAAGATGATGCGATCGTTGAGCAGGCGCGAATAGATATCGTAGCTGCGCTCGCCGCGCGGCGTCTGCTCGATAACGTATGGCACGAGGGCGGAATCGAACTTAGCGATCATACGCATCTCCATTTCTCTCTTGCGGACCAAATTGGTTCTAGATAAACGTACGGTGCCCGCATGCTATGCATTGGCTGGCACCGTACGAAGCAACCGGATAACCGGTGTATAACTTTACCCCATCACGGGCGCACCCATGCGCTCGCGGGCAAGGTGGCGAGAATTACTCGGCGTCCTTGGCGGTCTCGTCGACCTCGGTCACCTTGGCGTTCTCGACCAGGTGGTCGACGGCCTTGGAGCGACGGATGGACTCGCGGACGGCAGGCATGCGGCCATCGGCGATGAACTCGGCCTTGGAAGCCTCGACGTCCTTGACGCCGGCCTTCTCGAACTCGGCGTTGATGTCGTCCTCGGTAACCTCAATCTTGAGCTCACGGGCAAGGGCGTCCAGAGCCAGGGACTCACGGGCAACGTCGTTGGCCTGCTTGTGCAGGTCGCCGATGAACTGCTCCATGGTCAGACCGGAAGCGGGCAGCCAGGTGTCCAGGGTCATGCCGCGGGCAGCGAGGTTGGATAGGAAATTCTGGCCAAGCTCCTCAAAGACGGACTGCTCGTAGTCGGCATCCATCTCGTCGAGCTGCAGGCGCTCGGCGAGAGCGGAGACGCAACGGTTCTCCTTCTCGGCCGGGAGGCGGGAAGCCTTGTCCTGCTCGATCTCGATCTTGATGGCGTCGCGCATGGCCTCGATGCTGTCGAAGCCAAAGTCGGACTTGACGAGCTCGTCGGTGAGCTCGGGGGTGTTGCGGACCTTGATGCCCTTGACGGTGACCTCGACGGTGTGGGTCTCGGCCTCCACGCCCTCCTCGACCTCGTCGGTCCAGGTGACGGTCTTGACGTCGTCAACGTTAGCGCCGATCAGGGCCTCGTTGAACTCCTTGGGGTTGCTGTCGCTACCGGCGATGAGCATACGGCCCTCGGCGGCAAAGTTGTCGGCGTTCTCGACGGCCTTGAGGTCGACGGTGACGTAGTCCTCGGCCTCGACGGCGCGACCCTCGACGTCCTCGAAGGTGGCACGGTAGTTGAGGAGCATCTCGACCTGGTTGTTAATCTCGGACTCGGTGACCTCCGCAGGCGGCATCTCGATCTCGACGGCGTCGAAGGAGGAGAGCTCAGCGGCGGGACGCAGGGAGAACTCGACGGTGTAGGTGTAGTCCTCGTGATCCTTGGCGAGGTCGAGCTCCTTGTAGTCACCGTTCTTGGTGGGGACGATGTCCAGCTCGTTGAGGACGGCGGGCTCGTTGGCGGCGATCAAGTCGTTGGTGGCCTGAGCGAGGGTAGCCTCGGCGCCAAGTGCGGAGTCGATGACCGGACGGGGAGCCTTACCGGCACGGAAGCCCGGGAAGCGGTACTTCTTGGCGGTGTCCTTGTAGGCCTTCTTGATCGCGGCGTCGACGTCGACGGCCGGGATGGTGACCGTAGCGGTGAGCTTGGCGTCCTTGACGTCAGAAGCGGTGATGTTCAACACGTTCCTCCTCATACTGCCCAGCTTATCTGAGGTGCTGGTACCTTTATGCAACAAAGAGTCGCGACGGCCGAAGCCGACGCAGATGCGTTGGTGCGGGCGAAAGGACTCGAACCTTCACGGGAATCCCACCAGAACCTAAATCTGGCGCGTCTACCAATTCCGCCACGCCCGCATGAGCGCACAGACTAGGAATGATAGCAGATACGAACGGCAAGCGCACGCACACCTTTTACAAGCTCACGACCTCACCACGAGTACGCATCGGATCCCCCGCCGCCCCATCGAAGTTGCAGTGGAATAGGGACTGTTTGGGGCTCCAGTCCTCCAAAACAGTCCCTATTCCACCGCAACTTCGGTGG
>DBGBLM010000194.1:0-13579 GCA_048448865.1 Collinsella sp.
TTTACCGAAATTGTTTGCAGTATTCGTAAAATAACTGCACGAAATCGGTTTCGAGCTATTGACGAGTCGAAATAGGTTTCTAATACAAGCCCGCCTCGCGAATGGCCTCGACAGCCAAAGCGATCTGATCGGGCGGCAGGACCAGTGCCATACGCACGTGCCCCTCACCCGAAGGGCCAAAGCTCGCGCCCGGCGTCACCACAACGCCGGCCTTCTCCATAAGCTCCTCGCAAAACGCCATAGAATCGGTGCGACCACCGGGAAGCTTGGCCCACACAAACATAGAGCCATGCGCATTGGGACGCTCCCAGCCCAGGCCCTCAAGACCGTCGCACAGGGCATCGCGGCGCTCCTGGTACTTCAGACGCTGCGCCTCGACCTCATCGCGCGGACCGTTCAGGCAGGCGATGGCAGCCTTCTGGATCGGGAAGAACATACCGAAGTCGATCTGGCCGCGCAGCTTGGCAAAGGCCGAGACCACATCCTCGCGACCGACCAAAAAGCCGATGCGGGCACCGGTGACGTTAAACGACTTAGAGAGCGAGAAGAACTCCACGCCCACCTCAAGCGCACCGGGATACTGCAAGAAGCTGCCGCCGGGCTCGCCGTCAAACACGATGTCGGAGTACGCGTTGTCATGAACGATCAACAGATCATGCTCGCGGGCAAAGGCGATAATCTCCTCGTAGACCTCGGGCGTGCCCACCGAGCCGACCGGGTTCGCGGGCAGCGACACGATCATATACTTGGCACGATCGGCCACCTCGGGATCGATACCCGCCACATAGGGCAGGTAATTATGCTCGGCAACCAGCGGATAGTATTCGAGCTTGGCATCGGCAATCTTGGCACCCGCCTCAAAGACCGGGTAGCACGGATCGGGAACCAGAATGGTGTCACCCGGATCGAGCAGGGCCAGGCCCAAATGGCCCACACCCTCCTGCGTGCCGTTGCACGACTGCACCATAGACGGCGTAATGCCCGAAACGCCAAAGCGACGCTCATAGTAATCGCACACGGCCTGCTTGAGTTCGGGCAGGTCGCGCAGGGCATACTTCCACATCTCGGGATCTTGGGCTGCCTGCGTGAGCGCCTCGACCACATGGTCATACGGCTTAAAGTCGGGCGTGCCCACGCTCATGTTGTAAATGGTCTTGCCCTGAGCCTTCAGCGCGAGAAGCTTGTTGTTGAGCGAGGCGAAGACCTCCGCGCCAAAGCGGTCGAGACGCTGCGATGCCTGCATGGTGCCACCTTTCGATATAAAAAACGCGGCGCTCCGACAAGAGCGCCGCGCGATACGGGCCATCAGATTGCAAAAGTGTAACGCTTGCAACCCCCGTATTGGTTCAATTTAGCCAACCTTAGTCAACTGGATTGAGCGCGTCGATCTGCGCAAGCCACAGACGCGAGCTAGCGTCACTCGGCATACGCCAATCGCCGCGCGGGCTGAGCGTCACCGAGCCCACCTTGGGACCATCGGGCAGGCAGCTGCGCTTAAACTGCTGGGCAAAGAAGCGACGGTAGAACGTACGTAGCCACGTGTGGACGGTCTCAGCGTCGTAGACGCCCTCGAAGCTCTTGAGCGCCATGCGGTAGATCTTGCCCGGCTCAAAGCCAAAACGCAGCAGATAGTAGAGGAAGTAGTCGTGCAGCTCGTACGGGCCCACCAAATCCTCGGTCTTCTGTGCAATCTCGCCGTCGCCCGTGGGCGGCAGAAGCTCGGGGGACACCGGCGTATCGAGGATATCGAGCAAGACCTCGGCAATGCGCCCGCCAAAGACATCGGCGGCATAGCGCACCAGATGGCGCACAAGCGTCTTGGGCACGCTCGCGTTGACGGCGTACATGCTCATGTGGTCGCCGTTATAGGTAGCCCAGCCGAGCGCCAGCTCCGACAGGTCGCCCGTGCCAATGACAAAACCGCCAGCCTGGTTGGCCAAATCCATCAGAATCTGCGTACGCTCGCGCGCCTGGCTGTTCTCGTAGGTCACGTCCTGCACGGTCGGATCATGCTCGATATCCTTAAAGTGCTGCTCCACGGCAGCATGGATCGAGACCTCGCGAAAGCTCACGCCTAGGTCGCGAGCGAGCGACTCGGCATTGGACTTGGTGCGGTGCGTCGTGCCAAAGCCGGGCATGGACACGGCCGTGATACCGGTGCGCGGCAGGCCCAAGGCGTCGAACGCACGCACGGTCACGAGGAGCGCCAGCGTGGAATCGAGGCCGCCCGAAAGGCCGATGACGGCCGCCTTGGTACCCGTGTGGGCAAGGCGGGTCTTGAGGCCCGCAGTCTGCAGATCGAGGATCGTCTCGCAGCGCTCGGCCAAGTCGCCATGGTCGGCCGGCACAAAGGGCGCGCGCGGGAAAACGCGGTCGATATCGCAGGCATCGCGCAGGACAGGTTCTTCGGCCAGCACGCCCTCAAACGAGAACTCGACGGTCACGGCCTCCGGCGCATCGTCCGAGCGCGTCCATGTCGTCGAGCGACGGCGCTCGGCAACCAACCGGTCAAGATCGACATCGGCCACCGCCATATCGCAGGTAAGCAGTTTAGTGGCGGCGAGCTTGGATCCGTTTTCGTAGATAAGGTTCTCGCCCGCAAAGACCATGTCGGTCGTGGACTCGCCCTCGCTCGCGTCTGCATAGGCATAGGCACAGTACAGGCGCGCGCTCTGATTGGAGATTAGGCTGCGGCGGTAATCTGCCTTACCGATAATCTCGTCCGAGGCCGACGGGTTGAGAATCACCGTCGCACCGGCAAGCGCCATCTCGGTCGAAGGGGGCGCCGGCACCCACAGGTCCTCGCAGACCTCAACGCCCAGCACCATACCCTCGGCACCCTCATCACAGCAGCGGTAGACAAGCCCCGAACCCAGCGGAACCGGACCCTGACCGGCAAATTCAACCCACACGGGATCCGCAGGCGACGGAGCAAACCAGCGACGCTCATAGAACTCGCCATAGTTGGGCAGATACTTCTTGGCCGTGAGGCCCAAAAGCTCGCCCGCGCAGCACACGGCGGCACAGTTGTAGATATTCTCGGCAACCGCAACGGGAAGACCGATGGTAAAGACGATCGGCAGCTCACGGGTTTCATCGAGGATATGCACCAGAGCAGCCTCGCAGGCATGCAGCAGTGTGCGATTATGGAACAGATCGGCCGAGGTATAGCCAGTCAGATTAAGCTCGGGCAACACCAACGCGCGAACGCCACGCCCGGCAGCATCGCGAACAGCCGCCAGCGCAACCTCGGCATTGCCCTCGACATCGGCCACGCGAATCCGCGGCGAGGCCGCCGCCACACGCAAAAAGCCATCAGACTGAGAAAGGTGAAGATTCATAAGAATGCTCCCGTGCGTAAACGCTATTCAACACAATTAGCAAGCCCTATTGTAGTTCAACCGCCGGGTGGAACCGCATCCCACCAACTTGGTGAGCAATTGATGAGTTGATGGTATCTGTTAAATGTCACGTACGATTCACATCTGGTGGGTACCCTGATGGCTACACGAAACGAAGCAGATTTACACCGGGAGGACCCCGTATGACAACCAAGTACACCGACGCGCCGCGCACGCGCGTCATGACGCCGGCATCGCTCAACAACGGCGTACACGAGAACCATTCCATTGGACAGACCATGGCCATCGCGCCCAAAAAGGGCCTGTTCGACGACATTTCCATTCCCCAGATCATCGCCGGCGCCGCAGCTGCCGCCACGAGCGTGGCGCTTGCTTCAAAGATCGGCATTGCCGGCTCGGTGATTGGTGCCGCTGTGAGCTCAGTCATCACTGTTGTGTCCTCGCAGGTCTATCGCCACTTTATCTCCGCCAGCGCCGAAGCAATCAAGGGCACGCACGCCGACGTCGACTACCCCGCCGGCGCCTATGAGCCCGTTGAGCCCAATGTCGAGGAGCACCTAGGTGGCGCCGCGACCACGCAGGAGATGCGCCAGGTTGCGGGACGCGCGACCACGGCGCGCGTCGCCCCCAACAGCCTGCGCGCCAAGGCGGCGGCAGAGCGCAGCCAGACACAAAAGAAGGTCATCGTCTTCTCGATCGCCATCGCCATCGTCGCGGTCATCGCCTGCGCCGGCGCCATCCTTATCACCACTGCCGGTGAGGGTCTGGGCGAGCGTCCCGAGCCAATCCTGTCGTCGCGCACGACCGAGAGCGATGCAAATGGCAACACTCAGCCGCAGGATCAGCAGGCACAGACGGACGACACGCAAGACAGTTCTACCTCTGCCAATTCGTCCTCGAACGCCCAAAACCAATCGCAGGGCACCGATTCCTCTACGGCCAACAGCAGCACGCCGTCCGGCACGACCGACTCAAGCCAAACGACTGACGGTTCGCAGCCGAGCACGGGCGGCCAGACGAGCGACACCACGTCGGGAACGGGCACAACAGACAGCAGCAACACCAACAGCTCGAACAGCTCGAGCGGAACCGCGTCCGGCACGGCATCTGACAACTCGAGCCAAGGCACGGCATCGGGCAACTAAGCACATTTGCCTCTCATAGATAACCGACCTGTATAACGGGCGCGAATCGACAGCGGTTCGCGCCCGTTTGCCTTGGGCGCCGCCATGGCGAACGCTATGCGAGGGTAAGATGCTTTACATGGGTAAAGAGGAGATTTGCCATGAGCAAGACAATAGTTAGGCCCACGCTTTCGCTGGGCAACCACATCTATCTGTATCGCCTGCTACGCGATGCGATTGGATGCGGCAAGCAAACGTTTATGACGCAGGTCGAGGAGGCGCTCGCCGCAGGCGACATGACTGCTTATGACCTGGGCTTTGAGTCCACGCGCGAGCTGCTCGAGGAACTTAACGACTGCATTAAGCTGACCGTCTTTAAAGGCGGCCGCCTGTATGCCACCGTCATCGCCAACGAGGCCTGGGATGCTGCGCTTGCCAAGGGCGAGGACAAGCCCAAGACCGCCAAGGGCGCCAAGCAGTCCTACAAAAAGAAAAAGCGCGGTGAGAAGGACCTCAAGGCCGTGCGCCCCAAGCACGTTAAGCGTCCCGAGCCCGAAGCCATGGTTGAAGCCGCGCCGGAACCCGAGCCCGAGACAGAGATCGAAGTCGCTATTGAGGTAACGGCAGAAGCCGAAACCGAAATCGCCGCCACGACCGATTCCGAAGTCATATCCGAGCAGGAAGCCACTGTGGAGCTCAACGAAGCGCCCAAGTCGACAACCGAAGAAGCCGCTGACCAACCCGAGACGCCTGCGTTCCAAAACAGCGATGTCTTTGGCAACGAGACCGAGGACAATCAGCCCGACGAGTCCGCTGATCAAGACGCTACCGAGTCGGCGCCGGAGCCCGAGATGCCGCAGCCCGCCATCTCGCTCACGGTCGTCTATGACCCCGAGAACGCAAACGCCGGCATCACCACCATGGCATCCACGCCCATCGAGGCAAAGTCGAGCGTCGAGAATGAGAGCGCGACGCAGGTTGAGCTCGACACCGCGACCGCAGACGCACCCGCTATCGTCGAGCCTGCAGGTTCCGCGGCGATGCCGAAAGTGGGCACCGAATCAGTACTCGGCACCGAACCCGTGCCCGTCGTCGAGATGACGCCCGTCAATGAGCAGGCCTTCGCACCGGCGATGGTACCGGCCCCCGCACCCGTAGCGCCCGCCATCCCCGAGGACTTCCCCGTCGATTTCGCAACCGAGGTCTTCTGCCCCGGCCCGCTTCTGCACCAGCTGTCGACCTATCTCCCCTACGGCGCCGATACCCTCGGCATTGTCGGCGAGTACTACTGGATCGCCCGCGAGCGCGGTACCATCGAGGCCGCGCGAAACCGCGCAAGCTTCCCCCTGCGCTACACGCAGGCCGGCGAGCGCCGCGAGGTTGCCGTGCGCATCCGCCGCAATACCACCGGTGGCCTCGGATCCACCTGGGCCATCGATAAAGTCGAAGAGCCCGAGCAGTAACGACAAGCGGCTCAAATCCAAATCAGGATTTGAGCCGCTTTTATTAGCATTCATCGATGTTTCGTGACCAACAGCGAGCGGGCCGCAAGTGCCCCAGGTTGCCGTGAAAGAGGAGCGACGCGTACTTCGGTACGCGAGCGACGGTTTGAACGGCAAGATGGGGTGCTTGCGGCCCGCGCAGCGTCGAGTAGTTACGCGGTTTGGTAAAACCGCGTAACAAATTAGTCGCGCGTCAGCTTGCGGTGAATACGATGCGGCTGGGCTGCGTCCTCGCCCAGGCGCTCGATGCGGTTGGCCTGATAGGCCTCGAAGTTGCCCTCAAACCAATACCAGTTGCCCGGATTCTCGTCGGTGCCCTCCCACGCCAGAATGTGCGTGGCGACGCGGTCCAGGAACATACGGTCGTGGCTAATGACCACCGAGCAGCCCGGGAACTCGAGCAGCGCTGCTTCGAGCGAGGACAACGTCTCGACGTCGAGGTCATTCGTGGGCTCGTCGAGGAGCAGCAGGTTGCCGCCCTGCTTGAGCGTAAGCGCCAAGTTCAGACGGTTGCGCTCGCCACCGGAGAGTATGCCGGCGCGCTTCTGCTGGTCCTGGCCTTTAAAGCCAAAGCTCGCCACATAAGCACGGCTCGGAACCTCGGTCTCACCGACCATCATGTGGTCCAGGCCATCCGAGACGACCTCCCACAGGTTCTTATCGGGGTCGATGCCGGAACGGTTCTGATCGACATAGGAGATCTTGACGGTCTCGCCCACCTCGAGCTCGCCCGAAGTCAGCGGCTCCAGGCCCACGATGGTCTTGAACAGCGTGGTCTTGCCCACACCGTTGGGGCCGATGACACCCACGATACCGTTGCGCGGCAGGGTGAACGATAGGTCGTCGATGAGCACACGGCTATCGAACTCCTTGTGCAGGTGATGAGCCTCGAGCACCTTGTTGCCCAGACGCGGGCCCACGGGGATGCGGATGTCGGTCCAGTCGAGCTTCTGGCTTGCGCGGGCCTCGGCCTCCATCTCCTCGTAACGAGCCAGACGGGCCTTGTTCTTGGCCTGGCGAGCCTTGGGCGAGCTGCGTACCCACTCGAGCTCGGCCTCCATGCGCTTGGCGAGCTTGGCGTCGCGGTTGCCCTGTGCCTCGATACGGGCGGCCTTGGTCTCCAGATACGTGGAGTAGTTGCCCTTGTAGGGATAAAGGTGACCGCGGTCGACCTCGCAGATCCACTCGGCAACGTTATCCAGGAAGTAGCGATCGTGCGTGACGGCAAGCACCGCGCCCTGGTAGTTGTGCAGGAAGTGCTCGAGCCACAGGATCGATTCGGCGTCCAGGTGGTTCGTGGGCTCGTCGAGCAGCAGCAGGTCGGGAGCCTCGAGCAGCAGCTTGCACAGGGCCACGCGACGGCGCTCGCCGCCGGAAAGTACGTTGACCGGCATGTCGGAATCGGGCAGCTGCAGGGCGTCCATGGCCTGACCGAGCTTGGAATCGATATCCCAGCCGTCGGCGGCGTCGATCTCGTCCTGGAGCTTGCCCATCTCGGCCATGAGGGTATCCATGTCGCAGTCCGGGTCGCACATCTCCTCGCCGATTTTGTTGAAGCGATCGACCTTGGCAATCATGTCGCCAAATGCCATGCGCACGTTCTCGATGACGGTCTTGTCGTCGTCGAGTGGCGGTTCCTGCTGCAGGATACCCACGGTGTAGCCGGGAGTGAGCCTGGCATCGCCGTTGGAGACCTCCTCGATGCCGGCCATAATCTTGAGCAGGGTCGACTTGCCCATACCGTTGGGGCCCACGACGCCGATCTTGGCACCGGGGTAGAAGCTCAGGGTCACGTCGTCAAGGATTACCTTGTCGCCATGGGCCTTGCGAGCCTGATACATCTGGTAGATAAACTCCGCCATTTGTCTGTTTTATCCTTTCTACCTGTTGTTTCCCTATTCTTGATTCGCTTTAGTGGAAACGAAATGAGAAAACCAGCTCTGAAACGTAACGAAAAAGGGGCATGGTTGCCCACACCCCCTAATACTACCTGGGAAAAGTCCCCCGGAACATACTATGAACTGCGTACGCTAGTTTTCCGCAACCTTAACGAGCGGCTCGCTGCGATTTGCGCCACAACAGATACGAGTAGAGGTAGACGGCTCCAACCGAACCAAACGCCAGAACCGCAATCACAGCGGCGACGACTTCACTCGAAAGCACGCTGCCTGCCACGCCCATCACAATCAGGCCAATACCCAGCACCATAAAGCAGGCGCCGCCAAAACGCTGCGTACGGCGCCAGTTTTCGGGATCGGCAAGCGCCCAAGGTGTCTTGATACCGAGCGTATAGTTCTGCTTCACACGCGGCAAGTAGTTGCCTACGCCGATGAACAGCAAACCGACAACGCCGGAAATCAGCACGTTGACCGAACCGACCGCCGGCACCACGCCCCAGACCGTAAGCTCTCCCAGCCAGCTTATGGCGCACATGAACAAGGTGAAGGCGATTACGAAGCCCTGATAGAACTTGCCCGAGGTTCGATATGCCTCACCTTTGGGGTCGATGCGCGGCACCACGCAGAACATTGCGAGAAGCGCCAGAGGCAGCACGCCGAGCGCGGAGGCCATCCAGCTAGGACCCCAACCGTCGACGGCGCCGTTCGCGCCCCAGTGCGTGGGAATCTGCGCAGGCAAGCTCGGCATCACCATGAGGTGCGCTACGACATTGGCGACGCACAGAGCGACCAGCGCAATCCACACGCGCGACGATACCCCCGTGGGGTGAATGCCCTTGTTTTCGTTATTCATCCTTATCACCTTCAGTGTTTGTAAAGCCCATAAACCAGCCAATTAAATCCTGCATGACGGTGGTGTTTAAGCTGTATACGATCTTTTGGCCATGGCGCTCGTCGGTCACCAACCCGGCGTTTTTGAGCGTCGCCAAGTGATGGCTCAGCGACGGCTTACTGATATCGAAATGCTCGGCAAGCTCCCCCGCCGTGCAATTGCCCTCGCGCAGCAACTCCAAAATGCGCCGTCGCGTTGGATCGGCAAGCGCCTTAAAACCCTCTCCCGGCATAAGACCTCCTCTCAGCGCCCCTCATGACGCGCACACTATACTGGATATTTAGATGTTTGTCTAACTATTTAATCGAAATGCTTCAAACCACATCAAAGTAAGCGTCATCGCAACCTATGGGCGATTACCTATAATGGCGATAGCTAAAACACGATTCGCTTCCCCATCGGAGGATGTCTATGACCGAAAACGCTACTGCTCTCGTCGAGACGCGCGATACCAAGCTCGAAATCATCATGGGCCGCGAGGCACTCGACAAGCTCGCCGATGCTACGGTACTGGTGCTCGGCTGCGGAGGCGTGGGCTCCAACTGCTGCGAGGCACTCGCCCGCGGCGGCATCGGACATTTCGTCATTCTGGATAAGGACATCATCGCGCCCAGCAATATCAATCGCCAGGCCATCGCCTTTCACAGCACCGTCGGCAAGCGCAAGGTTGACGTGATGGAGGCCATGATCCACGATATCAATCCTGCCGCCACCGTCATCAAGCGAACTGAATACCTGTTGAGCGATAACATCGACGAGTTCTTTGCGAGCGTTTTGGAGCAGACGGACGGCAAGCTCGACTACGTCGTCGACGCCATCGACACCATCTCGGCCAAGCTCACCATTGCCAAATATGCTCAGGACCACGACATCCGTTTGGTTAGCTCCATGGGCGGGGCCAACAAGCTCCATCCCGAGTGCCTCCGCTTTGCCGACATCTTCGATACGGTACGTGACCCCATGAGCCGCATCATGCGCAAAGAATGCAAGAAGCGCGGAATCAAGAGCCTGCACGTGCTGTTTAGCTGCGAGGAATCGGTTAAGACACAGCCCCGCGACCCTTCCAACATCCACGAGCGCACCGAGCTGGGAACCGCCAGCTTTATGCCGCCCATCATGGGCCAGATGATTGCCGGCGAGGTTATCCGCCAGATCAGCGGCCGCGGCACTGAGCGCGTACGCTCCGATGGCCAACGTCTGGACTAGCGGAGCGCACCGAGATGGAGCCCCGGTTATTTGATGCACACTGCCATCTTGATTTAATGGCTCACCCGGACGCCGTTGCCGATGAGGCGACGGCGCTGGGCTTGGGTCTATTTGACTGCGGCGTCAATCCGCGCGACTTTTCGGCCGCAAACGAGCGCGCCTGTCGCCAACCAGGCATCATCGCCGGCGTTGGGCTTCACCCCTGGTGGCTCGCCGATGGCCACTGCGGTTTTGTCGAAGTCAATCTGCTTTGCGAAGTTGCTGCCCAAGAACGCTACATCGGCGAAGTCGGACTCGACTTTTCCGCGCGCTTTGCTGGAAGTGAGTCGCTACAAATACAGGCACTTAACCGGCTCTGCGATGCGCTCGTGCAGTATCCTCTTACCGGGCGCGTGATATCAATTCACGCCGTTCGTTCGGCAGGAGCCGTACTGGACGTCCTCGAATCGCATGGACTACTCATCCCAAACCCCGACTCCCCCGTTATCATCTTCCACTGGTTTAGCGGTACTTCGGACGAACTCGTCCGCGCGCGTAATGCGGGCTGTTATTTTTCCGTCAACGAACGCATGCTCGCATCTAAACGAGGACGCGAATACGCACGACAGATTCCACTCGATCGTTTACTGCTCGAGACCGATTCACCAGCCGAACCAAACACAGAAACAAGCGCACAGTCGCTCATCAGATCGCTCGAAAGCGCCTCAGAACACGTCGCCTCGCTCAAAAAATGCGACGCAAAGCATATTGAGTCGGCGGTTTTAGCGAATGCACACTCTGTTTTTAGCCTTCGCTAACCCCTGTGGTCAAAAAACGTCAAATATGAGTACTGCTAGCGAAATGGATACATTACTCTGAGCTTTCCGACCACCAGAATAATCTACGATTGTCCATTAACTAACACTTTTACAGTCACTCATCCTGCATTTTCGCAATCTTAAACCCCTCCAAACGCTCAAATCACGTCTGAAGGGGTCGATTTTGCTGCGACTAAATTAGTCACAGTACTCATATTTGGCTTTTTTGACCACCGAGTCACGGGAAGGCACCAATACAGCTCCCCGGGACAGCTCGGCTATTCGACGATTGGTGCTCCGTGGCCCCAGGAGCCTTCCATGCCGCACACGGTCGAGGCAAACCCGGCAGCAAAGTCGAGCGCGCGCTCGATGGCCTCGGCGCCATCCTCACCACGCTTGGCGGAATCGAGATAGCACATCAAAAACGAGGTGAGGAACGAGTCGCCCGCCCCCATGGTGTCCTTCATGTCCGTTACCGGTTTAGCCAGCTGGCGGTAATAACGCTCGCCGTCGTAAGCAATGCAGCCCTCGGCGCCCGCCGTAGCCGACACAAAACGCGGACCCAGGCCCTTCACCCATGCCAGACGCTCGCGAATCTCGTCCTCACTCGCGGCATCCGCCGCACTAAAGAAAGCAAAATCGACGTAGGGCGCAATCTGCTCGTAGTACTCGTCGGTGGAGTCGTCCGAAAAGTCAAAAGAGACCGTGACGCCCGCAGCCTTCAGCTTGGGCAGCTCGCGCTCGGTGAAGCAATAGTTGCCCGAATGAACCACATCGAACTGCTTCATGTACGCAAGGTCAAAGCGATCGAGGACATAGCGCGCATCGCCACGGATACCGCCCTCGTTGGAGCCAAGGAAGACACGATCACCGTCAACGACGGTCACGCGAGCCGCTCCGTTCTCGCCAATCATCTGCTCGCACTTGTCAAGCTCGATACCCTCATCCTCGAGGCTTGCAATGACATGCTCGGCAGCGGCGTCATTGCCAAAAATGCCCATGTATGCAGAGCGTGCGGCACCGCATTTCTTGGCATAAACGGCGAAGTTCACCGCATTGCCGCCGGGATACATGGTGTGGATATGCTCGTAGCGATCGACGACGTTGTCGCCAAATCCGAGCGCGTTAACGTTAAATGTCATGGTATTTATCCTTCTAGTACTCGACGACGCCCATGTAGCGACGGAAATCGGGATCGTGATCAAACACCTTGCCGCGTGCGGCACGCAGCTCGCAGTTCATGGCGTAGAACAGCACCGGGTCCAGATAGGCACGGACGCTCGCCGGCACGGCTTCCATACCGTACTCCTTGGCATCGAGCACCATCAGCGTATCGGTATGCGTCTTAAGGAACGCCAGGGCGCGCTCGTCCATAGCACGGCACTCGCTGGAGCCCATCTGCAGGAAGTAAAAAACGCCATCCTGAGTAGCCTCGAAGGGGCCGTGGAAGTACTCGGCAGAGTGGATGTAGCTGCAGTGCTGCCACTGCATCTCCATAAGAGAGCAGATAGCGAAACCGTAGGTCTGGCTAAAGTTGGGACCGCTGCCCAGAATGTAGAAGAACTCGTGCTCCTGGCAAAGCTTGGCAAAGCGATCGCCCAGCTCGGCATTTACCTTCTCACGTGCCGGGGGAAGAATCTTATCCATCTCGGCGATACCGGCATACATATCGGCAAGATCGGCGTAGCCCTCCTGCTGATCGAGCAGCTCTGCCGCAAGCGACAGCGAAATGCCAGCGGGGACCTCGGCCTGCGGCACACCCTCGCCCCACGGGTAGACCCACGTGGTCCACTTGCCGGAGTCAATCTTGGATCCAGTGTTGTCGGTCTGGGCGATCACCGTAGCGCCGGCAGCAAGGGCAATCTCGCAGCCCTCGACGACCTCGGGGGTGTTGCCACTGTGGCTGCAAGCAATGACCAGGGACTTCTCGCCCAGACGGCGCGGGCGCATGATATCAAACTCGCGAGCCGTATAGATATACGAAGTGAAGGTGGTTGCCTCACGCTGCAGAAGCTCATGAGCCGGGATCAAATCGATCATGGAGCCACCGCAAGCAATCCAGTAGACGCTGTCGAACTTGCCCTTCTCGGCAATTGCCTCTTTGATCAGATCGTGTGCGTTCATATCCAGTTCCTTTCTTGTTTGGCCCGTAACCAATGACGTTGGTTGCGTGGCCGATGGCTGTTTTAGTCAATCAGATATTTCTCGAATGCGGCCATGTTCTTGGCATCTGCCGCCGCCGGGTCATCGTAGTAACGACCGTCCGTGATTTCCTGGCCCAGCATGCCATCGAAACCATGGGCGTTGAGTGTGGCAACGAAGGCGTCCATATCGTGCTTGCCATCGCCCCACACCAGATGGCCATACGGGTCACCGTCGATAAAGTGCATCTCGTGAATTGCCCCGTCACCAAAGGCGGCAAACCAGTCCTCGAGCGTCTCGCCTGCAACGCCCATCGCGGTTGTATCAACCATGGGCTGTAAGTACGGGCTCGCGACCTCGTCAATCATGCGCTTCGCATCGGAAACCGTCGTCACGAGGTTGCTCTCCTCGGGACGCAGGCTTTCCATCGTAAGCACCAGACCGTGCTCGCCGGCATACTCCGCCAGAATGGACAAGTGCTCGCGGCTGCGCTTCCAGGCTTCCTCGCGGTCCTCGTCCCAGTCGCCCCAGCCCGAGTTGATGGACATACGGTCGCACCCAAGTACCTCGGCAAGCTCAATGCCGTGCTTAAAGTACGCCAGGCTGCGCTGTTCATGCAGCGGTTTGCGTGCGCAATACTGCCAAGGATAGACAAC
>DBGBLM010000195.1:0-5428 GCA_048448865.1 Collinsella sp.
CACACGCTAACAGCTTTAAGGAGTCAAAGCTGGTTTTGCCAAAGAAGCGCTTGATCTCGATCTCGGCGTTCTCCAGGCAGTCGGAGCCGTGGATCACGTTGGCGTTGACATCGACGGCAAAGTCGCCGCGGATGGTACCAGGAGCAGCCTCAAGCGGGTTGGTAGCGCCCATGAGGGTGCGCATCTTAGTAACAGCGGAGAGACCGGAAACGACCATCTTGACGACCGGACCGCTCGTCATAAAGTCGCAGAGACCGCCAAAGAAGGGCTTGTCGGCCAGATGGGCGTAGTGCTCCTCGACGGTAGCGCGCTCGAGCGTGGTCATCTCCATGCGCTCGATGACAAGGCCGCTGCGCTCAATGCGAGCAACGATCTCGCCGATCTTGCGGTCGCGCACGGCGTCGGGCTTAATCATGATGAAGGTCTTCTCGATAGCCATAAAAGTAGCCTTTCAAGTAGGTTCGCGCGTGCCCAAGTCCCATTCCGGCACCCGCCTGGACTGCATCGTAACAGAGTTTTAGCTGCAGTTAAACAAAAAGCTGTATATTGAAACGCTGCAATTTATTGAAGCGCTCCATATGTGACACTTCTGTTTCGAAGCCCGATTAGAGTACCATCCGACCGCCCATCAACCGCGCCGAACAGAGCAGGCGGTCGGTTGCCGCCCGCGAACGTATCCCCTTCACAACCTGCCCAAAGGTCCTACAAAAGTTCTCAACAAGCCCCTCCCCCATAGCAACAAAATACGGGCACCCACATCAGCAGGCGCCCGTAAAGCGAAAACGATTTATCAATAAATGGACAATACGTCTTCAGCCAAACCTCTACTTTGCCCCATGACCCATCTCGACGACCTTGGTTAGCGATCCAAACACGCCTTCATCGGCCACGAGCTGCGCCTCGGCACGCTGCAGCTGAACGGCAACGGCGGCAGGGGCGGTACCGCCCTCGGTCGTGCGCGCGGCGACAATCGACGGGATATCGAGCGCCTCGGTAATGTCGCGCTCAAAGAGCGGGCTTGCCTCCTGGAACACCTCAAATGGCAGGTCCTCAAGATTGCAGCCGCGCTTCTCGCACATCAGGACCAGATGGCCCACCACGGCATGCGCCTCGCGGAACGGCAGGCCACGCTTGGCCAGGTAATCGGCAACATCGGTGGCGGCAAGGTGCCCCACGCCGCACTCGCGCGCCATGGCATCCTCGTTGACGGTCCAAGTCGAAATCATACCGGCCATAACAGACAGGCACTGCATGAGCGTGTGAGCGGTATCGAGCGCGCCCTCCTTGTCCTCCTGCAAGTCCTTGTTATAAGCAAGCGGCAGGCCCTTCATGGTCACGAGCAGCTGCACCAGGTTGCCATAGACTCGGCCACTCTTGCCGCGGATAAGCTCGGCAAAGTCGGGGTTCTTCTTCTGCGGCATGATAGACGAGCCGGTGGAGTAGGAGTCGGAAAGCGTGATAAAGCCAAATTCGGAGCTCGACCACAGCACGATCTCCTCGGAAAGACGCGACAGGTGCATCGCCATGACGGAGCCGGCGTAATGCAGGTCGAGCAGGAAATCACGGTCGGAAACCGCATCGAGTGAGTTAGGAATCACGCCCGCAAAGCCAAGCTCGGCAGCCGTCATCTGGCGATCGAGCGGATAGCTCGTGCCGGCAAGCGCGGCAGCACCCAGCGGACAGCTGTCGGCGGCATCAAAGGCGGCCTTCAAGCGTGTAAAGTCGCGCGCGAACATCCAGGAATACGCCAGCAGATGATGCGACAGCAGCACGGGCTGAGCATGCTGCATGTGCGTGTAACCCGGAAGAATCACCTTGTCGTACTTCTTGGCCGCATCCACCAGCACATGACGCAGCTCAAGATTGGCCTCCATGAGCTCCTTGGCCAGCGCCTTGACGCCCAGCCGCGTATCGGTCGCCACCTGGTCGTTGCGCGAACGCCCAGTATGCAAGCGCTTACCGGCCTCTCCGATGCGGCGCGTCAGCTCGCTCTCGATGGACATATGAATGTCCTCGTCGTTGATATCGAAGGTGAAGTTGCCGGCATCGATATCCTGTTCGATTCCGGTCAGGCCCTCGGCAATCGCCTGCTCGTCCTTGGCACTGATGATGCCTTGGGCGGCCAGCATCTTGGCATGTGCCTTAGAGCCGGCGATATCCTGCTTATAGAGATGTTTGTCGACCGGCAGCGACGCGCCAAACTCCTGCGTGACCTCGGCCACGCCCGCCTCAAAACGACCGCCCCAAAGAGCCATGGGATCGTCCCCTTTCATCAAATACCAAACGAAGCGCCCAAAGCAATGCGCCCTGTCGCTAAAGCGATTTACCAACCGCTAGTTTTGCGCATTCCCCACTGCATGCGGGGCCATGTAGCTAATTTGCAAAGAAGTGACGTACCATGCACTTGGCACCCAACGTCTCCCTCCGGATGTTGCCCTGCGAACCATCGATCCAAGCCTTCAGGCTCATAGGGACGTCCTCGACCTTTGCAGCATCGAGCTCGGGCGCGAGGGCAAGTAAAGCATGCGCGATGACATTGAACATATTGGATACTCCTCATATATATAGGCGCAAGGCCGACAAATTGATAGAAAGAGCCCCGCCGGACAACCCCGGCGGGGCTCGGACTCAGCCGCAAGCGCGGCGTCATATATGCGGGCGGAACGTAGGGGCCACCGATGTTAAGAAGTGTCAGCAAGCATAACGAAAGGTAGGGACCCCGTGCGCCCGTTTTGTATCACGCGGATGGGCCGCGCGGATACCAAGGGAAGGAAAAGCCTTAGGCCTGGGAGGCGGCAGAGCTGGGACCCTGGACCTTTGCCCACGTCTTGAGCGACAGCGTATCGATCTCGATAAAGCCGGCGCTGGCCTTCTCGTCAAACGTGGTGTCGCGGTCGTAGGTAGCCAGACCGTAGTCGTAGAGGCTGAAGGGGCTCTTGCGGCCGACGACATGGCAGTTGCCCTTAAAGAACTTCAGGCGGACGGTGCCGGTCACGAACTTCTGGGTGTCGGCCATAAAGGCGTCGAGCGCGTTCTTGAGCGGGCTGTACCACTGGCCGTTATACACGGCGGTGGCCCAATCCTGCTCGAGTTTGATCTTGGTCTTGAGCAGGTCGCCCTCGACGCAGATGTCCTCGAGCGCCTTGTGGGTGTGATGAGCGTCAGGGCGCCGGGAACCTCGTAGCACTCGCGGCTCTTGAGGCCCACCAGACGATCCTCGACCAGGTCGAGGCGGCCAAAGCCGTTGTCGCCGGAGATCTTGTTGAGGGCGATGACGATCTCGGAGAGCTTCATCTTCTTGCCGTCGACGGCGACGGGCTTGCCGGCCTCAAACTCGATCTCGGTGTAGGTCGGGGTGTCGGGCGTGTCCTCGGGATTCTTGGTCATAACCCAAGCGTCGTCGAGCGGCTCGTTCCAGGGATCCTCCAGGTGACCGCACTCAATGGCACGACCCCACAGGTTGTCGTCGATGGAATAGGGGTTGTCGTTGGCACCCTCGGGAACCGGCACGTTGTGGGCGTGAGCATAGGCGACCTCGTCGGGACGGCACTTCAGGTCCCACTCGCGAACCGGGGCGATGACTTTGAGCTCGGGGTCGAGGGCCTTGACGGCAGCCTCAAAACGAACCTGGTCGTTACCCTTGCCGGTGCAGCCGTGGGCGACGTAGGTCGCGCCAAACTCGTGAGCGACCTCGACAAGCTTCTTGGCGAGCAGCGGGCGAGACAGGGCGGAGAGCAGCGGGTACTTGTTCTCGTACATGGAGTTTGCGGCGATGGCCTTGGTCAGGAACTCATCGGAGAACTCGTCGCGCAGGTCGAGCACCTGGCAATCCAGAACGCCCAGGTCAAGCGCCTTCTGCTTCTTGGCGTCCAGGCCGGTCTCCTCCTGGCCCACATTGCCGCAGACACAAACGACATCGAGATTCTTCTCGTCCTGGAGCCACTTGACACATACGGATGTATCAAGACCACCGGAATATGCGAGAACGACTTTTTCCTTGCTCATGGCTGTTTCCTTTCGCCCTTGGTAGCTAGTTAGAACATCGGTCAGTTGCAAGTCACCTTGAGGTCAAAAACCGTGCAATATCAGGTTATTCAGCAGAATGCATCACAGGCATGCCCTAGAAACATGCGGCTATGTCGTGCTTAAAACCCAACGACCTCAAAATGACTCTGTTGAGGCATTGCGCCCCATGCGGACAGAGACGATTGTTATCGTCGTCGGGAAATTGCGCGCTGGCGTCGGATGGCATTGTCTGCAGTGGTGATGATCTTTACGAACTGCATCTGCCTCTCCTTTCACGTATCGCCGGGCGCAATTCTAATATCGTAAACGGTACCTTTTCCTCGGTAAGCGGTTGTTTTTCCGTCTCCGTTTTCGATGGTCGCTATATTACGCTAAAGTGCCCGCAGCACAAGCGACAAATTCAAATTTCTGAAAAGTTTTTTCATTAGTTTGTGAATGGTGATGCAAACGCGCGCCAATCCTGCGAAAATACGCCTGACTACGAGTTGATGGTTATAACGTCTGAAACAATTTCGAAACGAAAGGCTCGCCTTTATGCAAACTTACGAATCGGACGCCAATATCGGAAACATTAAGCTCATCGCCGTCGACATGGACAAGACGCTGCTCACCGACGAGCGCGTGTTACCGCAGGGCCTTGATGAGCGCCTGGACGAGCTCGCCGACGCCGGCATCGTATTCTGCCCCGCCAGCGGACGTCCCGCCCCCAAGCTCGAGGAGATGTTCGAGGGCATCAAAAACCGCCTCGCTTTTTGTCCCGACAACGGAGCGTGCGTGATCTATCGCGGCGGCTATATCTATAAGAGCAACATCGATGTGGCGTTGTATCAGCAGGTCTTGAGCCGCGCCTCGGAGGATCCGCGTGCCGTCCCCGTCCTGTGCTGCTTCGACGAGTTTTACGTGCTTGCCCGCGACCATCAGTACCACGACGAGATCAGCGTCTACTACAACACAATCAACTACGTCGACAGCTTTGAGGGCATTGATATCGAGTCCAACAAGATCTCGATCTTCTTCCCTGCCTATGATGCCGAGCCCGCATTCCACGAGACCTATAGCCCCGAGTTCTCGGACAAGCTCTACGTCACCAACGCCGGGCGCGAGTGGATCGACTTTATGAACCTGGGTGTCGACAAGGGCGCCGGCGTCGCGCATCTGTGCGAGCATCTGGGCATCGATATTGCCGATGCCGCCGCCGTGGGCGATACGTACAATGACATTCCCATGCTCGAGCGCGTCGGTCACAGCTTTATCGTGGACAATGCCGAGGAGCACATGAATGCGCATGCCAAGTGGCGCATTCCGAGCAACAACGACGGGGGCGTACTGACGCTCATCGACGCCATCTTGGCGGCTCGGTAGCCGTCCCATCGGGCCTGGCCGGGCGGCCCCGGGGACACTG
>DBGBLM010000196.1:0-5874 GCA_048448865.1 Collinsella sp.
CGCAAGGTCGAGCGCGTGGAAGACGCGGCAAAGGCGTTCATCGAGGCGCGTGCCGAGGGTGAGGCCGTTTTTGGCGACGGCGAGTGCTACATGGAGAAGTTCGTCGCGCCGGCGCACCATGTTGAGGTGCAGATTATGGCCGATAAGCAGGGCCATGTGTTTTCGCTCGGCGAGCGCGAGTGCTCGGTGCAGCGCCGCAACCAAAAGCTGATCGAGGAGAGCCCCGCGCCGTGCCTCGACGGACACGATGACATTCGTGCTCGCATGCATAAGGCGGCGCGTGACCTGGCTCGTGCCGTCGGCTACGAAGGAGCCGGTACCATCGAGTTCCTGTATTCGGACGACGGCAATTTCTACTTTATGGAAATGAACACGCGCTTGCAGGTGGAGCATCCGGTTACGGAGTTTGTGACCGATACCGACTTGGTCAAGTGGCAGCTGCGCGTGGCAGCCGGCCAGCCTCTGCCCTTTGAGCAGGAGGACATGCCGGTCCGCAACCATGCCATGGAGTGCCGCATCAATGCCGAAACAGCGGACTTTCTGCCGTCATGCGGAACGGTCACCGCGTTGCGTGTGCCGGGTGGTCCGCGCGTGCGCTGGGATTCCGCCATGTTTACCGGGGCCGCCGTTCCGCCGTACTACGACTCCATGCTCGGCAAGCTCATCGTGTGTGCGCCAACGCGTGACGGCGCCATTCGCAAGATGCGCTCGGCTTTGGGCGAGCTCGTGATTGAGGGCGTGAGCGAAAACAGCGAGCTTCAGCTCGACGTGCTGGCAAACGACGAGTTCTTGTCGGGCATGTATCACACCGATCTGATGGGGCATCTCTATGCTGATGAATAGAAAAGCGAAGACGGTCAATGTCCTCGAGGGGCCGATAACCGAGTCATGCGCCGAGTTTCCCGCGCGCCACGTGTTTATCAAGTGCCCGGAGTGCCGTCGTGTGATCGATGAGGCACGCCTGCACGACAACCTCGAGGTCTGCCCTCGTTGCGGCAAACACTTTCGCGTGAGCGGTCGCGCGCGCATGCGCATGACGGTCGACGAGGGCACGTTTGAGGAATGGGATGCCAATCTGGCGTCGGAGGATTTCCTCTCGTTTTCCGGTTATGCCGACAAGCTCAAGGGCGCGGTCGAGCGTTCGGGCGAGCGTGATGCCGTTGTGTGCGGCAGGGGCAAAATCTGCGGCTGCGATACGGCGCTCTTCTTTATGGACGCCAACTTTATGATGGGCTCGATGGGCTCAGTGGTGGGCGAGAAGATCTGTCGCACATTTGAGCGTGCGACCGAGTTTGGATTGCCGGTTGTCGGCTTTACCGTTTCGGGCGGTGCGCGCATGCAAGAGGGCGTGACATCGCTTATGCAGATGGCCAAGATTTCTGCGGCGGTTAGGCGCCACAGCGAGGCGGGCGGCCTGTATATCACGGTGCTCACCGACCCCACGACCGGAGGCGTAACCGCGAGCTTTGCCATGGAGGGCGACATTATCCTGGCCGAGCCCGATGCCCTGACGGCATTTGCCGGCCCGCGCGTGATCGAGCAGAACATGCACAAGCGCCTGCCCAAGGGATTCCAGCGCTCCGAGTTTTTGCTGGAGCACGGCTTTTGCGATGCCGTTGTTCCGCGCGGCGAGATTGCGCTCACGGTAGGCGAGCTGTTGGCGCTGCACGAAGGGCATGCGCCCAGCCTGGGGGCACCGCATGAGATCGTGCATACGGGTCGTCGCGGCAAAAGGCTGGGACACTTGTTTAAGCGCTCGGCGGCACCAAAAACCGCGCTCGAGATTGTCAAGCAGACCCGCTCGGCAGATCGCGCCACGGCAGGCGAGATGATCTTGCTGGGCCTGGATGGGTTTGTGGAGCTGCACGGCGACCGTTACTTTGGCGACGACGCCGCTGTGGTGGCTGGCATTGGCTGGAAAGACGGACGCCCCGTAACGGTCATCGCCATCGAGCGCGGCACCACGACCAAAGAGCGTATGCGCCGCAACTTTGGCATGGCACATCCCGAGGGTTACCGAAAAGCGCGTCGCCTTATGCGTCAGGCCGAAAAGTTTGGTCGACCGGTTCTGTGCCTGGTTGATACTTCGGGCGCGTTTTGCGGCATCGGTGCCGAGGAGCGCGGCCAGGGCGAGGCGATTGCCCAGAATCTCATGGAGATGAGCGGCCTCAAGACGCCGATTGTCTCGGTGGTGACAGGCGAGGGCGGCTCTGGTGGCGCGCTGGCGCTGTCCGTGGCCGACCGCATCCTGATGCTCTCGAGCTCGGCCTATTCGGTCGTGAGCCCCGAGGCCTGTGCGTCGATCCTGTGGAAGGATACCGAGCGCGCGAATGAGGCCGCCGAGGCGCTTAAGCTCACGGCCCCCGATCTGTTGGCGCTCGGCATCATCGACGGCATTGTTGACGATAGGGGCCTGTCGCATGAGGAGATCGCCGGTGCCGTCATGTCCTCGGCATTTGATGCCTTCGATACGCTTGGGCAGCTCGACGACGCGACCCTCACAAACCTCCGCTACGAAAAGTACCGCGCAATCGGTCAGTACCGCACGATGTGACAAAGGGAAAGCTCGCATGTCACATTGGGAAAGGCGTTCCATGTCACAAGTTTCTAACACCTCGTTTACAACGACGGTTTCATCAAACGCCATGGCCGTGGTGGACTATCTGTCCAAAAGCATGATGTCGGCGCTGCCGTTTATTGTCTGCGCGGCGTTGTTCCGCACCGTCGCTGTCATTATGGGCGAAGGTATGCTGGGCCTGTGGTCTGCCGATTCCGAAATCTATCGCCTGTTCTACAGTTGGCTCTATAACGCCGGCTACTACTTTTTGCCCATTTATCTTGGTTGGGCGGCCGCCCGCCAGCTCGGTTGCTCGGAGCAGCTAGGCATGATGCTGGGCGGCGTATTGATTGCGCCCGATCTGCTTAAGCTCATCGATGCCGCATCGACGACGGGGGCATCGATGACTTCCGTGTATGGTCTGCTTCCCGCGCCGGTCAACGATTACACGACGACTGTTATTCCGGTTCTCATCTCGGTGCCCGTGCTATGGCGAGTGGAGTGTTTCTTTCAGCGCGTTATCCCTAAGGCCGTGGCGTTTTCGTTCGTTCCGTTTGCGACCATGCTTGTCATGGTTCCGGTTTCGCTGTGTATTACGGCACCGGCGGGCAGCTATCTGGGCATGCTGTTGGGCCAGCTTATGTTTATGCTTGGCAATTCCGGTGGCATCGTGTCGCTGCTCACGCTCATGGGGCTTGCCGCGGGCTGGGAGTTCCTAAAGATAGCGGGCGTCAGCAACGTCGTTCTATCGCTTGCGTACGCGCAGTTTATGAGTGTGGGAACGGATTCGTGCATCCTGATTGCCGCGACGATGGCGACGTTCGCCGTTTGGGGCATGCCTTTTGGCGCGTCGCTCCGCGTTGCGGATAAGGACGAGAAGGCGCTCATGCTGGGCTACTCAATCTCGGGTGTTCTTGGCGGCGTAAGCGAGCCGGCGCTGTACGGTTGCGGCTTTAAATATGGTAGGTGCCTGACGTGCATGGCCATTGGCGGCGCCGTCGGAGGCCTTGTTGCAGCCGTGGGCCACGTTACGGCCTATACCATCGGCATGACGAATGTCCTCATGGTCATTGGCTTTGCCACGGGCGGCATCTCGAACCTGCTGTGGTGCTGCGCTGCCGGCGGTGTGGCATTTGCGGTGTCTGCGGCGCTGAGCTACTGCTTTGGCGTGGTACCGACGAAGGGGCAGGTGGCAGAAGACGAAGCCGATTCGCCCGAAACAGTGGCGAGCGCTGCTGAAGCAAGCGCATAAACCTGTGTGACAAAAGGACGATTCCTTTGTCATATTCCAAGGCCGTGGCCCGTGTGGGTTGCGGCCTCTTTGTATCTGGGAGACAAAGTGGCTACACTACAATCCGTTTGAGCAATAGATATATAAGTAGAACCGTGGGGGCGGATGTAGATGGTCGAGTGGATTGTTAAGCGTGCGCAGGGCGACCGTGCGCGCGTGGGCACGTTGACGGGCGTGGTGTGTATTCTCGCCAATGTGGCACTATGCGCTGCGAAGGGCGCAATTGGCGTGCTGTCGGGATCGGTTTCGATCGTGGCGGATGCCATGAACAACCTGTCCGATGCCAGCTCAAACATTGTGAGCGTGCTGGGCTTTAAACTTGCGAGCAAGCCTGCCGACCCCGAGCATCCTTACGGCCACGGTCGCTATGAGTATCTCTCGGGATTGGTCGTGGCGGCGCTCGTGCTGCTGATTGGCGTTGAACTGGTGAAGTCCTCGGTCGAGCGCGTCATCCACCCCGAACCTGTCGAGTTCTCGCTTGCCCTGGTGGCAGTTCTCGTGCTTTCGATGGTCGTAAAGCTGTGGATGGCGGCCCTCAACCAAAAGCTCGGCGATCGCATTGAGTCCGAGACGCTGCATGCGACCGCGCAAGATTCCAAGAACGATGTCCTTGCCACGGGCGCCGTGCTGGCGTGCGCAATTGTTTCGCAGGTGACGCACATCAATCTTGACGCGTGGGTCGGCCTTGCCGTTGGCGCCTATATTGGCTGGAGCGGCTTTGAGCTTATCCAAGATACGGTGAGCCCGCTTTTGGGCCAGACGCCCGATCCTAAGCTCGTCGAGCATATCCGCAGCAAGATCATGAGCTACCCCGGCGTTTTGGGCGTTCACGATCTGATGGTTCACGACTACGGCCCGGGCAGGAAGTTCGCAAGCGCTCACGCCGAGATGGCGGCTGAGGCCAGCCCGCTGGAAAGTCACGACACGCTCGATAACATCGAGCAGGCGTTTAGGGACGAAGACGGCATGATCGTTACGCTTCACTACGATCCCATCGTGACCGATGACCCCAAGCTGGCGAGCATGCGCTTGCGCATTCACGCCATGGCCCAGGAGATCGATAGCCGCCTCTCGATTCATGAGCTGCGCTGCGTGCCGGGTCCTACGCACACCAACGTGATCTTTGACTGCGTGCGTCCCTCGGATCTGCAGATGAGTGCCGAAGACGTAAAGCACGCGCTGGCACAACGGGTCGAGTCGGAATACCCCAAGTCGATTGCCAAGGTCACGATCGATGAAGACTACGTAGGCCATACCCACGAGTAGGGCTGCGCCGGCAAAGCAAGTTATACAGAAGGGGAGAGCATGAAGCGTCTATATCTACTCCGCCACGGCCAGACAGAATTCAACGTTAAAAAGCTCGTCCAGGGTCGCTGCGATTCACCGCTCACCGATTTGGGCCGTCAGCAAGCCGGGATGGCAGTCGCATGGCTCAAAGCCCACAACGTCGTTCCCGACAAAGTGGTCTCATCACCCTTAGGCCGAGCCATGGACACAGCTCAGCTCGTCGCATGCGAGCTCCTCGGCCCGGACGCAGCAGTCGAGCCCTGCGAAGGCATTATCGAGCGCTGCTACGGCACCTTCGAAGAAGGCCCGCACGACGCGCTGCCCACCGACGTCTGGGATCCAGGCGAAGATCTGGTCCCCTTTGGAGGAGAGGGAAGCAAAGCGTTGCAAGAACGCATGGTAGCCACCCTCACCAATCTCATGAGCGCCGATGGTATCGAAACCCTCCTAGCAGTAAGCCACGGCAGCGCCAGCCGCCAATTCATCAAAGCTGCAGCTCCAGAGGGCTTCGAACTCCCAGCAAAACTCCCCAACTGCGCCATCATGATCTTCGATTTCGAAGAGGCAAAGCCACAAGCAGAAGGCGAGCCAATGCAATGCAAGTTCACCCTTCAGCAAATAGTGGACCCCCAACAAAGTCATTAGCCTGAGCGAGCAAGGTTTAGCAGACATCAACGTGGCGTTCCCAGTGTGCGGCGGAGGGGGCGGGCCTGAGACATATTAAGGTTGTCGCGAGTTC
>DBGBLM010000197.1:0-12516 GCA_048448865.1 Collinsella sp.
GATCGACCAGCAGACGCGGCTGATTCTCGGCGGGATCTTCGACCAGCGTAATACCAAAGTTGGACAGAACTTCTGCAGGGGTAACACCAGGCATGGGGCCTCCTTTAAAAACGCGGCACGTGGACGCGGCGCGCACTTTACTCACGTAAAGCCCGTTGTACCCGATATGCAAAAACGTTTTTGCGGCAAGGGCGGCAAGCCCGCCCAACGGTCAAAAATCGCAGGCAAGCGGCCCAGTCATTGGGGACGTTCTTAAACGACTAGTCGTTGGGGACACTCTTGAACAGGCAGCATTCAAGGAGCGTCCCCGGATGCCGGCACATAAGGAACGTCCCTAAGTGCCGACTACCGAATGGCGCCGCCGATATTATCGAACAACCTGTTCAAAAACACGAGCGAACATCATCGCGTCTATACTAAAGCGCAGCAATAGAAAGGACTCCGCTTTGAGCATCACGCCCCTCGATAGCATTCGCCGCGCCATCGCCCGCCGTAACGGCATCTCCAACCCCGCTGCATCGAAAGACGGCGCCGCGAAGGCCCAGGGCGGCCGCATCGAGAACGGCCTGTTCCCCGCCTCCCACACGGCCGAAGAGCTCGCGCGCATCCAGGAGCTGAGCCAGCGCAACGCCGGCGGACCCGATAGCAGCCAAGCCACACGCCGTCGCCGCGAGCGCGATCGCCAGCCCGGCCCCGTCCGCCGCATGGTCAACGCTTGGTGGAACCGCCTGCTCGGCGCCGTCTACGGCGGCGGCTTCTCCATGCAGGAAGCGGAATACGAGGAGCACGCCACCAGTCGCGACTATCTTTGGAACACCCTCGGCACCGCCGTGTGGGGCTTGGCGTTTCCGCTGCTCACCATCGTGTCTACGCAGCTCGTGGGCGCCGAAGAAGCCGGCAAGTTCTCCATCGCCTTTGTCACCGGCACGCTCATCATGATCGCATGCAACTACGGCGTGCGCAATTTCCAGGTCTCAGACATCGACGAAAAGACGTCCTTTGCCTCCTACCAGCTCAACCGCTGGCTTTGTGGAGCGCTCGCCCTAGGCTGCGGCTTCATGTACAGCAGCGCCCGCGGCTATGATGCGCAGATGGCGACGATCGGCCTGGGCGTCTACCTGTATAAGGTCATCGACGGCGTCGCCGACGTGTACGAGGGCCGCCTGCAGCAGGCCGACAAGCTCTATTTGGCCGGCATGAGCCAAACGCTGCGCTCCGCCGGCGTCATCGCGGTCTTTAGCGTGGCGCTGTTCCTCACGCGCAGCATGCCTATCGCGGCCATGGCCATGGGTGTCACCGCCATCGCCTCGCTCGTGCTGGTCACCGCCCCGCTCGCCCTGCTCGAAACCGAAAAATCACGCCGCATGAGTCTGCGCGAGGCTGGCCACCTGTTTATCCAGTGCGCCCCGCTCTTTGGTGCGCTGTTCCTGTTCAACCTCATCGAGAGCATGCCCAAGTTCGTGATGGAAGGCACGCTGGCCTACAAGTATCAGCTGTACTTTAATGCCCTGTTCTTTCCGGCGCAGGCCATTTTGCTGAGCATAGGATTTATCTATAAACCGCAGCTCCTGCGTCTGTCGAGCATTTGGGCGAATCCGCGCAAGCGTCGCCGCTTTGACCTGATTATTGTTGCCGTTATGGCACTGATCGTAGTCATTACCGGAGCATGCGCCGCATTTATGGCAGGTCCCGGTATTCCCCTCATGAGCTTTATGTACGGCCTCAGCTTTGAGCGCTACCGTACGCTTGCACTGCTAATGGTTGTCGCCGGCGGCGTCACCGCCGCCATCGACTTTATCTACGCCATCATCACGGTGTTGCGCCACGCCGGCGACGTCACCAAGATCTACCTGATCTGCTTCGCCGTAAGCGTGGTGCTGCCGGTGATCTTGATTAAGCTGCTGGTTCTGATGGGCGCTGTGGTGAGCTACCTAGCCATCATGGCCCTACTCCTGGTGCTACTGATTATCGAGTACGCCCACATCCGCCAACGCATCGAACGCGACCGCAATCCATACGGCGCCTAATTAGCTGCCCGGTCACCGGAATTTGCGATGGAATCACCCCGTCTGGGGTCTCGTTGCGGACAATATGCACCACGCAAAACTAAGTGAGTAGACTTTTATCGAATCCTTGACCACGCCAACAAAGCACAAGCCTGTGACCTGCGGTTTTGTTGAGGCAAATTTGCCGGCTGCTCGGCATTTCCAAAAAAGCCTACTCACTTAGCCAGTGGGCAGCCAAATGATTTTTAAATCCCCGTCCCAGAAAAATCATTTGATGGGCAGAAGGGCAAAAGTAGTCAAAAAAGCCCCGTCCCAAATTAGCTACCCCTTGCGTAATCATTCGCCAGGAAGAATGTTCGCGTAGAACTCGGCCCCGTCGTCCAGACGCAGAATGCCTACGCGGCCGAACTCCGACCCGGTGGCGGCGGCGCAGTCGATGTCGATGCGATCGGGCACGCCGGCGGTATCCTCGCCGCCCAGGCGCACGATCTGCCCGCGGCCCGACTCCTCATCGAGTCCCGCCAGGCCGCCGACCTCGCAATAACGCCCGAGCGACACCGTAGGCGTGTGGCCGCTCACGACGACCGGGCCCTTGCCCTCGGCAGAAAGCAGCCCCGTCGACGCATCCCAATAGCCATGGCGAATCCACAGCAAGTCATCGGACGACTGTACCGCAAGCATCTGCTGCAGTAGCTCGCGATCGGCATCCACCGCTCCCGCACCATCGGCACAATCAACCCCATGTTCAAGCAAAAACGCCCGCGCCGCCTCGGTCTGGATACCGGCATGCACCAGCAGGTACGGACGCTCGTCAGTCTCGGCCACCGCATAGAGCGGCAGCGTCGCCATCCAACGCACGAGCTCCTCGTACGCCTCAAATTCCATATCGTTGAGCTGCTGACGGGTAGTCCAACCGCCGTTGATATCCCAGGTCTCGGCATCGAGCGGATCTTGGCCAATGATGGCATCGAGCATGATCTGCTCGTGATTGCCCTTGAGCACGCGAGCGTTGGGCAGCGAGCGCACGAGTTTAATAACGCCAACCGGATTGGGCCCGCGATCGATCATGTCGCCCAGCACGTACAGCGTGTCGTCGGACGTCAGCGAAATCTTGGACAGGGCCTCGTCAAGCGCACGCACGTGCCCGTGAGCATCAGATGTCACATAGATCGCCATGGAACGCCTTTCCCTGCATTACGGCCGAAGCCCGATGCCACGGCTAAAACTTCAAGTTGAACTTAAACGTTACCCATTGTACTCCGTTGCAATAAAGCTGGAAAGGGTTGCATACCGTCAACGGTCGCCAGCGCACGCCTGCCAACCCGCGCCGCTCACGTCACGCCGCCTGGCCCAGCGCCCCGACCAGCGTCGCTCGCGCCCACGCCTCGTGTCGAAAATGCGCACGCCCGCAATCCGCCCCCATAACCCACCATCTTTGGGTACAAATAACCGCAGACAACTGACCGTGCCACGCCAACCACCCAGGAGCGGACACTATCCATGAACCAGATACTTCTCTTTATCGGCCTCGTTATTCTTCTGTGCCTGACCATCAAACCCGTCGGCAAAAAGCTCCCCTTCCCCACTCTGCTCATCTTTATCGCGCTGGGCATGCTGCTGGGCGTCAACGGTCCGGCGCACATCGACTTTAGCGACTACGCGCTCACCGAAACCGTCTGCAGCACGGCGCTGCTGTTCATCATGTTCTACGGCGGCTTTAACACCAACATCGACCGCGCCAAGCCCGTCACCGCGCCCGCGGTGCTGCTGAGCACCCTCGGCGTCGTCATCACCGCTGGCATCACCGGCGTGTTTGCGCACTTTGTACTGGGCTTTGACTGGATCGGCGGCCTGCTGCTGGGATCGGTCGTGGCATCCACCGACGCGGCGAGCGTCTTTAGCGTGCTGCGCGAGCACAACCTGTCGCTGAGAGGTGGCACCGACTCGCTGCTCGAGGTCGAATCGGGCTCCAACGATCCCGTCGCCTACATGCTCACCGCCGTGCTCGCCACACTCGCGGCCGGCGGCGACATTAACATCCCCGTGCTGCTGGCCAAGCAGATCATCCTGGGCGTGGGCCTGGGCCTTGCCATCGGCTGGGCATCGGGCCGCCTGATCGAGCGCGCGCATGCGACAGCCGAAGGTGCGCAGACCATCTTCTTGTTCGCCGTGGCGATCGTTGCCTACGCGCTGCCGAGCTACCTGGGCGGCAACGGCTTTTTGGCCGTGTACCTTGCCGGCATTGTGCTAGGCGCGAGCGACATCACCGGTAAGGTCGAGCTGGCGCACTTCTTCGACACCCTCACCGAGATGGCCGAGATGACAATCTTCTTTTTGCTCGGCCTGCTCGTGACGCCCGCCCGCCTGCCGCAAATGCTGCTGCCGGGCCTGGCACTCATGGCGTTTATGCTCTTCGTGAGCCGCCCCATCGCCGTCGGTCTGCTGCTGGCGCCCTTTAAGACAAACCCTCGCCAGGTAGCGCTCGTAAGCTGGACGGGCCTACGCGGCGCGGCTTCGGTCGTCTTTAGCCTCTTTGCCGTGGTGGCCGGCGTTCCCGGTGGACATGACCTGTTTGACCTGGTGTTTGTGATTGCCGTGTCGAGCATTGTGGTGCAGGGTTCGCTGCTGCCGGCGGTGGCGAAAAAACTCGATATGATCGATGCAGAAGGCGACGTGCGCCGCACGTTTAACGATTACCGCGACGAGGACGGCATGTCGTTTGTAAAGCTCAAGGTGGGCGCTGGACATCCGTTTGCCGGACGCTCGCTCGCGGACATTGGCAGCGCCACAGACATGCTCGTGGTCCTGGTGATGCGCGACGGGGCGCACCCGGTGCTGCCCAACGGCGATACCGTCATCGAGGAAGGTGACCTGCTGGTGATGGCCGCGCCGACGTTTGAAGAGCGTGCCGAGGTTACGCTGCGCGAGGTCACCGTAACCCCCTACGGTCGCCTGGCCGGCCAGCGTCTTCGCGATGTGCCGCAAGGCAAGCATCCCTTTATCGTCGTGATGCTCAAACGCGACGACCAGACGATCATCCCCGACGGCAACACCCTCATATACGCCGGCGACGAAGCCGTCATTGCCACGCTGGCGTCGTAGCGGCCAGGGGTAGCCGTCCCGAATTGGCTACATTTGAGCATCAATCGCCCCGGCTGGGGTCTCGTTGAGGACAATTAGCGTCTCTCAAAACTAAGTGAGTAGACTTTTGTCGAATCGCCGACCACGTCACCAAAGCACAAGTCTGTGACCTGCGGATTTGTTGAAGCAAATTAGTCGTGTGCTCAGGATTTCCAATAAAGCCTACTCACTTAGCCAGCGTGCAATCAAAATAGAACAGTCGCGAGGTCAGTAGACTCCATTGCGACGGCTTATCGTGCATTTTCGCGCAGCTGCGGGTGCAGACGCCCCGTCCCAAATTAGCTACCCTAGTCATCGGCGACGGCAAAGTCGCGGAGGTCGAGGCCTTCGCGTTCGGCTCGGGCTAGGAGCTCTTGGGACGACTCATCCTCGATATCCATCACGTCGAGCATGGCGGCCGGAAAGCCCACGCCTGCCGCACTCCCAGCGCGATCGAGCAGGCTCTCGCGCAGCTGGTCTACATCAACTTCGACCTTCATGATGAAACCTCCCGCCAAACCAGGCCCTTACTCGTCAGTGCCGAGCTCATCCACGGCAGCAACAAAAGCCGCCGCTTGCTTTTCGTCCATCTGAGTGGCCAGGCGCCCCACGGGCTCATCGTAGGCGAACTGCACCTTATCGATAAAGCAATCCCAAGCACGCTCGTCCACACGCACAGCGGCCTCGCAATACTGGCTGAGCTTTTTGAGTCCATACCAAAACGCATTTACATGGCGCGTAGGATCCTCATCCAGCACGCCATCGTAACGGCGTCCGTTAAACTCCTGCATGCGCGCCACGGCAACCTCGAGCGAGTCGCCGTCCTCGGCCGAAGCCTCATCCACAAGCTCGGGAATCGGAACCTCACGGCGAACATCATGCCTGGTAGCGCCATCGTACTCGCCCACCAGCACGTCTTCGTCAAGCCGTGAATCGTAGTCCAAATAGCTCGTGCCACAACAAATGCCGTGCGGCGAGCCCGTGCCAAACGCGCAGAACAACCCGGCGTCGGCAACAACACGACGATAGGTCTCAAACGACTTCTTAACCTGAGCGAGCAACTCGGAAAGCTCCCCGGCATCGCACGCAGTCTCGATCGCAACGCACGCAAGCTCGGGCAACGATACCGGCTCCACCATGCTCCCCGCAACGTGGGCGGCGCGCTCGGCCCGATACGCCTGCGCCGCCAAGCGCGCTCGCTGCGCAGCGCCACGCACGTTGGTAAGTTCACGCTCCAACGCCACGTCACCAGCAACATCGCCCGCAAACCCGTCAGTGCCCTGCGGCCCGGTCGCGCTCAGCTCAAACTCAAACGTCGCTGTGATCATACCCGCAAGGTCCGTCGCGTCGGCGGCACAGCGCATCTGCTCCAGCTGCGTACACAGCAGATCAGCATCCAGAGGCACGGCCTCGGCAACGCGCACGTCACTCAGGCGCGCCACGTCATGCAGCACCATAGCCCCTGCAGCATCGTACGCCGCGCGCACCTTGTCCGCCGTATTCGCACGCAGCTTTACCTCGATAAACGCAAGTGTCTGTTCCAAACGGGCCAGCAGCTCGGCCTTGTCCTCCATGCGCAAAAAGGCAGCATAGCGGCGCTCCATCCGTAGCGGTCCAACAATGCCCGCCTGCTTGCGAGCGCGTGCAAGCGCGGCGCCCTCAACACGGCGAACATACCCGTCAACAGCCCGCACGGCAGACTCGCGCGCAGCGTGCTCGGCAGCCTCGACGCCCCTAAGCACGCCCAGCAGCTCGCGGGAGCGCGCCTTGCGCGCCAACTCCCCACGATCATACTGCTCAAGCGCAGCCTGGCGTTTGGCCACCGATTCAAAGCCAAACAGCTCGTCGAGCAGCTCACCAACAGAACGCTCGCCCGCCATGGCAAGGCCTCCTTACCCGAACACGCCTATACGCTCGCGGGCCCACGCGTACGCAAACCCGCTCGCCCGCACTTCTACAGGTCCAGTGCCTTCTTCGCGGCGTCGGCGGGATCGCCATCCATGTAGAACACCGGGCTCAACCCCGAAATAATCTCGGAAGAAACACTCTGCAGGCCCGCGATAGCGCTCAGCGGCAAAATCACGCGCTTGGCGCCGGCGTTTTTGGCCACGCGCATAATGTCCTCGAGCCCGCGGATTTCATCCATGGAGCCCGACATGCGCAAGATGCCCGGAATCGCCAGCGCGGGCATCACCGGGCGGTTGCACGCCGCGGAGCACAGGCCCACAAACTCGGCGAGCGAAACTTCCTCGGACAGGCCCTTGCTCTGCAGGTCGTTGTAGAACAGCAGGTAATCCTTGGAGCCAATGTGCATGCCCGGCGCCACGCGGTTCGCCAGGTTCACAAAGTTGTCGAACGCGGCCTCCAGGGTATCGCGCACCGGCTTGTTAAAGGCCACGCCCTCGTGCTTAAACTTGCACTCGCCGGCAACGGCCTTGTTCTCCAACTTATACACGGCGACCTCGCCGCCCTGCGACCTGCCCACGCCAAACACGTGGCCGGACAGCAGCGGTCCGTCGGGAATCAGCGTGTCCTCGCTCTGCTCGGGCACGCGCACCACGTGCACGTCCTGCGGGTTGTCGGCATCCATATAGCCCAGGTTAACGTCGATAAACTCAACGCCCGCCATAATCTTGAGCTGCTCCTTTACGCGGCGACGGCCCTCGATGGCGTAGTCCAGCAGCCAGCGCACATCGTCCTTGTCCATGGCCTCGTCGGGGAACAGCAGCTTTGCAAGGCCGCTAAAGGTCTTGCGCACGGCGATCTCGTCACGCTTGTTAAAGTCGCTGTTAAAGCGGAAGTAACGGTCGATATGGTGCGTAAAGTCCTTGCGGCGCATCTCCTTGCAAAACTCCGACAGGCAATCGGTGATCAGGCCATAATGCCCGGTCAGCAGGCTCGAGCGCATCTTGGGAATCTCCCAGCCCGGCAGGTAATAGTGGATACGGTCAAAGAAGGCCGAATCGTTGTTAAACTCCGGCGGGAACGGATCAAACAGGTGCGTGGTCTTAAGGACATTTTGCACGGTGTCGTTGATGTTGCCCTCAAAGACCATGGAGGCATCAGCGTTAATCTGGTCGCGGCCGCGCGCGTAGCTGCCGCTCGCCATGTAGTCCTTCATGATCTGCACGGCGTTGGTGTCCTTAAAGCGCATGCCGGCGACCTCGTCAAACGTCACGCAGTCCCAGTGGCCCACCAAGCCCACGCGGTCGGCGCGCATGGAGTTCATGCGGCCGAACAGGTTGGCCGTGGTGGTCTGGCCGCCAGAGAGCAAGATGGCGTAGGGCGAGACCTCTTTGTAGATATGGCTCTTGCCGGTGCCGCGGGGACCCAGCTCGCACAGGTTGTAGTTGCGCTCGATGAGCGGCACCATACGCTCGATAAAGTGCAGGCGCTCTTTCTCGGAAAGCTCGCTGGGTTCGTAGCCAGCTGAGCGCAGCAGCATATTGAGCCATTCGTCGCGCGTAAAGTACTGGCGCTCGTCGACCATGGCATCCAGATCCAGGTTGGGCATCTGGATGGGCGTGAGCGACGCCACGCTAAACGGAGAGTCCTCGGGTCCGCGCTTTTTGCGCTTGGCCTTGGAGCGGCGCGGCGCATCGTCGCCAAAGACCTCCATGCCAAACTCGTCTTCCTCATCCAAGGGGTGACGATACTCGATGCTCATAATGCACCAAATGCCACCCTGCAGAATCTTGGAATAGTCGCGCACGTACTCGGCAGGCATCACAAACGGCTCGATGGTCAGGTTGGCAAACGACGCCACATAGATGTCTTTGTACTCGTCGAGCTTGGCCGTCACCTTATCGATGATGGTAAAGCGGCCCAACTCGCGAATCTTGGACTTAATGCGCTCGGACTCGTCGGGACGCACGTAGTTATCGGTGAGGATTCTGCGAATGCGGTCAAGGCCCTCCGCCACAGCATCCTCGTCGTCGGTTGAGCAGTACATGCCCAGCAGATACTCCAGCACAAAGGTGGGCACGTTTGCGCCGCGCTTCATAAGGGCCGTCAGGTCCTTGCGCACGATCTTGCCAGCAAAGTGCTCGAGCAGCTTGCCGTCCAGCCCATCCATGTCGTAGCCGTCGTCCTCGGGGGCCTCGTCCACGGCCTGGTCATAGCCATCGGTCGAGGATTCGTCCTCAACGGGCGCGGCAGCCTCAGCCTCCGCAGCAGGCGCGGCCTCCGCAGGCACCACACCCTCCACCGGCACATCCACATCAATCGAGGGAACTTCCCACAGATCGTCGTCATGGCTATCAAACATAGGGCACACTCCTAAAAACCAAAATCAGCAACAGGGGCAAACGAAACAGCGATGGTATACGTCTCGCGCCAAACGATCTTGCCCGTTTCGCGCTCGCGGCAGACCAGATAGTTCGGACCCTTGGCCGAGAATCCATCCGCTGCACGCAGCGCAAACTTGGCATGCACCACGCGCTCCTGCGAGTTAGCAGAAGTCTTGTTGGCATGCGCCTTGACTGTATCGCTCACCTCGTTGCCGCTAGCGTCGGTAAACACCAGCTCATACTCGCACGGCAAGACCTTGCCTTGGGCGGGTTCTTCCTGGATCAAGTTGACCGAGAAGAGCGAGTTGGTCACTCGGCGTCCCTCGCTTAGCACGCGCAGCGTCGCCACGCGCGTATCGACAAAGTCCTTGGAACCCGAGCGCGCACGCCAAAATCCGATAACGGGCACGCAGAGCTCCTGCAGGCTCATGCCGCCGTGGACGTAGTTGTTAGTGCCGCCGGGACGCTTGAAGTGCACGTTCTCGCGCGGGGCAAATCCCTCAAAACCGGCACCTAAACGTCCCATGCCAACATTAACAAACACCTCGCATGCCTCTTCCGAAAGCTTGGCCACGGCCTCGTTGGGCACCACCAGATGACGCTTGCCGTGCATGACAGGAGCGTCAAGGAAGGGAAGGTCTGGCTTGCCGAGCATCTGGCACTCGTTGAGCTCACGACGCGTGTAGATGAAGCCGTGATCCGCCGTCATAGCAACACGCGCGCCCGGGGCGTCGGTGCACACGCGGCGCGCCAACGCGGCAAGTTCCTCCACGGTGTCCGCGCAGGCATCGAAAACGTCATCCTGCGTAGCTGCCTTCTCGCCCGTGGCATCGATCTTGTTGTGGTAGAGATAAACGAGCCTGGAGTCTTTGAGCAGCGCTTTGCGCTCGGTTCCCGCCATGTTGAGGTATGCGCTCGAGCGCAAAGCGCGGGCCGTGGGCTCAACGTGGGTAAGTACGGCCTCGCGCTGCGGAGTCGTCGCAGTGGGCATGCCGTCAGCCAACACAAACGCGCCATCCTCTGCAAGCTCAAGCACCTGGTGCGGCAGCAGCGCAGACATGCCCACCTCGGTAATGGAGGGAAAGACCGCCTGCATGCTAGAAACCTTGACGTTGCCGCCGCGTTCGCGCTCGAGCAGCGCCGCAACGTCGCGGGCAACCTCATAGCGCAGCGCATCGCTCACGATAACGACCGTTGTTTTGGCAGAACCCACAAAGGCGGGCAGCACATGCCAGTAAAACTCATCCTGCCGTGCGGGACCATCGATGTAGCCGCAATCGGCCCACTCCCCTTGCGCAGCAGCCGCCCAGCAAGCATTGGCATCCGCCAAGAACCAGTTGCTGTAGAGATTCTCCGCCCAGTCCGCCACGGCGCGGGCAGGTTCCTCGAGCGCATCGCACTCGACGGAGCGTGCCCGCAGATACGCGGTGCACATACGGCGATAGGCAGCGTCCATGGCATACCAATCGGACGTGTAGGCATCCCACACCTGCTGGGGCTGCGCCAGATGGAACCCGCCCGCGTGCGTCTGCCTAAACGCGCACATATCGGCCACAGCGACAAGCAGGTCAAAGTAGCTCTCGACACGACGGTACCAGCTTAGGTCGCAACGGCGCGCAGCAAAGGCACGCGCATCCTCAACACGGTCTGCACCTTGCGCAAACGAGCAGAACAGCTGCGAGAGCACAGCCTCATTGACGCACGGAAACACATCAAGCGAGGTCAGCACATCGATCGGCAAGGTCTCGAACCGTGCAAAGAGTCCGCGGGCGTCCTCAACCAAACGGCAAATCTCAAATAGGTCCTCGCTCGATGCCTGGGTATCGGCGGTCTGGTCCCACGTACGTACCGCCTCAAGACAATAGGGCCCGTAGGCGGGAGCCACATGGCTCTCAAGCCCCTTGAGCGCTCCCTCGGGAAGCGCGGTGGATGCCGCCGTAAGGAGCACATGGGATGCAAGCATAAGCAATGAGTCACGCTCGTAAAGCGGCCCATCAAACCCATAGCAACGCACGATGAAGGCAGAGAGCACATCACGCACGCAATACTTGTCCACCAACTCGGCCAGCGCCTCGGGACCCTCGTGCAGCAGCAGGGTCATACAGCCACGCAGCACAAACGCGGGGCGCGCGTCACCAAGCTCTTTACCGCCAAAAATCACCGTAAGGATGCCGAGTTCGATATCGGATGCGCTCGAGGCATGCGGAACACACGCGGCAAACTTAGCGCAGCGGGTCTTGGCATCAAAGAACGTCTTGTGCTCGCGCAGGCTCTCGCGCACGGCGTCGATATTCTCGATGCCTAGCTGATCGGCCAAAAGCGAAAGATAGTCAGCCTGGAACTGATCGGCATACAGCTCAACATCGGCAAGCCAATCACCCTCAAGCCTGCCGCGCGGGCAACGGCGATACAGCAAGATATCGCTCACAAGGTCATCGCGGTTGACGAGCTTCTTGACGGCAAACATGCGGCCCTCGCAGGCCTCAACAAACCGCACTGGGCGCTCAAAGTCACCGTAAGCGGGCATAATGCCGTCATCAGTCCCCGCACCGTCGAAGCCCTCGGCGGCCAAACGTTCAAACTCAGGAGCAAACTCGCCGTCCGCATCGTGCCAAACCACCACACGGCGAGGCATGCATGCGGGCAACGGTTGCAAAAACCGCAGCTTGATCTGTTCTTCTACATCGATCTTGGGCATGAATATCCTTACCGTATCTGCAGTTACTTAATCTTCGCCAGCACATCCTGAAACTTGGCGTAGTTGACCTTGACGCCTTCATCCAGGTCGATCCTAATCATCTGGTCTGCCAAGTGGTGCAGTTTCTCCTCGTAGGCAATGGTCTCTTTGAGCTGGTCGTTGAGCTTTTTGATGCGCTTATCCAGGCGCACGCGCTCGCCGCGCTCGGCACTGACAAGGGCATCGTTGGCATACCCGATCTGGGCACGGTAGCGCTCCTGCTGCTCATGCACATAGTCGGTGCGGATGCGAGCCAACAGGTCAGGCTGGTAGCGATGCATGTAAACAAGGCACTTGAAGCCGTTCTTCTTGCCGCTGTCGAACAGCCAGTAGATGGGGCGCTTCTTATAGGTCTGGCAGTGGC
>DBGBLM010000198.1:0-6205 GCA_048448865.1 Collinsella sp.
GTGTCTCGATCTGTAACAGATACAGGGTTGTTGGGCCCCTTGCTGTTACAGATCGAGACATTCGGTCGACGCTTCACCGGATTGTCTCGATCTGTAACAGTTACGAGCTCAAATAACCTCTAAACGTTACAGATTGAGACAAAACCTCTCAGCGCCCATACCACTGACGTCTCCACTCCTCAGCCAAATCGGGCCGTCGCGGAATACCCGCCAGCCTCATCTTCTCAACCAGCTTCCCCGGATTCTTGAGCTCATCAAACGTAAACCGAAGCACCTTGTGCCCGAGCATTGTCAGATGGGACTCCCGCTGACGTTCTGCCACGAATGGGTCGACCGATTCCCGACCCTCGTCGTTCTGCAAGGTATACTTTCCCTTTCCGTCCAGCTCGCCAATCACGCACGTTCCGTCCTCGAGCCTCCAAAAATAATCAACGCGAAACACTTGGCTCGGATCGAGCGGATCACGAAACTCCACCTGCAGCTCCGGAACCGGAAAGCCGTACGCAATAAAGAACGCCCGAAATCGAGACTCGCCGCCGTTTTCGGACAGCCCGTCCGCATACGACGCGATCACCTGCGCCCTGCGATACCCTCGCCTGCCCTCGCAATCGGAGCGGAGAAACTCGCACAGGTCATCGCGCGATACGCCCTTTGTCCGCAACGCGGAATCGGCGATCGCCAGGCCATACGAAAACGGCGCGCGCAGCAGGCAATCCTCTACCGTGTGCCAAAACGGCGTCACCTGCACGCCGTCGACTTGTTCAAGCGCACCCGCCGCCTGCGGGCGCAACAGCCGGCATCCTGCACTCAGCGGCACCGAGCAACCTGTCTTAACAAGATATCGTGGCCCAAGCAGATCATTCGGCACCTCCAGACCCCACAAAAGCGCCGCGTCATAGCCCCAAAACGCCCAATCGGGATGAAACTCCGCAAGCCCTTTGATGGTCCGCAGTGCTCGCTCCGCCGGTGTCAACGCATCCCAATCATGTTGAAAACAGAACAGATACGACTCGGGCTCCGCAATATCATCGGTTCCCACATGACGCCGCAGCCACATGAGATCGGCATTGTCGTGCGTCACAAGCAGCACGCCTTGTTCAGCCGCCTTCGCGAGCCTGGCAAGCATCCTATTCCGCGCCAAGGTGTTACGTGTCGTCTGCTTGTGCTTAAGAACGGCATTAGACACTTTCATCACCACCACATCAGGGAAATGGACCATTGTCACCGTTGCCGCTGTCGGCAAACGTCTCAATCTGTAACAGGAAGACAGTCTTTGGGCCTCTACTTGTTGTTACAGAACGAGATTTTCGGTCGTGCGGCCGACATTTGTCTCAATCTGTAACAGTTAGACCGATTTTTGGCCCCTTCCCGTTACAGATCGAGATCTTTCGGCAGGCGCCAACCTTCCGTCTCGATCTGTAACAGGAAGACGTTCTACAGGCCCCCAAACGTTACAGATTTAGACAAACCAGCGGTGCCCAAGCATTCGTCTCGATCTGTAACAGGTAGACCGGTTTTTTGTCCCTAAACGTTACAGATCGAGACAAATAGACAGGCGGCGGCGCTGCGACAGCCCACTCCCTACTCCCATTCCTGCTCGTAGATGTTGAGCGACTTCACGTAGCGTCCCTGAGCGCCCATGATGTCGCGAACCAGGCGCAAAAAGAAGCTGATGCACGAGGTGTCGAAACCGTCCTCTAGGTCCTCGGGATGCACCGCGCCCGGCCCGTCGACCGCCGTGTCGCTCAGGCGCGCGATGTCATACAGGTAGAGCTGTCCCGCCGTCAGCCAGACATCGTCGACGCACGCGAGTCGCACCGCAATCGCGCCATCGTTCCAATGCTCCTTTTGCACGATATGTGGGTCGTAGACGTCAAAGCGACGGTCGGTGCGCGTGTCCTTCAGCACGACCATGCCAGTCGCGGGATCCTTGTCCAAAATGCCAAAGCGCGAGAAATACTGCGCGTCGCGCACCTGCTTAAGTCGCCCGAGCGAAACAGGAGAAATTGACGCTGGCGGCTCGTCCACAAACAGCTCCAACAGCGTCTTGCCGCGGTAATAGGGGCGCTCAAACAACAGCCAATCGGTAAACGCCATGTTGTAGGCCATGATTTCGTTTTGAGAAGGTTCCTCGCAATAGCTGAGCCACGGATCGACGATAATCTCGAACTGCTCGCGCGCCGGCTCCAGGAATTGAAACTTCCGCAGCATCCAAAAGTGAGCCATGTCGGCAATATCGTTGCCGACGGCTTCGGCCAGCTGCGCTCGGTCAAAAACTTGGTCAGTCATGGCATCCTCCTCAAACTGATGAACCTCAATTTGAGCTTACGAGGAGGGCGAGCAGCCACTGTCAGCGCGGGCAAAATAGGACTTCGACTGCAAACCAGATACTAACCAAACACTTGACGGGACACTTGACCGAATGAGCGAACCGCAAAGAAACCGCAGGTAGACATAGACAGCCAACCTGCCCTTTTGAGCCAGATGTCCGCAGCCACCACAGAAAAAGCAGAGTAGCACAGTCGCAAACGTCGACAAATGAACACTCGCACGTCGACAAACGGGCAAATCGCTCGCAAAGAGTGTCCCCAACGACTAGACAAAAAATGACTAGTCATTGGGGACGTTCTTAAATGACTACTTTACAGCGCAAGCGCCTCGGCGACTTCGGCTGCGCAGGCCAGGGCATCGGCCATGGCGTTCACAACGAGCGAGCTGCCGTTGCGGGCATCACCCGCCACATACACCGGCGCGGCATCCGCGGCGACACCCTCCGTGCGAGCCGCGAGGTGCGAGCCCTCGGCAGCCATCACCGGCAGCGGACGACCAACGGTGGCAACAGGCACGCCGACAGCTTCGAACACACTGTGCTCCGGACCCGTAAAGCCGCAGGCGATGAGCACCAGCTGCGCCGGCACCTCATGCTCGGAGCCCGCGATGCGCTCCGGCTTGCCGGCCGACCAATCCAGATCGACCACGCGCAGACCCGCGGCCGTGCCTTTCTTGTCCAGCAGTACCTCGAGCGTATCCACGCCCCAGGCGCGCATCTCGCCACCCATGGCAGCGATAGCCTCCTGCTGACCGTAGTCGGTCTTCTTAACGTTGGGCCACTGCGGCCAAGGGTTGCTCGCTGCACGCTTATCGGGCGCGACCGGCAAGAACTCAAACTGACGCACGCTGCGCGCACCCTGGCGCACCGCGGTACCTACGCAGTCGTTGCCGGTATCGCCGCCGCCAATGACCACAACGTCCAGGCCGCGTGCGTTCACCGCGGGCTCACCGCCATCGAGCACCGAGACGGTCGAAGCCGTCAGGTAGTCCACGGCATACACCACGCCCGGGGCATCCACATTCGTAGCCGAAAGACCGCGCGGGGCACGGGCACCAGCAGCCACCACGACGGCGTCAAAGCCATCGAGCTTGGCCGCCACCGCAGGATCCGTCACATCGGCGCTCAACTCAAACACAATGCCCAGCTCGCGCATGAGCGCCACGCGGCGCTCGACCACGGACTTCTCGAGCTTCATGTTGGGAATGCCGTACATGAGCAGACCACCCGGACGGTCGTCACGCTCAAACACCGTCACGCGCGCGCCGCGACGCGCGAGCTCCCATGCTGCCACCAGACCAGCAGGACCGGAACCCACCACGGCAACCGTAGGTGCACCCTCCCCCGCCGGCTCAAAGCGACGCGGACCGCCATTTGCCCACTCATGGTCGCTGATCGCACGCTCGTTGTCATGGATCGTCGTGGGTTGGCCATCGACCGAACCCAAGTTGCACGCGGCCTCGCACAGCGCCGGGCACACGCGACTCGTGAACTCGGGCATGGGCGAGGTGAGCGACAGACGCTCGGCAGCCTCGTCCCAGCGGCCACGGTACACCAGCTCATTCCACTCGGGAATCAGGTTGTGCAGCGGGCAGCCGCTCGGGCGTGCCTTGCCAAAGCTCGCGCCCATCTGGCAAAACGCCACGCCGCACATCATGCAGCGGCTCGCCTGGGCGCGACGTGCGTTGTCATCGAGCTCCACGTACAGCGGATCAAAATCATGGCTGCGCTCCTCCACGGGGCGCAGCTCGTGGGTCACGCGATCGATATCAAGAAAAGCACCGGGCTTACCCATGGCACTTACGCCTCCTTCTTGGTCGAAGCAACAGAGCCGACAGCGCCGCCCGCGGCATCGAAGCGAGCGACATCCGCGGCACTCGCGCGACCGGTCACAATGTCAAACGCCAGCTCCTCTGCCTGCGCATGCGTCTTGCCCACGGCCTCGGCCGCAGCGACAATCGCCAGCACGCGCTCGTACTCGGTCGGAATGACCTTCACAAAGTGCTTACTCATCGTCTCAAAGCTGTAGAGCAGCTTAATGCCGCGCGGGCTCTGCGTCGCGTCCACGTGCTCCTGGATGAGCTCGCGAATCTGCGCCAGTTCGTCGGCCGTCGGGGCCTTGAGCTCCACGCTCTCGTGGTTCACACGGGCATCGAGCGTACCGTACTGGTCAAAGACATAAGCCACACCACCCGTCATACCTGCGGCGAAGTTCTGCCCGACCTCGCCCAGGATGAGCGCCAGACCACCCGTCATGTACTCGCAGCCATGGTTGCCGCAGCCCTCGACCACCACGGTGGCACCGGAGTTGCGAACGCCAAAGCGCTGGCCGGCCAGACCGTTAATGAAGCCGCGGCCGCTCGTGGCACCAAAGAACGCAACGTTGCCCACGATGATGTTCTCGTCGAACTTGTAGGTCGCATGCGGGTTGGGGCGCACCGACACCTCGCCGCCCGAAAGACCCTTGCCAAAGTAATCGTTGGCGTCGCCGCACACGTTGAGCGTAATGCCGCGCGGCAGAAAGGCGCCAAAGCTCTGACCGGCCGAACCATCGCAATCGATGGTGATGGAGCCGGCGGGCAGGCCCTCGGGATGCGCCTTGGTCACCGCGTTGCCCAGGATGGTGCCCACGCAGCGGTTGACGTTGGCGATATCGGCGCGGAAGCGAATCGGGCGCAGGTGCGCACGGGCATCGGCCGTATAGGGCACAAACAACGTGAAGTCGAGCGTCTTGTCGAGCTCGCTGTCGGCAGCCATCTGGGGCAGGAAGTGACGACCGTCGGCGCCCGGAATGTGAGCACCGAACTCGCAGGTCGCGCTCGCCAGAACGGGCGACAAATCGAGCAGGTTGGCCTTGCGGTTGCCCGGGACCTCGATCTGGCGTAAGCACTCGGGATGGCCGACCATATCGTCGACGGTACGGAAGCCCAGGCTCGCCATGACCTCGCGCAGCTGCTCGGCAACAAAGAGCATAAAATGCTCGACGTGCTCGGGCTTACCGCGGAAGCCGTGGCGCAGGCGGCAGTTTTGCGTCGCGATGCCGGCCGGGCAGGTATCCTGCTGGCAGTCGCGCTGCATGAGGCAGCCCATGGAGATGAGCGGCATGGTCGCAAAGCCAAACTCCTCGGCACCCAGCAGACAGGCGACGGCAACGTCGGTGCCGTCCATGAGCTTGCCGTCGGCCTCGAGCACCACGCGGGAGCGCAGGCCATTTTGCAGTAACGTCTGCTGAGCCTCGGCAAGGCCAAGCTCCAGCGGCAGGCCGGCGTGCCAAATGGAATCGCGCGCCGCGGCACCCGAGCCGCCGTTATGGCCGCTGATCAAAATCTTGTCGGCGGCACCCTTGGCCACACCGGTGGCGATGGTGCCGACGCCGGCCTCGCTGACCAGCTTGACCGACACGCGCGCACCGGGGTTGGCGTTCTTAAGGTCGAAGATAAGCTCCGCCAGGTCCTCGATGGAGTAGATGTCGTGGTGCGGCGGAGGCGAGATCAGGCCGATGCCGGGCGTGGACTGACGGACCTCGGCGATCCAGGGGTAGACCTTCTTGCCGGGCAGGTGGCCACCCTCGCCGGGCTTGGCGCCCTGAGCCATCTTGATCTGAATCTCGAAGGCGCTGCACAGATAGCGGCTCGTCACGCCAAAGCGCGCGCTCGCCACCTGTTTGATGGCGGAGTTCTTGGAGTCGCCGTTAACCAGCGGGGTCTCGCGACGCGGATCCTCGCCGCCCTCGCCGGAGTTGGAACGGCCGTGCAGGCGGTTCATGGCGATGGCCATGCACTCGTGCGCCTCTTTGCTGATAGAACCGTACGACATGGCACCGGTGTTAAAGCGGCGGACGATGTTGCGCGCGGGCTCCACCTCGTCGAGTGCCAC
>DBGBLM010000199.1:0-9945 GCA_048448865.1 Collinsella sp.
GTCCGAGGACACCAATTTAATTTAGCGTGGTTCCCTAAAGGACGACAACGCAGGAGACCCGGCAAGGCCGGGAGCACTTTGTCTCGCAAACATTCCGCAGCCGCGAAGCGGCGAGGACGTTTGAGAGGCAAAGTGCGTAGGCCTTACCGGGTCTCCGGTGGGAGTTGAGTCCCTTTAGAACTTGTCGTGGAAGGTACGCGCAATGACCTCGTCCTGCTGCTCCTTGGTGAGCGTGTGGAAGTTCACGGCATAGCCGGAAACGCGGATGGTCAGCTGCGGGTACTTCTCGGGGTGAGCCTGAGCGTCGAGCAGCGTCTCACGGTTGAAGACGTTGATGTTCAGGTGGTGGCCACCCTTCTCGGCGTAAGCGTCGAGCATGTGGACCAGGTTATCGGCCTGGGTCTCGGAAACTTCAGAAACCTTCATAATGTGTCTCCTTCGATTAATAGGCGCCGGCCGAAACCGGCGCACTAATCAGTAATCGTTATTGTTAGTATAGCACTAACAATAGTTACTCGCCCAGCTGATCAAGGTCGATATCGCCAAAGAACACCTGGTCCTCCTTGCCGAGCGCACTCGGGATGATGGAGAAGGTGTTGGAGATGCCGTCCTGAGCATCGCGGAACGGGAGCTTGGAAACCGAAGACAGCGAAGCGATGGCGCCGTGGCTATCGCGCTTGTGCATGGGGTTAGCACCCGGGGCGAACGGCTGGCCAGCCTTGCGGCCGTCGGGCGTGGAGCCGGTCTTCTTACCGTACACGACGTTGGAGGTAATGGTCAGAACCGAGGTCGTGGGCACGGAGTTGCGGTAGGTGTCGTTCATGCGGATGTACTCCATGAACTGGTGCACAACGTCGTGAGCGATCTGGTCGACGCGGTCGTCGTCGTTACCGTACTTGGGGAACTCACCCTCGGTCTCGAAGTCGACGATGATGCCGTTCTCATCACGGACGGGGTGGACCTTGGCGTACTTGATGGCGGACAGGGAGTCAGCCACGACGGAAAGGCCAGCGATGCCCGTAGCGAACCAGCGGTGCACGTGCTTGTCGTGCAGAGCCATCTGGATGCGCTCGTAGCAGTACTTGTCGTGCATGTAGTGAATGATGTTCAGCGAGTTGACGTACACGCCAGCGAGCCACTTCATCATGTCGTTGTACTTGGCCACAACGTCGTCGTAATCGAGCGTATCGCCCTCGACGGCGCGATACTTGGGACCGACCTGCTTCTTGGAGACCTCGTCAACACCGCCGTTGAGTGCGTACAGCAGGCACTTGGCCAGGTTGGCGCGGGCGCCGAAGAACTGCATCTCCTTGCCGATGCGCATGGAGGACACGCAGCAGGCAATACCGTAGTCGTCGCCATGATAGACACGCATGAGGTCGTCGTTCTCGTACTGAATCGAGGAGCTGGCGACAGAAGTCTTGGCGCAGAACTTCTTGAAGTTCTCGGGCAGACGGGTCGACCACAGAACGGTCATGTTGGGCTCGGGGCTGGTGCCCATGTTCTCGAGCGTGTGCAGGTAGCGGTAGCTCATCTTGGTAACGAGCGTACGGCCGTCAACACCCATGCCGCCGATGGACTCGGTGACCCACTGCGGATCGCCGGTGAACAGGGCCTGGTACTCGGGGGTACGGGCAAACTTGACCATGCGGAGCTTCATGATGAAGTGATCCACGAACTCCTGGATCTGCTCCTCGGTGAAGGTACCGTTGGCAAGGTCGCGCTCAGCGTAGATGTCGATGAACGTAGAGGTACGGCCGATGGACATAGCGGCGCCGTTCTGCTCCTTGACGGCAGCAAGGTAGGCGAAGTACATCCACTGGATGGCCTCCTGCGTGTTGGTGGCAGGGTTGGAAATATCGAAACCATAGGTCTCGGCCATCATCTTGAGCTCGCCGAGGGCGCGGATCTGCTCCTGCAGCTCCTCGCGGTCGCGGATGTTGTCGGCGGTCATGACCGTCGGGGTGGAAGCCTTCTGGGCCTCCTTGTCCTTGATCAGGTAGTCGACGCCGTACAGGGCAACACGACGGTAGTCGCCGATGATACGGCCGCGGCCATAGCCATCGGGCAGACCGGTGATGATGTGAGCCGAGCGGCAAGCACGCATCTCGGGGGTGTAAACATCGAAGACGCCAGCGTTGTGGGTCTTACGCTCGAAGGTGTAGCGCTCGACAACGTTCTCGTCGACCTTATAGCCGTGCTGGCTGGCAGCCTGGCAAGCGATGCGGATACCGCCGTTGACGTGCAGCGCGCGCTTGAGCGGCTTGTCGGTCTGGAGACCGACGATGGTCTCCTTCTCGCGGTGGGCGTTATCGATGTAGCCAGCGGGGTGGCTCACGATACCCGTAACGGTCTTGGTGTCCATATCGAGGACACCGCCCTGCTCGCGCTCCTTAAGCAGCAGGTCGAGAACCTCGCCCCACAGCTCCTTGGTACGCTCGGTCGGGCCGACGAGGAACGACTCGTCGCCCTCGTAGGGGGTGTAGTTCTTCTGGATGAAGTCTCGGACGTCAACCTCTCCCGTCCAAATGCCTTCCTTGAAGCCTTCCCATGCCTCCTGCATTGTGTAACCACGCTCCTAGTTACGTGTTATGCGGCGCTCTCTCACACCGCTGCTTATTGAATTCTTGAATGTTCGGCTTGCACTACCGGCTTCTTCCGTTCTTCACCACACGTTGGTGCAGAGAAAAACGTTTGTCCACCTTGGAACTACAACCCAAAACCCAAGATTTCACCCGTTTGAGAAGGATAACATAGCGACCCTCTCCATCTGGGCTGTTATATGTTTCTTTTTTTATATCATAAGGGCGTTTTTTACAAACCCGCAGGAAATGCGAGCGCGGACAGCTACCGTACACCGAATTGTATGTTATTTTTCCTAGCCTTTGAACGACGTTCGCTCTAGCTGTTATGCCAGCTTTAGCAGGGTAAAGTGTCCCAGAGACCCTACAGAAACTGCAGGGCGGCCACGGGATCCCCCGTGGCCGCCCTGTGGCGTAGCTAGTTTTTAGCTTTGATTGCCGTTTGGCATTAGGCGGCTGAGGCGGCCTTGTCGGTCGTTGCCTTGCCGTTGCTCTGCTGGCCCTCAAAATGCTTGTAGCACCAGCTGGTGACCAGCGGGGTCAAAATAGCCGTCACGATTGCGCAGGCGGCAACCTGTGCCGTAGCCGTCGCGAGCACGGCGCCACCGTACAAGGCCTCGTTGACGCTTGCCATGGCAGCAGGCGTGGCCACATTGGCTCCGGCGCAGCTCGAAATGGCCGCACCTGCGACACCCGTACCGCCCGTGAGCTTATCGACCGCGATAACGGGAATTGCAAAGACCACCGAGCAGATCACGCCGAGCAGAATACCGGGAAGACCGCCATTAATGAGCTGGCCAAAGGTCATGGTCGAGCCCATGGCAAAGAAGACGAGCACGATGACGGCGGAAAGTGCCGGTGCCATCATCTTCTTAAAGCTGGGGAACAGGTTACCTAGAATAATGCCGACGACGATCGGCAGGATGGCACCCACGAGCGACCAGCCGATCGGAGCCTGGCCGGCAGCGCCGAGCACGATCATCGTGACCGGAGGGCCGACAACGAGCGTGGTGATTGCGACAGCGCCACGCTCGGCCTCGTTGCCCATGGTGCCCATCAGTCCAGCGTACATAGCATTGTTGGCGCCGGTGCAAGCCGCCAGCATCACCATGGCAGAGATGCCAAACAGGTTGTCGTTGAACACATAAAGAATGAGCAGCGACACGGCAACGACCACGATTTGCTTGACGGCGATGATGATGGCACCGCGGGCAGCGGCGGCAGGAGCACTCTTAAACGAAATCGTCGTACCGACGATAAGCAAAAAAGCGCCCACGAGCGGGCCTGCACCCTGTTGGGTCATGCCAAGCGTAAAGCTGCCGAGCGTTTTGAACAGGTCGGGGAATAGCGTGTTGAGCAGGCAGCCCAACAAAAGCGGCACCAAAATATTGGCACCCGGGATGGAGGACATCTTAAAGAACGGCTCCTTTGCCGCCGGCGCCTCCACCGCAGTCGATTCACTCATATATATATCTCCTTTGGATGCATGCGAATCGTAGCCGCACGCGCCTATATCAGAAAGAAGGCGACGGTCCCGAGTCGCAGGAGCCATCGCCGAACAATCGTCGTGGGGTATTACCCGTCCAGGACGATGCCGCCGTCGCAGTCACCGATCTCGCCGTTCACGAAGCTGGCGAGGTCGGAAGCGAAGAACAGCACCATCTGCGCAGGCTCGCTGGCCTGGGCGGCGCGGCCCAGAGGAATACCGTTGATGATGCGCTGAGAGTTCTCGTCAGAGAGAATCGAGGTCATGTCGGTAAGCGTGAGCGACGGGCACACAGCGTTGCAGCGGACGCCGAACTTACCGCCCTCCTTGGCGACCGCCTTGGTAAGGCCATTGACACCGGCCTTGGAGCTCGCGTAGGCCGCGGTGCCGAGCAGGCCGCCACCGATCTTGCCAGCGACAGAGCTCACGTTGACGATAGTGCCGGCATGGGCCGCCTTAAAGTGCGGGTACACGGCGTTCATCATAGTGAAGGTACCGTTGAGGTTGATGTCGATGGTGCGACGCCACTCGGTGTCATCGATCTCGTCGAACTTCTTGGTGCTGATGACGCCAGCGCAGTTGATCAGGATGTTGGTTTGCGGCAGGTCCGTAAAAATCTGCTCGACGGTCTCGCGCGCCTTGGGTGCATCGGCGACATCGAGCTGATAGAACTTGTTGCCCTCGCCAAGCTCGGCCACCGCGGCCTCGCCCTTAGCAGCGTTCCTTGCGATGAGCGCGACGTGTCCGCCGCCCGCAACGATGCCCTTGGCAATCTCGAGGCCAATGCCCTGAGTGCCGCCGGTAACGATCGCGGTTTTGCCCGTGAAGTCAAATGCCATGACTCCAACCCCCTTGATTCAGGTGTCTCCTTGCGGGAAGTTGGAGCATCGCACGTGGCGATAAATGAGTCCCAGTCGTCATGGTGGTGACAACCCCTCGCCTAACCGCGGGCATAATAGTTCTTTGAAACGCTTCAGCGATTGAATTTTTTACTCTTTATGCGCTCTTTATATTGCCCACTGCATGAGACCCGAATACGCGGGTATCATCTTTCACCGAAAATAGTTTCTAGTGTTAGGGGTTTTCGGTGGAAGATACCGATTTCCATGAGCTTGGGCGTCAGCTCTTTACCGAGTTTGGCAGCATGCACCAGCGCGTTTCGCGCTTTGCCGACCAGGCTCTGGGTGGCGAGATGGCCGTCATGCGCGCCCTCATGCGCGCCGGCGGCTCGCTCACGCCGAGCGAACTCGCCGATCGTGCCTGGGTCTCGAGCGCCCGTATCGCCAATATCCTGCGCGCCCTCGAGGCCAAGGGTTGGGTCGAGCGCGAGCACTCAAAGACCGACCGTCGTCGCGTACACGTCACGGTGACCGACAAGGGATTCCAGGTCATCGAAATCAAACGCCGGGAATTCGAGGACCGCACCGCGGCCTTCCTCGAGCAGCTCGGCGAAACAGATACCCAGGAGATGGTGCGCCTTCTAAGACGTGCTAACGAAATTATCGACCGCAATCAAGAAAGGAGAGATGCCGAGTGAGGATTCTCAAGCTCTTTAAAAAACATATCCTGGCACTGTTCGCAGCTATCGTACTTATCGTAATCAGCTGCAACGCCGATCTGGCGCTGCCTACCTATATGAGCGACATCGTCGACGTGGGCGTGCAGCAAGGCGGCATCGCCTCGCCCGTGCCCGACACCATTCGCGCCGAATCGCTCGACGACCTCGAACTCTTCATGAGCTCCAAGGACGCCAAGGCTGTGGAGGCCGTGTTTAGCAAGGCGGACAATAACGGCATTCGAACGTACAAGGGCACCGAGGAGGAGCGTGCCGACGGCGGCAAGATTGCCGACATCATGAGCCTGCCCGAGACTGTCGTCCTTTCGTTCAACCAGGGTATTGACGCCAACTCCATGGGCGACATGATGGGCACGTCCGGTGAAAAAGACAACAGCGGCGCCCAGGCCATGCCCACGCCCGAGCAGATGGCGGCGATGACGCCCGAGCAACTCGCCGAGATGCAGCAGAAGGCCGCTGCGGCGCAGAACATGCAAAAACAGATTGATGCCGACGGTGGCAAGATCACCATGAAGAGCCTGCGTCTAGGCGTTGAAGGCGGCCTAATCGACCAGGGCAAGCTCGTCGAGGGCGCCAACGATATGGCAGACAAAATGGGCTCCATGTCGGGCTCCATCGTGACCCAACGCGCCGTGAGCTATGTGCAAGACGAGTACAAGGCGCAGGGCATCGACCCCGCCGACGTGCAGAACGCCTACCTGGGCCGCATGGCGACCACGATGTTTGGTCTGTGCCTGGTGTCGCTCGTCGCCACCATCCTGACCGGTGCCGTGGCTTCGCGCACCGCCTGCTCCATCGCCCGCGACCTGCGCCGCGAGACCTTCAACAAGGTTATGCACTTCTCGCCGGCCGAGGTGGGCAAGTTTAGCCAGGCCTCGCTCATCACCCGCTGCACCAACGACATTCAGCAGATCCAGATGGCCGCAACCCTGTTTATCCGCATGTGCCTGATGGCCCCCGTCATGGGCATCGTCGCCGTCATGCGCGTCCTGGCCAACCACACCGGCCTGGAGTGGACCATCGCCGTGGCCATCATCGCGGTCTCGGCCGTCGTCGGCGTGCTTATGGGCCTCACCATGCCCAAGTTCAAAAAGATGCAAAGCTTTGTTGACCGCGTGAACCTTACCGCCCGCGAGCTGCTCGACGGCCTTATGCCCATCCGCTCGTTCAACCGCGAGGAACATGAGCTCGAACGTTTTGACAAGGCGTCGCTCGACCTGATGACCACGCAGCTCTACACCAACCGAGCCATGAGCTTTATGATGCCGCTCATGATGCTCGTCATGAACTGCATCACCGTGCTTATCGTCTGGTTTGGCGCGCAGGGCGTGTCCGACGGCGTGATGCAGGTCGGCAACATGATGGCGTTTATCTCCTACACCATGCAGATCGTCATGGCGTTTATGATCCTCACCATGGTTTCGGTCATCCTGCCCCGTGCCGAGGTCGCAGCCGAGCGCGTAGATGAGGTCATCACCTGCCCCACGAGCATCAACGACCCTGCCTCGCCCAAACTGCCCGCGGCCAGCTCGCCGCGCGGTGAGCTCACCTTCCGCGACGTGAGCTTCCAGTACCCCGATGCCCGCGCCGACGTCATTAGCGGTGTGAACTTCACCACGCATGCCGGTCAGATGCTCGGCATCATTGGCTCCACGGGCTCGGGCAAGTCCACGCTCGTACAGCTGATTCCGCGCCTGTACGACGTCACGGGCGGCAGCATTTCGCTCGACGGCATCGACGTGCGCGACATGACCCTTTCCGAGCTGCGCCGCCGCATTGGTTACATCCCGCAGCAGGGGCGTCTGTTCTCGGGCACCGTCGAGAGCAACCTCAAGTTTGCCGGCGACATGGTGAGCGATGATGACATGCGCCAGGCCGCGCGCATCGCACAGGCCGAGGACTTTATCGCCGAGCGTGAGGGCGGTTACGACTCCCCCATCAGCCAGGGCGGCTCCAATGTTTCGGGTGGTCAGCGCCAGCGTCTGGCCATCGCCCGCGCATTGGCCAAAAAGCCCGAGGTCGTGGTGTTCGATGACTCGTTTAGTGCCCTCGACTACAAGACCGACGCGCGCCTGCGCGAGGAGCTGGCCAAAAACGTTACCGACGCCGCACTCGTGGTCGTGGCCCAGCGCATCGCGACCATCATGCACGCCGACCAGATCATCGTGCTCGACGACGGCCACGTAGTGGGCACCGGCACGCACGAGGAGCTGCTGCGCAGCTGCCCGGCGTACCTGGAGATCGCACAGTCGCAGCTTTCCGCCGAGGAGCTGGGGCTTACCCAAGAAGAAATTGCAGCCGTCATGGAAGGAGGCGAGCGCTAATGGCAGACGAGACCAAGACTCAGATTCCCAAGCCCACCCGCCAGCGTGGTCCCATGGGCCGCATGGGTGGCATGCGTCGTGGCGAAAAGGCCAAGGACTTTAAGGGCACCATGAGGCAGCTGCTCGGCTATATCGGCCAGCACAAGATTGCCGTGTTTGCCGCCGTCGCCTTTGCCGTGTGCTCGGTCATCTTTAACATTGTGGGACCCAAGGTGCTCGGCCAGGTTACGACCAAGCTGTTCGAAGGCCTGGTCGCCAAGGTCAACGGCACCGGCGACGTTGACTTTGCCTGGATCGCCAAGACGCTCGGCTTTTTGCTCTGCCTGTATCTGGCGAGCTCTGTCTGCAGCCTGGTCCAGGGCTGGCTCATGACCGGCGTCACGCAAAAGATCTGCTACCGCATGCGCAAGGAAATCGCCGCCAAGATTGCCGTCGTGCCGATGAGTTACTTCAACGGCCACAGCAAGGGAGACGTACTCAGCCGCATCACCAACGACGTCGATACGCTGGGTCAGTCGCTCAACCAGAGCGTGACGCAGCTCATCACGTCGGTGACGCAGATTATCGGCGTGCTCGTCATGATGCTTTCGATCAGCCTGCCGCTTACCGGCGTCACCGTGCTCACGCTGCCGGCCGCCGCGATTATCTTGACCGTAATGATTCACTTCTCGCAGCCGTACTTCCGCGAGCAGCAGCAGGTTCTGGGCGCCGTCAACGGCATTATCGAGGAGGACTTTGCCGGCCAGAACGTCATTCAGGTGTTCGACCGCGCCGAGGCCTCGATCGAAGAGTTCGACCGTCAAAACGACCGCCTCTTTATTAGTGGCTGGCGCTCGCAGTTCCTGTCGGGCCTGATGATGCCGCTTATGAGCCTGGTGGGTAACATGGGCTACGTGGGCGTTGTCGTGGTGGGCGCACAGCTCGCACTGACCGGCAACGCCACGCCCGGCGACATCCAGAGCTTTATCCAGTACGTTCGCAACTTTACGCAGCCCGTGCAGCAACTGGGCAACGTGAGCAACACGATGCAGTCGATGGCAGCCGCCACCGAGCGCGTCTTTGAGTTCCTGGCCGCGCCCGAGGAGGAGCAGAAAGCCGACGCGCAGATTCCCGAAAAGCGCCCCGGCCATGTGGAGTTTGATCACGTCAAGTTTGGCTATACGCCCGACAAGACCATCATCCACGACTTTAGCTGCGAGGCGCAGCCCGGCCAGACCATCGCCATCGTCGGCCCCACCGGCGCCGGCAAGACCACGCTCATCAAGCTGCTGCAGCGCTTCTACGATGTGGACGGCGGTTCGCTGCGTGTCGAGGGCGTCGACGTGCGCGACTGGGACCGCGCGGCGCTGCGCGGCGAGTTTGCCATGGTGCTGCAGGATACCTGGCTGTTTAACGGCACCATCCGCGAGAACATCCGCTACGGACGCCCCGATGCGAGCGATGCCGAGGTCGAAGCCGCCGCGCGCGCCGCACGTTGCGACCACTTTATCCATACGCTTGCCGGCGGTTATGACTTTATGATTAACGAGGAGGGCACTAACCTGTCGCAGGGTCAGCGCCAGCTCGTGACCATCGCCCGTGCCATTTTGGCCGACCGCCCGGCGCTGATTCTGGACGAGGCGACTTCCAACGTCGACACCCGCACCGAGGAGCTTATTCAGCGCGCCATGGATGCGCTGATGCAGGGCCGTACCAGCTTTGTCATCGCGCACCGCCTGTCCACGATCCGCAACGCCGACGTAATCTTGGTAATTCGCGACGGCGACATCGTCGAGAAGGGCACACACGACGAGCTACTCGCCCAGGGTGGCTTCTACGCCGACCTGTATAACTCGCAGTTCGACGAGGCGGCGTAACAACCGGCGGCAAACAACCGCAATGCCCAGAAAACGGGGGCGCAGGACAACCTGCGCCCCCGTTTTTGCTCTGCGACCCTCAAACCGCCTCCCCTGGGACCTGATTGACAGCCCCTTCGAG
>DBGBLM010000200.1:0-6322 GCA_048448865.1 Collinsella sp.
CCCCACGCGTCCTCCCATCAAACACATGTTCTTATCGAATACATGTTCGATAATACCCGCTTGTGCGGACAGCGTCAAAACCTGTCCCTTTTTGGCAGGTATGGTCGTGCGGTTGCACCGGGTATTTAACGCAGCTCTAAAGAGTGCGAAACAGCTCGGAAAACCTCGCTTCGTAGCATGAGCCTGACAATCGATGCCGCCTATACGCACGGAAGGGTTGTGGGAAAGATGGTCAATTATGGGTTTGGTATGCCGACGCGCCTTGTTGCAGATGGAGACGTGGGTCGCTGGTGTGGACGATTGGTCGCTCACTACGGTGGCACCAAGGCGCTAGTCGTGCTGGGCGGCGACAAGCATACGCGCGATGAGCTTGTCTCGGCGGCACTCGGCTCGCTTGATCGAGCTCTGCTCGAGCGCGTGCTTTTCCGCTGCGGCTCGGCTGGCGATGGGGGAGACGCGCTGATCGACGAAGCCGTGGCCCTGGCGACCGACGAAGGCGTGGACTTTGTCCTGGCGATTGGCGATGCCGATACGGCGGGCTTTGCGCGCGAGCTCGCGCGTCGCATGGCGGCTCTCGATGCCGGCGAAGACGGCTTTGTGCCTTATGGATGCATTGTCTCGGAGGGCAAGGTGCCTGCCGTCGTGGGCACCGGCGAGGTTCCCGTTTTTGCCATCATTGCGCCCGAACTGTTGGAGGGTATCGGGTCTCCTCTGCGCGAGCTGCTCGGCAGTGTGTGCGCCGCGGCCTAATATCTGCCATAAAAGGATGGGTTATTTTTGGTAGGTAAAGCGTTTGACCTGCCAAAATAAACCTGTCCCTTTTTGGTCGGTTGCCGTTTAGGGGCGGATTGGCAACGCTCGCTGATTATGGTCTTGACCTGCGCTAGAATAGTAGCATCTGAATGTCCGGGCGCATGGAGGCGTGCGCCCGTATGCTGAGGAGGACTCTATGGCAACTGTTGCCGCACCTATCGATGCTACGTCGACTGCCGCTTGGAAGGCGCTCGAGGCTCATCAGGAGAAGCTCGAGGCCGAAGGTATCGACCTCAAGGCTTGGTTCGCCGCCGATGCCGAGCGCGTGAACAAGCTGAGCTTTGACGCCGGTGACCTGCACTTCGATCTGTCGAAGAACCTGGTGACCGATGAGACCGTCAAGCTGCTGTGCGATCTTGCCCGCGAGGTGAAGCTCGAGGAGCGCCGCGACGCCATGTTCTCCGGCGAGCACATCAACACCACCGAGGACCGCGCCGTCCTGCACACCGCGCTGCGCCGCCCGGCAAGCGAGAAGGGCCAGCTCATCGTTGACGGCCAGGATGTCGTCGCCGACGTGCACGAGGTCCTCGATCGCATGTATGCCTTCGCCGAGCGTGTGCGCTCCGGTGAGTGGAAGGGCGTTACCGGCAAGAAGATCGAGCATCTGGTGTCCATCGGCATCGGCGGTTCCGATCTGGGCCCGGTCATGGCCTACGAGGCCCTGCGTCCCTACGCCGACGCCGGTATCGACTGCCGCTACATCTCCAACATCGACCCCAACGACCAGGCCGAGAAGCTCAAGGGTCTGGATCCCGAGACCACGCTCGTGATTATCGTCTCCAAGACTTTCACCACGCTCGAGACCCTCACCAACGCCCGCGAGGTCAAGACCTGGATGCTCGAGCAGCTCAAAGCTCAGGGCGCCATCGACGGCTCCGATGAGCAGAACGCCGAGGCCGTGGCAAAGCACTTCGTCGCCGTCTCCACTGCACTCGAGAAGGTCGAGGCCTTCGGTATCGACCCCGCCAACGCCTTCGGTTTCTGGAGCTGGGTCGGCGGTCGCTATTCCGTTGACTCCGCCGTGGGCCTGTCGCTGATCGTCGTGCTCGGCCCCGAGCGCTTCCAGCAGTTCCTCGAGGGCTTCCATGCCATCGACGAGTACTTCTGCAACACGCCGCTCGAGAACAATGCCGTCGCGCTGATGGGCCTGCTCAACGTCTGGTACGTCAACTTCTTCGGTTCCAAGAGCCACGCTGTGCTGCCGTACTGCCAGTACCTGCACCGCTTCCCGGCCTACCTGCAGCAGCTCACCATGGAGTCCAACGGCAAGCATGTCCGTTGGGACGGCAGCGCCGTGACCTCCGACACCGGTGAGATCTTCTGGGGCGAGCCCGGCACCAACGGCCAGCATGCTTTCTACCAGCTGCTGCACCAGGGCACCGTGGTGGTTCCGGCCGATTTCATCGCCTTCGCCAATACCGCCAACCCTGCGACCGATAGCGGCCAGGACGTGCATGAGCTGTTCCTGGGCAACTTCCTGGCCCAGACCAAGGCGCTCGCCTTTGGCAAGACGGCCGACGAGGTTCGTGCCGAGGGCACGCCCGAGCAGATCGTTCCGGCCCGTTGCTTTGAGGGCAACCGCCCGACGACCTCGATCTTCGGCGACACGCTGACCCCGTTTGCGCTCGGCGAGCTCATCGCCCTGTACGAGCACATCACGTTTGTCGAGGGCACGGTCTGGGGCATCGACTCCTACGACCAGTGGGGCGTTGAGCTGGGCAAGCAGCTTGCCAAGCAGATTACCCCGGCCTTCCACGACGACGCCGCAAAGGCCGAGCAGGACGCTTCGACCCAGGCGCTTATCGAGTTCTATCGCGCGCATCGCAAGTAGTCGCTGCTGTTAACGCATCGCGCCTTATAGTCAGGGGCCCGTATCCTATCGGATGCGGGCCCCTTTGCTTTGCCGTGGTCCCGGGGCGCACGGCCTTTGTGGAACATCGCCGGGGCGCCGCGCGCTGCGAGAACCCTGCGCCTAGATCTCGACCTCCGCATGGCCTCGCTGCGCCTCGGGCAGCTCCCCGTAGAGCGGATGGTCTTCGAGCCTAAAGCGCTCGACCTGTTCGGGAGTGCGACCGCGTACAAAGAGCCACGAGCGATCGACCGGCGTCGCCATGAGCGTGCTGGGCAGCGCGTCGGCGCGGTCGGAAAACACCCGGGCACTCTCGGGATCCTGGAACGCCAGCACCAGATGCGTGTCGCAGTTGCCCATGATGGAGCGTGCGCGTGCCTCGCCATAGAGCGCATCGAGCTGGTTGGTCGACTGCAGCAGCAGCGTTGCCCAGATGTTGCGGCTTCGGATAATCGAGAGCACGTTGTCGATCTGGGGGATCTGCAGATTTGCGAAGTCATCGAGCATAAAGCGCACGGGCACGGGCAGGCTGCCGTCGGGCTGCCTATCGGCCTCACGAATGAGGCCCATAAACGCCTGCGAAATAAAGAGGCCGGTCAGCGGATCGAGATTGCGGTCAATATCGCTCACGGTTACAAACAGGGCGCAGGGGGTGTGTCCCATGGAAGCGAAGTCCACCTGATGGCACTCACGATAGAGCTGTGCCGCACCGTCGAATCCCAGACACATGACCTTTTCGGCAAGGATGCCGACGATGCTCGCGTGCATGCGCTCGGCATTTTGTGTAATGGCGTAGCGCCGCCATAGCGAGAGGGCATAGCTTTGGGGGTCGGTCGTGATCAGGTCGTCAAACAATCGACCCGTGGCACCGTCCTGCAGGTGCTCGATCAGCTTGATGACCGAGCTGATCGTCTGCTCGTCGGCGGGTAGCTGTTCGGTGACGTAGGCGATAAGACACGACAGCAGGTTTGCCGCCGCATGATCCCAAAAAGGCTGGTTGTTGTCCTCGATGGGGCAGATGGCCTTTGCCACCGAGAGGATGTCCTGCTGGTTGGGCCTGCCGTCCGCCTTGCGGCGAATGTGCCTTAGGGGGTTGTAGCCGCAGCGCTCGATGCCGGGTGCAAGGGCTGGTCCGATGTTGAGGTCGGCGAAGTTGAGACATTGCACGCGGTAACCGTGGGCTGCCAGCACGGGTCCCACTTCGCGACAGAGCGTGCCCTTGGTGTCGAGCACGATGTAGCTTGCGTTCATTTGCAGCAGGTTGGGCTTGAGGACGTTTCGGGTCTTGCCGGCTCCCGAGGGGCCGATCACAAGTGCGTTGTTGTTGAGTCCCGTTTGGCGGGTGTCGCAGGAAAGCGTTCGATCCTTGGCGAGGATGGTGGACGATGCGGACTCAGATGCGGCGAGGCGGCTGGCGAGGTTAGACATGGGCGACCTCCTTGGTGGTCGAGAGGATTTCGTGGGCAAAGCCGAGCTCGACGGCGCGCTCGGCCGAAAGGTAGGTGTCTTTTGCGGTGAGGGACTGGATGCGCTTGGGCGTGAGGCCGCTGCGGTCCGAGAGGATTTGCGTGAGGGTCTTGCGGGTCTGCATGAGACGCCGGCTGGTTTCCTGCAGCGCAAGTGCCGAGCCGCCTGCCCCCTGGGGGATCAGCGGGTCGTGAATCATGAGCTCTGCATGGGGCGCCATACGGCGATCGTCGCCGCCCATAAAAATCACGGCGCCCATGGACGCGGCGAATTCCAAGCAGACGGTGCGGATGGGGCACGATGCGAGGCGCATGGCGTCATAGATCGCAAGACCCGATCGCACGCTTCCGCCGGCGCTGGCGACAAATATGGTGATGGGGCGGCTGGGGTCGGTGGCATCGAGCAGGCGGATCTGCTGGCATAGGTCGTGGGCCATCGGGGTTTCGATGTTTCCCATGACGGAGAGCTCGCGACGGGCGAGCATCTCATCGTAAATGCTGGTGAGCGTGATACCTCGGGCGGATTCACGCATGGTGAGGGGGCTGATGATGGGGGAATGATTGGTGTCCATGAGGACTCCTTTCTGTTGGTTGTATTGTGGAATAGGATTGTTGCCCGCGGAGGGGCTGGCGGGCTACAGGGTTCGTCCGAGCCTGAGATCGAGCTCGGTTGTGGGGCAGACTGCCTGTTCGTGCGGCTCGCAAGCGCCAAGGGCTCCAAAGCGATGGAGCGTTGCGGCGGGCGTGGTGTAGGCGAGCCGCAGCTGATGCTCGACAGGGGCACATCCGTCATTTTTGTAATGAGCCGCGTAGTACTGCGCGATGCTGGCGTTCATCTCGCTGCCATTGCGATGGCGCTCAAACTGGCGTCTGCAGGTCTCGATGATCTTTGCTACCGACTTGGGTGCCGTCGCGGGAACAAGGGCGAGATAGCCCTCAAATAGCTCGTTGATGCTCAGGAGGCACAGCAGGTCGATCAGCGTCCTTATGGCTGCTCCCTCGGCGGAAAAGTGCGCGGTCATGCGGTTATATCGGTTGCGGTCGACGATGGCCGCATGGGGTCTTGGAGTTTTCTGCCCCGTGGTCCCGGGCTTTTGCCGCGCCTGTGTATTGAGCTCGACGTTGCAGCGCTTGAGGCCGTCCAACGGAAGGAACAGTGCGGTGCGCAGGGTGTTCCGCTTGCTCTCGAGTTCATGACGCTCGTCGGGTTCCCATTCGAGCTTGAGTTTCGTGTCGAGCGCCGTAAGCATATGGGCTAGGCAGCCTACGGTAAGAACGTACGAATCGTTGTCGCGTTTTGGGGCATAGGGGTCTGTCAGCTTGCGAATGTCGGGGTCGCCCATGATCTTTGTGCAGCGCTTCAGCAGTTGAGGGTGGTCGGCCAAGATCGTCGCGAGCGGTAGCGACGCGTAGTTCTTGATGGTCGCGGCGGCAAAGGCGGCGTCATATTCGTTTGCATATGCTCGCTCAATGCGGGCATCCAGAATGCTTTTCTTATCGCCGTCTTCAGCGTGGTGGTTTGTCATAGCTTCTCCAATCGGTTGATGTTCGTGCTGTTTGTTGATGTGTTGGTTGTCGTGAGTGATGTGCTTGCCGTGGGTGATGTGCTGACGTTGGGGTGCTATGCGGTTTTCAATGAGCCCGTGAGGCAGTTGCTGCAGGGGCTGGATGGAACGGCCCATGCAAGGCGGAAGGCATCGTGCTCAAAATCGAGACAGCAATGCCCTGGGTGCCTCACATGTGGCAGTTACCTCATTAAGTTGTCATTGCGTTTGGGGGTTGTACTTTGCCGATCTTCCTTCTCTTACACGCTAAAACTCAAACTTCATATGCTCAATCTACTTAAAACCGCAACGGCGGTCTTTTATTAACTTATATGTCGGAACGCGTCTTTGCAAGTACTTTTTTGTCTTTGTTTCAAATGGGGTGGTTTTGCAACCGTCATACGCGCGCCGTGCGAACGTGCCCCGGCTCGGATAAGATAGTGCGCGATAAAAACGATGCAAGGAGGCACATATGGCAATTAAAGCCATCGCAATGGATATCGACGGTACGCTCACCAACGACCAAAAGGTCATTAGCCCGCGTACGCGCGAGAAGCTGCTCGCGGCGCAGGAGTGGGGCATTAAGCTCATTTTGGCTTCGGGCCGTCCCGCATGGGGGCTGCACGCATTGGCGCAGGAGCTCGACCTCC
>DBGBLM010000201.1:0-13285 GCA_048448865.1 Collinsella sp.
CACGCGCCTTAATAAGCACGGGGCAGCCAATGCGCTCGGCCTCGGCCGTTGCCTCCTCGGGGCTTTTGAGCAAATCGCAGCCCGGCACGATGGGCACGCCCGCCGCGGCAGCCGTTCGACGTGCGGCGTCCTTGTCACCCATGCTGTCGATCACCTCGGCCGAAGGACCGACAAACGCTAGGCCATACTTGTCGCAGTCGCGCACGAAGCTCGCCTTCTCGGAGAAAAAGCCATAGCCGGGATGAATTGCCTTAGCTCTTGACTTTACGGCACAGGTGAGCACGGCATCGTCGTTGAGGTAGCTCTCGGCAAGACGCGGACCGCCGATGCAATACGCCTCGTCGGCAAGCTGCACGTGCAGCGCGTCCGCATCGGCCGTGGAATAAACGGCGACGGTCTTGATGCCCATATCGCGGCACGCGCGGATAACACGGACCGCGACTTCGCCGCGGTTGGCGATGAGCACTTTGTCGAACATGAAGACTTCCCTACTTTTCGTGCATGAGTGCAAAAGACATATCGGCGCGGCAGCAAACCTCACCGTTAACGCTCGCAGTACCTGTCGCAAAGCGGAACGGCCCGCGCGCACGCGTGATGGAACACACCAGATCCACCGTGTCGCCCGGGCGCACCGGACGCTTAAAGCGCACCTTGTCCAGACTCGTGTAGAACGGCGTCGCGCCGCGCGCCTCCTCATCGCCCATCAGCAGCACGCAGCAGTTCTGGGCGAGCATCTCGCACTGAATCACGCCGGGGACAACCGGGTTTCCCGGAAAATGCCCCTGCAAAAAGTACTCGTCGCCCGTAATCGTGATCTTGCCGTGGGCCTCGTCGCCCACCAGCTCGGCTTCGTCAAGCAAAAGCATCGGCTCGCGATGCGGTAACAGTTCTTTAAGCTCTTCTTTGTTCATGGATATCACCTATCCGATCCTCATGAGGCAGCTGCCAAACTCCACGAGGTCGCCGTCGGCCACGCAGATCTCGAGCACCTCACCGTCTGCCTCGGCCGTCACCTCGTTGAGAACCTTCATGGCCTCGATGATGCAGAGGGTCTCGCCGGCCTTGACCTTGGAGCCCACGTGCACAAACGGCTCGTCGCCCGGCGCCGGGGCGGCATAGAACACGCCGACCATGGGAGCGGTCACCTCGGTGCCCTTAGGCTCCGACGCGGCGGCAGGTGTCTGCGCGGTGGGTTCCGGCGCGGCGGGCATAGCTGCGGGAGCCGCAACCGGAGCAGCCATGGCGCTCGGCATGGGCATGGGCACGGCAACCGGCTGTGCGGCGCTCGCGCGCTCGAGTTCGACCGCGGTGCCATCGGGCTCCTCAACCCGCACGCGCGTGAGGCCGCGGTCCTCCATAACATCGGCTATCTCGGCAAGTCTTTTGGAATCCATGCTCTAGCTCCTCGTATATCTACGCAGCGCGATGGCGGCGTTGTGCCCGCCAAAGCCCAGGTTGGTTGAAAGCGCCCAGGTAAGGTCGGCGCGAACCGCGCGATTGGGCGTGTAGTCAAGATCGCAGGCGGGATCGGGCGTGTGGTAGTTAATGGTCGGAGGCACCACGCCCTGCTCGAGCGCCATGGCACAGGCCATGACCTCGATGGCGCCCGTAGCACCGATCATGTGGCCGGTCATCGACTTGGTCGACGAGACGTGCGCGGCGCGTGCCGCGTCCTCGCCGAGCGCACGCTTAATGCCCGCCGTCTCGGACGAATCGTTGAGCTTGGTCGAGGTGCCGTGAGCGTTGATGTAGAGGCCCTCGGAAGGCTTAACGTCGCCCTCGGCCACCGCCAGCGATATCGCACGGGCGATGCCGGCAGCCTCGGGATCGGGGCTCGTGATGTGATAGGCATCATCGGTGTTGCCGTAACCCACGACCTCGGCATAAATGTGCGCCCCGCGAGCCAGCGCGTGTTCCATGCTCTCGAGTACCAGCACGCAGGCGCCCTCGCCCATCACAAAGCCGTCGCGGTCTGCATCGAACGGACGGCATGCCGTCGACGGGTCAGGATTAGTGGTGAGAGCACGGCAGGACGTAAAGCCCGCAACGGCATCGGGGATGATTGCGGCCTCGGCGCCGCCAGCCAGGATTGCATCGGCATAGCCATGCTTGATGGCGCGGAACGCCTCGCCCACGGCATGGGCCGAGGTCGCGCAGGCGGTCACCACGGGCAGGGTCGGGCCCTTTGCCTTGTGGCGGATTGCGATATTGCCCGAAGCCATATTGGGAATCATCATCGCAATCATATAGGGCGATGCGCGGCGAGGTCCCCGATCGGCGATCGTGTGGACGTTGTCGACGAGTGTCTGCATGCCGCCCACGCCCGAACCCACGTAGACGCCCAGGCGCTCGCGATCGATGGCGCCCTCGACATCAAAGCCCGCATCGTGCATGGCCTCGTCCGACGCTGCCAGGGCAAACTGAACGCAGGGGTCCAGGTGCTTGGCGTCACGCTTGCCAAAGTACTCGTTGCCGTCAAAACCCTTGACCTCGGCCGCCACCTTAACGGCAAACGCATCGGTATCGAAGTGCGTGATCGGGCCGATGCCGCACGTGCCGGCGCACATGGCCGCCCAGGTAGCAAGCGCCGTGTTACCGAGCGGCGATACGGCACCGATGCCGGTGATTGCAACTCTCTGTTCCATCATGGTCTCCTCATTCAAGCCGTTGTGTGGCTCTGGTTTCTACATCGCCATTCCGCCGTCGACGCGCACGACCTCGCCCGTAATGTAGGCAGCCGCATCGCTCGCTAAAAAGCGCACCACGCCGGCCACTTCCTCGGGGCGCGCCATGCGCTTAAGGGGAATCTGGTCCTCGGTGGCCGCACGCACCTTTTCCGAGAGCTTTGCCGTCATATCTGTCTCGACAAACCCGGGGGCGACCGCGTTCACTCGTACGCCGCGGGGCGCAAGCTCGCGCGCCACCGCCTTGGTCAGGCCAATCACGCCCGCCTTGGAGGCAGCGTAGTTAGCTTGCCCGGCATTTCCCATCAGGCCCACGACCGAGCTCATGTTGACGACGCAGCCGCCGCGCTGGCGCATAAAGGTCTTGGTGAGCGCGCGCGTCGTGTTAAACGTGCCCTTGAGATTGACATCGAGCACGCGGTCGAAGGCATCGTCACCCATACGCATGAGCAGGCCGTCGCGCGTGATGCCGGCGTTGTTGACGAGCGCCCAAATGGAGCCAAAGTCGTTGAGGACCGCTTCCACGCACGCGTTGACGGCAGCGGGATCGGCCACGTCGCATTGATATGCGCGAGCTGTGGCACCAGCGGCCTCGCAGGCTTCGCACGTCTCGCGCGCCGCATCGACGCTGCCGGCATAGACGACGGCGATATCAAAGCCGTCCTCCGCCAGACCGACAGCGCAGGCGTGGCCGATACCGCGCGAGCCGCCCGTGACCAGCGCCACGCGACGTGAGTCGTTGCGCTCGAGCGCGCCGTTGTTCAAGTTGCCCATGTCATTCCTTTCGGGTTACAGCCCTGTGGACTATGCGAGCTCGTCGGCAATAGCTGCGACCTGCTCGGCCGTTTCGCACGAATACACACGAACGTCGCTCAACGTACGCTTGACCAGGCCCGACAGCGTTTTGCCAGGGCCGACCTCAATAAACGTGTCGATGCCCTGATCCTGCAGAGTATGCAGCGTGTCGACCCAGCGAACGGCATGGCTCACCTGGTTGGCCAAGACATCCGATGCCGCTCGCGGGTCCGACGGATAGGGCGCCGCTGTCATATTTGCCAAAACAGGAATGAGCAACGGGGACGGCGCGTGACCGGCCTCAATATATGCGGCAAGGCCACAGGTCGCCTCGGCCATATAGGGGCTATGAAATGCACCCGACACCGCGACCTTCATGGCGCGGCCGCCAGCCTCTTTTACTAGGACGTCGAGGGTCTGCAGCGCATCGGGCGCTCCGGCCACAACCGTCTGCTGGGGACTGTTGTAGTTGACCGGCCAGCAGTCCTCGCCGGCCTGCGCAGCCAGGTTCTCGACTTGCGCAGCATCAAGTTTGATGACGGCGCGCATGCCGCCGGGGTGACGCTCGGCCGCCGCGGCCATCAGCGCCGCGCGCTCGCACACGAGCTCAAAGCCCGCTCGCGTATCGAACGCCCCCGCAAAGGTGAGCGCGGCGACCTCGCCCAGCGAGAATCCTGCACAGGCGGCAGGCACCACGCCGCGCTCGCGCAGGGCGGCAGCCGCTGCCAGGTCGTGAACGAACACGCACGGCTGCGTATTCTCGGTCTGTGACAGCTCCTCCTTGGAGGCACTCCGGCACTGCTCGCTGGTCCCCGGGCGCACCTCGTCGGCAATGGCGAACACCTCGGCAGCCGCCGGCGATGCTTCGATAAGGTCGACGCCCATCGCGGGATGCTGGGCACCCTGGCCGGCAAACAGAAACGCTACGCTACCCATGCGCACGCACCCTTCAGGACGCGCTCGGCGCCATCGACCAGGTCGTCAACGATTTCGCGTGCGCTCTGGCGCTCGCTAACCATGCCGGCAATCTGTCCACACAAAAACGAACCCTCTTCGTAATTGCCGTCCTTGGCGGCCTTGCGAAGGGCGCCCGTGCCCATGGCCCCGAGCTCCTCGACACTTACGCCCGCCGCCTCGCTCTTGGCGTAGGCGTTGGTGAAGGGGCTCTTGAGGGCGCGCACCGGATGTCCCGTCGAGCGGCCGGTCGCACGCGTCGAAGTGTCGTTGGCCTTCAGGACCATCTCCTTGTACTGCTCCGAGACGGTGCACTCATTTGCAACGAGAAAGCGCGTACCCACCTGGACGCCGGCAGCGCCCAGCATAAAGGCGGCCGCCACGCCACGGCCGTCGGCAATACCGCCGGCAGCCACTACGGGAATGTCGACCGCATCGACGACCTGCGGCACCAGTGCCATCGTCGAGGTCTCGCCAATATGGCCGCCCGATTCGGTGCCCTCGGCAACAACCGCTGTGGCTCCACGACGCGCCACGAGACGGGCGAGCGCCACCGAAGCCACAACGGGGATGACCTTGATGCCCGCATCGTTCCAAGCTTTCATGTACTTGGTGGGATTACCGGCACCAGTCACCACAACGGGCACCTGCTCATCGATCACAACCTGTGCAACCTCGTCGGCAAACGGGCTCATGAGCATGACGTTAACGCCAAAGGGCTTATCCGTCTTGGTGCGCAGCTCATGAATCTGGTCGCGAAGCCAGTTGGCGTCGGCGTTCATGGCCGCGATGATGCCTAAGCCACCCGCCTCGGACACTGCGGACGCCAGCGAGGCATCGGCAATCCAGGCCATACCGCCCTGGAACACGGGCTTTTCGATGCCGAGCAGATCGCAGAGAGGAGTCTTGAGCATCTCTACTTCTCCAATGCCGCCTCGACCGTATCGGCGAACTCGCCGACCGTCTTGGGGTTCTCCTCGGTATCGAGCTGAATGCCAAACTCGTCCTCGACGGCGACGAGGATCTCGACGGTGCCCAGGCTGTCGAGACCAATCTCCTCGAGCGTGGACTCGGGCTTCATCTCGACATCGTCAAGACCGGCGGTCTCGCGGATAACGTCGCAAACGCGCTCGAAGATCTTCTGATCTGCCATGGTAGTTCTCCTTTGCTTGTGCCCTAGGGGCGTTTTTTCCTATGTGCAACTACTTCCAACGAAGCAGATAGCCACCTATATCCAGGCCGGCGCCAAATCCAACGAGAGCGATGGTGTCGCCTGCATTCAGTGCGTCGGTACTTGCCAGCCGGTCAAGCGCAAAGGGAATGCAGGCGCTCGAAATGTTGCCGGTCTCCCGCAGCGTTCGAACCACGCGCTCGTCTGGCACGCCAAGGCGCTTGACCGCCTGACTCAGGATTCGTTCGTTAGCCTGATGGAATACAAAATGATCGATATCTTCGACCGAAATGCCCGCATCGCTCGCAAGTTTATGGACCGTGTCGCAGATGGCGTTGACGCCGAACTTGAACACGCGGCGGCCATTCATGGACAGCACGCTCTCGCTATCTGCGGAGGCCTTAAACGGCGACGTACCGACCAGACCGGGAACGCGCAACGTCTCGACGTCGGGCGCCGTCGAAAGCTCAACGGCAAGTGGGTTGTCTCCCCCAGCTTCAATCACTGCGGCGCCTGCCCCATCGCCAAAAAGCACGCAGGTGGCACGGTCGGTCCAGTCGAGCGCGCGCGTCATCTGCTCGGCAGCAACAACAAGCACGCGCTCGGCACGGCTGCGGGCGATATAGCCCTCGGCGACATCGAGCGCAAATACGAAGCCGGCACAAGCCGCCGAGACATCGAAGGCAGGGCACGTCGCGCCTAGTCGCTCAGCAACGGCACACGCCTCAGCGGGAACAAGGTGGTCACCCGTCGTCGTCGAGCAGACGATCAGATCCAGCTGGCTCGCGTCGATTCCGGACACCTGGAGTGCCCGCTCGCTCGCCGCTACGGCAAGGTCGTCAAGTGACTCGGTGGTGCAGACGTGGCGGCTCTTGATACCTGTGCGAGTAAAAATCCACTCATCCGAGGTATCGAGGAACTCAGACAGCTCGTCATTGGAAACACTGCGCTCAGGAAGTGCCGAACCTGTTCCAAGAATCGTGAAACCCATCACTAACCTCCTTTGAGTTGTTGACGTGTTTACATCGACCAAGAGAGGATAACGCATTTCAGTCTTTGTTGACGTGTTAACATTAAATTGTCCAAATGCGACAAAGGCTTCACATTGTGTCTATCTCTCGACACCATTGCGTCATTCACTTATTCAATAAGGAGGTAGCAGCCGCTATGGATGCCCAATTAACGATTGTCGACGTAACCGGTTCGACCAACGATGACCTGCTCGAAGCAGGAAAACAGGGAGCGCCGCACGGCACAGGACTTGCCGCCCGGGCTCAAACAGCAGGACGCGGCCGGCGCGGCCACAAGTGGGATTCAACCGCCGGAAATCTATTACTTTCGATTGTGTTGCGTCCACGCGTTAATCCCGCAAAGTACTCTGGTCTTGCCGCCGTCAGCGGTCTAGCGGTGCTCGAGGCGCTCGAAAAACAGGGTGTTGCAAACGAGATTGGCCTCAAATGGCCCAACGACCTGGTCGCGCGTGGACGCAAACTCGGCGGCATTCTGGTCGAGGCCGCACGCGATAACGAAGGCAACCCCTTTGCGGTCTGTGGCATCGGCGTTAACGTGAACTATGTGCCCGCGGAGGTTCCCGATGGCGGCCTGCCGGCAATCGGCCTGTCAGACCTCAACAAGAACGTTCCCGCCGTCGACATGCTCCTCGATGAGGTCTATCACGCAGTTATAGACGCTGTAGATGCCTGGGCAGAGCGCCTCAACGCCAAGGAAGAAGACGCCGGTCCGCTCGCGCCCGTCCACGACGAATATATCGCTCACCTCAATTGGATCGGGGAGCACGTTATCGCCCGCTCCCCCGCTGAGGACGAGCTGGCGCGTGGCATATTTAGAACGGTCGACGATTGCGGCCGCGCAAGCATTGAGACCGAGAGCGGCTTGTGCGTCTTCCACTTCGAAGAAGCGTCCTTGCGCCCCCTGAGCGAATAGGGCGCCGCAGCCGTCAGCTCGGCAGACGAATTCCCTATCCCAAAATCTAAACTCAAAACAAAAGGGCCCCGCTGCCATAACGGCAGCGGGGCCCTTTAAGCTATGACCGATATCGCTTAGAGCTTGATGTCGATGTCGACGCCAGCGGGGAGGTCGAGACGCATGAGCGAATCAACAGTGCCCGAGGTGGGGTCGAGGATGTCGATGAGGCGCTTGTGGGTGCGCATCTCGAACTGCTCACGGGAGTCCTTGTTCACGTGCGGCGAGCGGATAACCGTGTACAGGTTGCGCTCGGTGGGCAGGGGGACAGGACCGGAAACGCGAGCGCCGGTCTTCTGAGCGGTCTCGACGATGAGCTTCGCGGACTGATCGACGACCTCGTGATCATAGCCCTTGAGGCGAATGCGGATCTTCTGGGTAGCCAACTTAAACCTCCAAAGAGTGCGAGAGATGTTCTCGCGGATTACGTAACAGGGAGCTCGAACTTAGGCGTTCTTGCTCATGACCTCGTCCACGATGGACTTGGGCGCGGGCTCATAAGAGTCGAACTGCATCGTGTAGGATGCACGGCCCTGGGTCTGGGAGCGAAGGTCGGTAGCGTAACCGAACATCTCGCCCAGCGGCACCTTGGCACGGATGAGCTTGCTGTTCTTGCGATCCTCCATGCCCTCGATCTTGCCGCGGCGACCGGAGAGGTTGCCCATAACGTCGCCCATGTACTGCTCGGGGGTCTCGACCTCGACAGCCATGATCGGCTCGAGCAGCTGCGGATCGGACTTCTTGAGGGCGTCCTTGATAGCCATGGAACCGGCGATCTTGAAGGCGGCCTCGGAGGAGTCAACCTCGTGGTAAGAACCGTCGAACAGGGTGACCTTAACGTCGAGGACCGGGAAGCCGGCGATAACACCGGTGTTCAGGGCCTCCTGGATGCCCTTGTCGATGGACGGGATGTACTCCTTGGGCACGACGCCGCCGACGATAGCGTTGACGAACTCGTAGCCGAAGCCCTCCTCCATCTTCTCGAGCTTGATGACGGCGTGGCCGTACTGACCGCGACCGCCGGACTGACGGACGAACTTGCCCTCAGCCTTCTCGACGTCGTGACCAGCGGTCTCGCGGTAGGCGACCTGGGGCTTACCGACGTTAGCGTCAACCTTGAACTCGCGGAGCAGACGATCGACGATGATCTCGAGGTGCAGCTCGCCCATGCCGGCGATGATGGTCTGGCCGGTCTCGTGGTTGGTGGACACCTGGAAGGTCGGGTCCTCCTCGGCGAGCTTGGTCAGAGCCAGGGACATCTTGTCCTGCTCGGCCTTGGTCTTGGGCTCGATGGCAACGTCGATAACGGGCTTAGCGAACTCGATCTTCTCGAGGACGATCTCCTTGCCCTCTTCGCACAGGGTGTCACCGGTGGTGGAGTTCTTGAAGCCGACGCAAGCGACGATGTCGCCGGCGGCAGCGTCGTCACGGTCGATACGCTCGGCGGCGTTCATCTCGAGAATGCGGCCGAGGCGCTCGCGCTGACCGTTGGAAGCGTTGACCACGTAGGAGCCGGACTCGGCGCGGCCGGAGTAAACGCGAACATAGGTGAGCTTACCGACGAACGGGTCGGTCATGATCTTGAAGACCAGGCCGGAGAAGGGCTCGTCGAAGGAAGGATGACGCTGGATCTCCTCGCCGGTGTCCGGATCGGTACCGGTGACGGCCTCAACGTCGAGCGGGCTGGGCAGGTAGTCGACGACAGCGTCAAGCAGCTCCTGAACGCCCTTGTTCTTGTAGGCGGAGCCCACGAAGACGAGGTTGAGCTCGTTGGCCAGAACGCCCTTGCGCAGAGCAGCCTTGAGCTCCTCGACGGTGAAGTCCTCCTCCATGAGAATCTTCTCCATGAGCTCGTCATCAAAGCTGGCAGCAGCGTCGAGGAGCTCCTCGCGCTTGGTGGCAGCGATGTCGGCGAACTCAGCCGGGATCTCGTCCATCGGCTCGGGGTAGGTCATGCCCTTCTCGTCGGCCTTGAAGTCCCATGCAGTCATGGTGACCAGGTCGATGACGCCCCAGAAGTTGTCCTCGGCGCCCATCGGGACCTGAGCGGCCACAGCGTTAGCGTCGAGACGATCCTTCATGGTCTCGATAGCGTTGAAGAAGTCAGCGCCCACGCGGTCATACTTGTTGATGAAGGCGATGCGGGGAACGTTGAAGGTAGAAGCCTGACGCCAAACGGTCTCAGACTGGGGCTGGACGCCGGCAACGGCGTCGAAGACGGCGACAGCGCCATCGAGGACGCGCAGGCAGCGCTCGACCTCGGCGGTGAAGTCAACGTGGCCCGGGGTGTCGATGATCTGGATGCGGTAGTCCTTACCGTCCTTGTTCCAGAAGCACGTGGTAGCAGCGGAGGTAATGGTTACGCCGCGCTCCTGCTCCTGAACCATCCAGTCCATGGTGGCAGCGCCCTCATGGACCTCACCGATCTTGTGGGTCTTACCGGTGTAGTAAAGAATACGCTCGGTCGTGGTGGTCTTACCGGCATCGATGTGGGCCATGATGCCGATGTTACGGGTATCGGAAAGCTTGTGCTTAGCCTTAGCCATGTTAGTTCCTTACCTTAACTTACCAACGATAGTGAGTGAACGCGCGGTTGGCCTCGGCCATCTTGAAGACGTCCTCACGCTTCTTGACGGAAGCGCCCAGGCCGTTGGAAGCGTCGAGGATCTCGTTGGCGAGACGCTCGGCCATGGTCTTCTCCTTGCGAGCGCGGGAGAAGTTGACGATCCAGCGGATACCCAGAGCGGTGGAACGACGGGAGTTGACCTCCATCGGGACCTGATAGGTAGCGCCACCGACACGCTTGGGCTTAACCTCGAGCGTGGGCTTGACGTTGTCCATAGCCTTCTTGAAGGTAGCGAGAGCGTCGCCACCCTCGGACTTCTCGGCAACGATCTCGAAAGCGGTGTAAACGATGCGCTCAGCGGTGGCCTTCTTGCCGTCAAGAAGGACCTTGTTGATGAGCTGAGTCACCAGGCGGTTGTTGTAAACGGCGTCAGGCTGAACCTCACGACGATTAGCTGCTGCACGACGCGGCATGTGAAATCTCCTTAAGTGTCTACCGTGCGGCGCTTAGGCGGCACACGGCGAAAGTATCAAAACGTTATCTGGCTTATTTAGCCTTGGGGCGCTTAGCACCGTACTTGGAACGGGCCTGCATACGGTTCTGGACCGGAGCAGCGTCGTAGGCGCCACGGATGACGTGATAACGGACACCAGGGAGGTCACGGACACGACCGCCGCGGACGAGCACGATGGAGTGCTCCTGCAGGTTGTGGCCCTCACCCGGGATGTAAGCAGTAACTTCGATGCCGTTGACAAGGCGAACACGGGCAACCTTACGAAGAGCCGAGTTCGGCTTCTTGGGGCTCGTGGTGAAGACGCGGGTGCACACGCCGCGCTTCTGGGAGTTGTGCTGCAGAGCAGCGTTCTTGGACTTCTTGGGCACGGAACGACGGCCCTGGCGAACCAGCTGGTTAATAGTAGGCAAAGCGTACTCCTTCTCGAATGATTCCAGCTTTCTGTAAAGTGCAACGGCTTGAATCGAGGGGTCAGCATCCCCCTACGAAACACGCAGTTCGTTAGGATACGTGGCGTTAGCTGTGCCGTCAACAGACCACGCCGCCGGGCGTATCCCAAAATAGGCACATTTCCGCAAACCCTACACAAAAGGAATCTTCTTCTGTGCGCGGGGGCGGATCCCCGGCCCGGGCGGCCCAGGTTTTAAGTTTGCTGCTCTACAGTCCTGGCTCGCACGGAGGCCACATTAAGTGGCCTCCGGCTCGTGCGGAACTCGCGACAAACTTAACCCCCGCGCCGCCCGGGCCGGGAATCCGACGTGCTCGGCGGGGCAACGCCACCTGCCAAAAAGGGACAGGTTTATTTTGGTCGGTTTTATCTGGGGAAACGTCGCGCTCCAGCGGTGATCTGCTCTCATCTGTCGCATGGAAATCGGCGGCGTTTCCATTTAACGCAAAAGAGGCCGCTTCCCCTAGTAGGAAGCGACCCCAAATCTTACGAATAGACGATGGTAAAGGGCTCTTTCGTTTCGGTCTCCCCTGTTGATGTATACCTCACAATTTCAAGGGTTACCGAGACAACTTGATCGACATCAATCAACTTCGTTGGCACCCAGATGTTCTCTCCGCTATTGCGCCCATAAGAAAAATATAAGTTGAACACCCCTGCGTCGTCATCTTCGATAATCTGCTCCGATCCATCCTTGTAGCTGACGGTCAGCTTATTATCAACTGCTTCATAGCCCAAATCATCGATGTGCGTCTGGATGGAAAACGGGCTAATCTCAAGAGGCGAGTCACCGGAGCGGAGTTCCTTTGTATCGACGTACGCTCCAATATTGAACTCGGGTGTCGACGCCTCAAACCGCCTCGCACTCTCACCTTCACCCTCGGTCCAATGGATATTCCAGGTGACAGCATGTTGCAAATCTCGCTCGCGATCCATAGCGGCAAAGTACATAGTGCCATTAATGACAGTATCGCTTGATGTGTCCTTATCAATTGTGCTGCGTGTGTCAGGCCATTCCTCGCCGAACTTCATATCGGGCGTGCCGATGCCCTGCTCTTCTTCACCATAGAGAACAAGTTCGCCAATCTCTGCTGCTGGCTTGTAGTAGTTAACTCCATTTGGATTGGACAACGTAAACGTCACGGCTCCGCAGCCGTTTTGGTCGATTGCCATCTCATGGATATCAAGCGTATAGCCGTTGCCCTCGACGGACAGATTAACCTCCTGGACTGCGCCTTCCAGGCTTTGGGGCGCGATGCCATCGCCAAACTCTCTGGTGTAGGTATATTTAGTTCCCGATGAGCCGCCGTTGGTCCAGGTAATGGAATCCCCGTTGCCGTGGTTTCCCCAGGCAGAGGCAAAATAGCTGGAATTGACGACGGCGTAGGCGACCCCTCCGGTCGCCAGCACTCCGGCAAGGCATCCGATCACGGCAACATACAGAGGCTTCGCGTGACCCTTTCGGCGAAGCGGCTCACCAGCAGCGGCATAAAGAACACGGTCAGCAAGATCGCTATCGGCTTGGACGGACTCGAAGGCCTGCTTGATTTGATTGGATTTCACGGTCGCCCTCCTCTAGGATGAACTTGAGCTTCGATCTGCCGCGAGCCAAACGCGTTCGAACAGTCGCGGCTGGCACATGCAATAACTCGGCAATCTCTGAGGTCGAAAAGCCCAGATAGTAATAGAGCATGATGGGAACACGGAATCGTTCCGGAAGTCGCATAACGTCTGACAGGACCGCCTTGGTCTCCTCCTGCGCCGTCGAAAGCGAATCGGCCAGGTTCTCAATATCCTCCACACGCCTCCATGGCTTTCGAAAGAGAGATTTGCATTCATTGATCGTGACCCGGATAAGCCATCGACGAAGATGTTCCCAGCTTTCAAATTGCGCATCGCTTTTGAGTAACTTCAGAAAGACGTCTTGAGCGACATCGTCGGCATCGGCACGATCGCGCAGATACGTCAATGCGATTCGAAACACGACATCACGGTGATCCTCGACCGCCTGTCTAAATGCTTGTTCTTCCATAATCACCTCCCGGTGACGTTAATGATTCTTGATGAGGCCCTCACCATAGATACGCTCTTGCCGGACGAAATGTTTCAAATTCAAGCAGGAAAAACCTACCAAAATAAACCTGTCCCTTTTTGGCAGGTTTTCTTCAAC
>DBGBLM010000202.1:0-6713 GCA_048448865.1 Collinsella sp.
TGCGTGAGTTACAACTCACGCAATAGCCCAGGCGGAACCAACCCGGCATACCAAAGCTGTCCGAGGGAACCGCAAGCAACTCATACTTCTTTGCACGCTCGCAAAACGCATTCGCATCGGGTTCCAGCGCCTTCACCCACAGGTAGAATGCACCATCCGGCTCAACATAGGTGTAGCCGTACTCCGCTAGTGCGTCGGTAAGCGCGGTGCGGTTGCGCGCATAGGCCTCGACATCGCTCGGCTCATCGATGCAATCGATGATTACGCGCTGGAAGAGTGCCGGTGCGCATACAAAACCTAGCGTACGGGCAGCACCCGCAACAGCCGGCATCAGACGGGCAGCCTGCGGATTGGTGTTGGGAACCAAGATCCACCCCACGCGCTCGCCAGGTAGCGATAGCGACTTAGAATACGAGTAGCACACGATGGTGTACTCGTAGATCGAGGGCACCCAAGGCACCTCGGCACCGTACACAATCTCGCGGTACGGCTCATCCGAGATAAGCATGATCGGGTTCTCGGGATCGCGCTTGGCGTTGACCTCGCGTAAAACATCGGCCAGTCGCGTCAGCGTGTCGCATGTATATACGGCACCGGTCGGATTGTTGGGAGAGTCAATGATGACGGCCGCCGTCTTATCGCTGATCGCCTTGAGCACGTTGTCCACGCTCAGCTGGAACGTATCTTCATCGGCGAGCGCCTCAACACACGTACAGCCGGCCTTCTCAATCCAAACGCGATACTCCGGAAAGTACGGGGCGATAACAATAACCTCGTCGCCCGGGTTCGTAACGGCGTTGAGCGTGCAGGTGAGCGAAGCCGCGGCACCCACCGTCATAAATACGTCTTTGCCTTCATAGCTCGTGCCAAAGCGGCGGTTGAGCGATTCGGCCACAGCGGCACGACATTGCGGCAGGCCCGGTGCGGGCGTGTAGCCGTGCAGCTGGTCGCTCGGCAGCTCCAGGGCCTTCTTAATCGACTCAGCCACAGCAGCGGGCGCCGGAACGCTCGGATTGCCCAGCGAAAAATCGAATACGTTTTCCGCACCGATCTGCGCCTTGCGCTCAAGGCCATAGCTAAAAATCTCACGGATGATGGAGCTTTCCGCGCCGCGAGCATACATAGTTTCGTTGATCATCTGTTCCCCTTTCGCATAGGCGCTATTGTACGCTTTAGCCGAGCAAAGTGCCGCAGCAATGTTGATTGGGGACAGACTTAAATGCGTGAAAACGCTCATTTAAGTCTGTCCCCAATCAACAGACGGCCCCATATCGCTCAAAAGAAAAAACCTCCGCAGGTTTCCCCGCGGAGGCTTTTGCCACAAAGACTATTTGTCGGTGTCGGCACCGACGACGGCATGGTCATCGTCAGCATCATCGGATGCGGCTTCGACATCCTCCTGCATGGCCGCCTGCGCAAAGGCCGCGGCATCAGCCGCCAGCTCCTCCTCGCTCATACGAGGCGCGCGCTTCTTGGTCGGCATGCCGGCCGCCTTGGCATTGCGCTCCTCCTTGGCCGCCAGGATATCACCCTCGCGCTCAAGGTAGGCATCCCACTCGTTGTCGAGCAGGGCGTTCACGGCGTCGCCTTCGACGGTCTCGCGCTCAAGCAGCACCTTCGCCATCAGATCGAGCTGATCGCGACGAGCGTCCAGGATCTCGACCGCACGACGATGGGCCTCACGCATAATGCGCTGAACCTCGATATCGATGCGGCGCGCCGTCTCCTCGGAGTAATCCTGGTGATCGGCGTAATCGCGACCAAGGAACACCTGATGTTGCGCCTCGCCAAACACTTGCGTGCCCAGCTCCTCGCTCATGCCCAAGCGCGTGACCATCTCGCGCGCCATCTTGGTTGCGCGCTCCAGATCGTTGCTCGCGCCCGACGTAATGTCATCGCACATGAGCTCCTCGGCAACGCGACCGCCCAAGAACACGGCGAGCTCGTCGAGCATCTCGTTCTTGGTCTTGAGGAAGTGGTCCTCCTGCGGAAGCTGCAGCGTGTAGCCCAGAGCCTGACCGCGGCTGACGATCGAGATCTTGTGGACCGGATCGGAGTGCTCCAGGATGTGGCCCACCAAAGCGTGACCGCTCTCGTGGTAGGCAATCGTGGTGCGCTCGGCCTCGGTCATCACGCGACCCTTACGCTGCGGTCCGGTAATCACGCGCTCCATCGATTCCTCGACCTCGTCCATCGAGATCACGGAACGATGACGGCGAGCGGCCAGCAGCGCAGACTCGTTGAGCAGGTTCGCTAAATCGGCACCAGTAAAGCCAACGGTCATCTGGGCGAGCTTCTCAAACTTAACGTCCTCGTCCATCGGCTTGTTCTCGGCATGCACGCGCAAAATCTGCTCGCGGCCCTTCACGTCCGGACGGTCGACCGTAACCTGACGGTCAAAACGGCCGGGACGCAGCAGCGCCGGATCCAGAATGTCGGGGCGGTTGGTGGCGGCGATCAGGATGACCGACTCGCTCTCCTCAAAACCGTCCATCTCGACCAGCAGCTGGTTGAGCGTCTGCTCGCGCTCGTCGTGGCCGCCGCCCAAGCCGGCTCCGCGCTGACGTCCCACGGCATCGATCTCATCGATGAAGATGATCGACGGGGCCTGGGACTTGGCCTCCTTAAAGAGGTCACGCACACGGCTGGCGCCGACACCTACGAACATCTCGACAAAGTCGGAACCCGAGATGCTAAAGAACGGCACGCCCGCCTCGCCGGCAACGGCCTTGGCCAGCAGCGTTTTACCGGTGCCCGGAGGGCCAACCAGCAACACGCCACGCGGGATCTTGGCGCCCAGCTTGCGATAGCGATCCGGATCGCTCAAAAAGTCACGGATCTCCTCGAGCTCCTCGACTGCCTCGTCCACGCCGGCAACGTCTTCAAACTTGACCTTGGGGCGTGTGGCCTCGTTGGTCTTGGCGTTGGTCTTGCCAAACTGCATGTTCCTGTTGTTGGCGCCCATCATCTGGCGCATAAAGTAGAACATGATGGCGATAAGGGCGATCGTCGGAAGCACACTCATCGCCAAGTCGCCCCAAAAATCGGGATCGTTGGTGTTGACGATGTACTTGGTATCGGGGTGCTCCGCCATGAGCTCGGCAAGCGAATCGGAGCCGACATAGGTCGAGGAGAAGCTCTTGAGCTCGCTCGTATCGCCCTTGTCCTTCTTCGTCTTCCAGTAATGACCCGTCACGCTTCCGTCTTGAACCGTATAGGTCAGATCTTCGACGCGATCCTGCTTGATGGCGCTCACCATCTCGCTCGTCGCGAGCTTAACGGTATTGCTGGAATTGGCAAAGCCGGAGCCCATGTTAAAGAAGGCGTAGCCCAGAAGCGCGCAAGCCAAAATAAAATACAGCCAGCCCGTACGCGTGGGCTTCTTGCCTCCGGGCATCCCCGGGATCTTAGGCTCCCGGGGAGTCTGGGAATTGTTATCGTTATGGTCGTCGGGCATCTTACGAATAAACCTCCGGTTTCAAAATGCCCAGATACGGAAGGTTACGATAGCGCTCGGTATAGTCGAGGCCGTAGCCCACCACAAAGGCATCGGGGCAATGGGTTCCAACATACTTGGGCGTGATGGCCGAGACGCGGTCCTCAACGTCCTTCCACAGGAAGGCGGCGACCTCCAGAGAAGCGGGCTTGCGGCTCTCGAGGTTCTTCATCAGATACTTGAGCGTCAGGCCCGAGTCCAGAATGTCCTCGACGATCAGCACGTCGCGACCGCGGATGTCGATATCCAGGTCCTTAATGATACGCACGATACCCGAGGACTTCACACCGTCGCCATAGCTCGAAACAGCCATGAAATCGATGTTGGTCGGCAGCTCGATCTTGCGCATCAGGTCGCCCATAAAGACCACGGCGCCGCGTAGGACCGCGATCAGCACCAGATCCTTACCCGCGTAGTCGCGCGTAATCTCCTCGCCCAGGCGAGAGACGATACCGTCGATATCCTCCTGCGTAAACAGAACCTTCTCGATATCCGGATGTTGAGAAGCCATGACAACCCTTTCTTGTGCTTATCGCCCACACACCGCCGTATGGACGCGAACTTCACATTCTAGCAGCGCACGGGGAATATTTTCCAGCCCGTACGCCATCAGCGCGGGAATACCGTCAACGTCGCACAGAATAGCTGGCGTGGGACGCTATTCCGCATCGACCACACGAAGCAGATATGCCACGCGCGTTGCGGCCGTGCACTTAAAACGCTCGTCCGCGCGAACTCCGGCGACCCACACCACGGCACCCCCCGGGGCCGTCCTCACCATGGGCACGCCGGCGCGCTCGGAAACGGGAATGCGAGCCTCACCTAGCAAGTCGGATACTTTCTTGCTTCGGCCACTCATCCCTAACGGGCACATCACGTCTCCCGGTGCGGGACCGTCCACCCACAGGCGCGCCAATCGCGCCTCGGCAGGGATCTCGCCACGCGAGCCCGCCAGGATCCGCTCACTATCGCTGTCGGCAAAACCCAGGGCAGCCGCGTCTACCAAAGCTGTCGCTTCCCCGGCAGCCGCGAGCTCACGGGCGCGGCGCACGATGTCGCATCCCGGCTCAACGACCATCGACTCTGCGACCAGCATACGTCCCCCGCCCAACGGCAAACGACCGGGCACGGTAACCCAGTCCGCGACCAGGCCCTCGCGAGCCACCGGCGCCTTAAACGCCAGCATGCCAAACTCAATGCGTGCGTCAATCCCCGCCGGAAGCGTGACCGAGCCGGCACCCTCGGCAACGCAGGAAAGGACTCGCTCCACATGTCGCATCTCGGGACGAGCATCCGGATCGATGCGTTTGATCGCCAGTCGCACGATGCGCCGCGCGATTACCACCTCGGCCGCAGCAAGGCGCCTGGCATCGAGCACCAGCGCGCCCGCTGCCTCTTTGCGCAAACAGCTTCGAAACGCCCGTGCCGACAGCTGGGATAGAAACGCATCTTCATCACCCAAGATCTCACAGGCGGCGCCAATCGTCTTGCACACGCTCGCATTACGCTGTGCCACCACCGGCATTACCCGATGGCGCACGTAGTTTCGCAGATACGAGATATCCTCATTGCTCTCGTCTTCACGCCACGGCTGACCATGTACCTGTAGATAGCCCACGAGCTCGCCATGAGTTAGGTCGAGCAAGGGACGCACCACGATATTCCTCCGGCGAGGAATGCTCGATAGACCAGCGGGCCCCGAACCCTTAATCGCGTTCATCAAAAACGTTTCCGCGCGATCCGAAGACGTGTGCGCGGTGCAGATACGAGCCGCCGTTCGCGGTGCCCCCGTCTGGGCGCAGAGCTCGCGAACATACCTTCGCGCCGCGGCATAGCGCACCTCGCGGGCAGCCGCCTCGATATTGCCCGATTCATCATCAAAATAGGCATGCTCAACACACAGCGGTAGACCATATTGTGCGCAGAGCTCACGCACAAAGGCCTCGTCGCCATCGGACGCCTTGCCGCGCAGATGATGGTTCACATGCAGCACGTGCAGTCGCTCGCGCGCGATGGGGGCAACACCGCGTCCGTCTTGGATATCCAGCTTTGATGTGCACGCCATAAGAAGCAGTGCCGTCGAGTCCGCGCCGCCTGATACCATGAGCACGACAGGAGCAGCCTGCTGTCTCGTCCGGGTCTCATCGACTGCCCCAGGCACGGCATGGTGTCCATAATGCTGAGATACCGTAGGCATTTGCTTCCTCCTCTATTCGTCCGCACCCATTGTATCCTTTGGAATCTTATGTCTCGTCTGCACCTTCATATCCTCGGCAGTGGCTCTAAAGGCAACTGCGCGCTCATCGAGGGCCCGCAGGGGCTCATTATGGTCGATGACGGACTGTCTCGCCGCGAGACATTAAAGCGCATGGCAGAACTGGGGCTCTCGGCTGACAACGTCTCGGCTCTTCTCATTACTCATGAGCATAGCGATCACATCAAGGGCCTCGATATCTGGCGCAAGCACTGGCACGGCCCCCTCTTTGCCAGCAGGGGCACTCTTTCGAACAAAGAAAATCTTTCGCATCTGCCTGTCGAGGAATTCGATCCCGGTGACACCCTTTCCATTGCCGGCATCCACGTGCAAACCTACTCAACATCACACGATGTCATCAATCCAGTCGGTTATCGATTCAATGCTCTCGATGATTCCATCGGCTTTGCCACCGACACCGGAGAGCTATCGAGCCAAGCCATGAACACCCTCAAAGATTGTCGAGTCCTCGCGCTCGAAAGCAACCACGATGCGACCATGCTGCGCGAGGGAGAATATCCCCGCTTTCTTCAGGAGCGCATCCTGTCTGCAAGGGGACACCTCTCCAATGGCCAAGCCGCCGAAGCCGCGCGCGAACTTGTTACCGATCGCACCGAACAGCTCATTGCCATGCATATCAGCCAAGATAACAATCGTCCGAGCCTTACCGTCAAAAGCTATGCCAAAGCTCTGGCCGCAACCCTGGATGACGAGCTCGGCAGCTCCGCCACCCTTCTCCAAGGATCGCGAAAACTCTCGATACGCCCCGCAAGCCAGTATCGGCCAGCAAGCATTCAATAGACTGTCCTAAACAGCAAAAGGGGCTTATAGGACAAAATGTGTGTCCCGATAGAACACCCGTTTCCATCCATTAATCCAGCCAGAACGGGTACGGGTCCCTGTGGTGGAGGTCCTCCCACACTGCCCTGTCGCCCCACTCCGGCCCTCCGTCGTCACGCGACG
>DBGBLM010000203.1:0-16267 GCA_048448865.1 Collinsella sp.
CGTTTTCCACGTCTGCTACTTTTCTTGAATTTGTTTGCCGCAAAGGTGCTCAATCGTAATCTCATACAGTTGGACGCCTCTGATACTTTGCTTGATTTCCTCTTCGACCTCTTCGGCAGAAGGATAGTACTTGAGGGCAAACTGTCGGACTTTGTCTTCGACAAACGCCGGATCATCGTTCACGAGGCGGCAGCGGCCAAAAACCACGGTGCTCTGAACATAGGGTGCCCAGTCGTCGTCTTTGTACCAATCGTTGCCATAGACGGTAAAGCAGACTTTGTCGCTGCGTTTGAGCGCATCGACCTTATGCCCTGCCTTGGCTCCATGAAAGTAAATTTTGTCGTGCTCGGGGTCAAAGTAGTAGTTAACGGGAATGGCGTAAGGATAGCCGTCGTCTCCGTTGACGGCAAAAACGCCGCGCTTGCAATTGACGAGCAGCTCTCGTGCCTCTTGATCGGTGATAGCACGCTTCTTTCTGCGAAGAGGTCTAAACATCGTGGACTTCCTTTCTTTCCGCGTGCTGCGTGCACGACGGTGGGCGGTGTGTCTATATCAAGATACTAGTTCAGGCTGCGAGGCCGACGGGAACGCCCCGTTTTCCGCAGATTGAAACGTGCTCTTGTTTGTCGTGGGAGGATTGTTCCTCACAACCCGTCGTTTAGAAGCGTTCTTGATGACTAGTTTCGTTTGCGGGGGAGGCGTGGGACAATACCGAGCGAACGAGATTGGGCGTCTGGGAAAGGGGTCGCGATGAACAGGTTGAGGACGCTTGCCGATGTGTTACGACAGGCTGGCTTTGCGCGCATCACGGGCCTGTTTCTAATCTTTTACCTGCTGTGCTCGACTGCCGTCTGGCTGTCCGAGCCCACGTCCCTTACGTTTGGCGACGGTCTCTGGTTTAGCTTTGAGACGGTCTCGACCATCGGCTTTGGCGACATTCCGGCCGAAACGCCGGTTGCCCGCGCCATTACCGTCATTCTGAGCGTCATCAGCATCTTCTACATCGCCATGCTCACGGGCGTGGCGGTGAACTACTGCAATACGCTTATCAAGCTGCGCCAAAAGGACACCATGGCGCGCTTTATGGACGATCTTGAGCATTTGGAAGAGCTCGATCGTGACGAGCTCGCCGATCTTTCGCGTCGCGTGCGCGAGTATCGTCGACGCCAGCGCTAAGACGAACGTCGTGCGCCACAACAAGGGGGGGCCAAATATGAATATCACCGTGTATTTGGGTGCCAGTGCCGGCAATGATCCGGCGTTTCTGCCCGCAGTGCAGGAGCTGGGCAATTGGATTGGCGCCAACGGACACGCGCTCGTATACGGCGGGTCCAAATCGGGACTGATGGGCGCGCTCGCCGATAGCGTACTCGAGGCAGGCGGACATGTGACGGGTGTGGAGCCGAGCTTTTTTATCGAGGCAGAGTTTCAACACGACGGAATCGACGACCTTATCGTGACGAGCGACATGGCCGAGCGCAAAGCCAAGATGATCGAGCTCGGCGATGCGTTCATCGCATTTCCGGGCGGCACGGGCACGCTCGAGGAGATTGCCGAGGTTATGTCCGCGGTGTCGTTGGGGCACCTGAGTGCTCCGTGCATCCTGTATAACCTGGACGGTTACTACAACGACCTCAAGGCGCTGCTCGGGCACATGATTGATAAAGGGCTTTCGAGCCCGAGGCGCCAGCACGGCATCTACTTTGCCGACGATTTGCGCGAGATTGCCTCGATTATCAACGGATAAGTCTTGAGCCTGCCCCACCATGACTCCCAATGGTGCCGTTTGCGGCGCAGATGGTTGGCTCGTTCGAGCAACGCTCGCTCTACAATAAAACGTATCTATGTCGACTTTAACCGCGGGAGGACCCGATGGATAACCTTGCCAAACCCACAAACCGCGCGCTGTTTTTGGTCAGCGTTGCCGTGACCGGTGCACTCGCGGGTGCCGCAGTCTGGCTATTCTTCTTTGCGATGGAGCACGGCATTGATTATTTGTGGACCGAGGTCCCGCATAAGCTGGGTGTCTCTTCGCCCGAACTCGCCAGCGGCCCGTTTGGCTTTTTGCCGTACCCGTTTTTCGTTTGCCTGTTGGGCGGCTTGGTGATTGGCCTGTACGAAAAGATGACGGGCACCAAGACCGATGACCTCAACCAGGTGATGGCTAAGGTTAAGCAAGACGGGCGCTATCCGTACGACAACCTGGGCAAGCTTTCGCTCGCGGCATTGCTGCCGCTGCTGTTTGGCGGAAGCATTGGACCGGAGGCCGGCCTGACCGGCGTTATCGCTGGTCTGTGCAGCTGGGTCGGCGACCGCATGCGTCGCTTTGGCGCCGAGTTTAGGGAGCTTACGCTGCTGGGCACCCAGGCTGCCCTGACGGCGCTCTTTACCGCGCCCGTCTTTGGCTTTGTGGCGCCGCTTGCCGGTAGCGCCGACGGCGACGAGGGCTCCGCGTCCGGCGAGATCACCATCAAGCTGCCCAAGGCGCAAAAGACGGTGGTCTACGGTATTGCGATTGCCGGCGGTCTGGGTACCTACCTGCTGCTTGGCCAGCTTGTGGGCGGCGGCATGGGCATGCCCAGGTTCGAGTCCGCCGAGGTGGGCAACCTAGAGCTTACCTGGCTCGTCCCTCTGTCGTTGATCGGAACAATCTGCGGCTGGCTGTACTTTGTCTCTGAGCACGCGAGCGAAGCGCTTGCCCATGCAATAGGGGAGCGTCCTGTCGTCAAGGCCATGCTAGCCGGTCTGGCGCTCGCCATTTGCGGCACGGTCCTGCCCTACACCATGTTTGCCGGCGAGACCCAGGCCGACGTGCTCATGGAAACCTACTTGACCATTCCCACCGGCGTGCTTATCGCGACCGGTCTGGTCAAGGCCATGCTGACCCCCGCCCTCATCAACCTTGGTTGGCGCGGCGGTCACTTCTTCCCGGTTATCTTCTCGGGCGTAAGCCTGGGCTACGGCCTTGCCATCCTTACCGGCGCCGATCCGGTCTTTTGCGTCGCCGTCTGCACGGCATCGACGATGGGTGCGGTCATGCGCCAACCCGTTATGGTCGTGGGCTTGTTGCTCATGTGCTTCCCGCTCAAAGGCATCATCTGTATGATCATCGCCGCCGTCATCGCTGCCGGTATTCCGCTGCCCAAGCCGCTGCGCAAGTAGTACGGTTTTTCACGAGTCAATTCCAGGGGTACGAGATGATCCTGTACTTTAGCGCGACAGGGAACAGCGAGCATGTGGCGCGTCGCATTGCAGCGGCGACAAGCGACAAAGTTATGTCGATTGAGCGCTTTGATGCCGAAGCCCTTCGCCTTGTTGCGACGGAAGGCCCCTGTCAGCTGGGATTTGTTGCTCCGGTGTATGCCTGGGGTCTGCCGACACCGATGATCGAGTTTTTGAAGACTGCCGACCTGTCGATTGCTGCCGGTACAAAGGGCGGCGAGCGCCCCTATACGTTCTATGTTTCGACGTACGGTTCGACGACCGGTCAATCGGCCAAGTTTGCCCGCGACCTGCTGCACGAGCGTGGGCTCGAGTTAGATGCGGCGATGAGCGTCAAGATGCCCGATACCTGGACGCCTGTTTTCGACCTGTCTGACTCTCAAAAGGTTGAGGGTATCAATAGAGCTGCCGAGGCGCAGATTGATGCCGTGATCGAGGCGGTGCGGGCACGCCGCACGGGCAACATGATGCGCCATCGCGTGCCTCTGTTTGCATCGTGCGCGTATCACGCAATTGGGCTGCCGCGCATGCAACAGACGAGCAAGTTTGCCGTCGATGCCGATCGCTGCATCGGCTGCGGCCTGTGTGCCAAGCGCTGCCCCATGGCGGCGATTGAGATGCGCGATGGCCTTCCCGTCTGGACAAAGCCGGAGTGCGCAGCCTGCCTTCGTTGCCTGCACTGTTGTCCCAAATTTGCCATCTCGCACGGTAAGCGCACGGCATCCCACGGTCAGTACAGGCATCCCAAGCCAGGTGTGAGGATGTAGCGGCTGCTGGCCGCGCTACTTCCAAACTGCGAGCGCTGCAGTGCCCAGGACGATGAGAGCGAGACCGATGGCGCTGCGTCGTGAGAGTTTTTCGTTGAATGCCAGGCGCGCAAATAGTACCGATACGACAATCGATAGTTTGTCGATCTGCACCACGACACTCACCTGGCCTGTGGCGATGGCGTAGTAGCATAGCAGCCACGATGCGCCAGTCGCAATGCCCGATGCCGCGAGAAATACGAGTTCGTAGCGGTCTACGTGCACGGCTTGGCCCATCTTGCCTTTAGCTGCCACGATTGCCCATGCCATAACCAGTACCACACAGGTACGGATTGCCGTGGCCAGGTTGGACTCGACGCCTTCGATGCCAGCCTTGGCAAGGATGGACGTGAGCGCTGCGAACACGGCGGCGCCGAGGGCGTAAGCGAGCCAGGTTCGGTCTTGCTGCTGCTCGGGTCCGGCAGACTGCTTCTTCTCGATCATTAAAAACGTGCCGAGGGTGATGACAGCGGTTCCCACGAGCTTAACCGCAAGGTTGCTCGTCTCGCCAAAAAGCACAATGGCGATCAGTGCAGCGAGTACGGTGCTCATCTTGTCGACCGGTGCGACCTTATTGACGTCTCCGATGCCCAACGCCTTAAAGTAACAGATCCACGAAGCACCGGTAGCGAGTCCCGAGAGGACGAGAAAGAGCCAAGATCTGGGTTCGATGCTGCCGATGGTTCCAATGGATCCAGAAATGCCCGCCATTGCCCAGGCGAAAACGAGCACCACGCAGGTGCGAATGGCCGTCGCGACATCGGAGTCGGTCTGCTTGATGCCGCATTTGGCCAGGACAGATGTGACGCCGGCAAAGAAAGCCGACACAAATGCTGCTGCGACCCACGACACGGGTGAAATGCCTTCCCAAAGAACGACTGCGCCAGATTTACGGCGCTCGTCCGATGATACCGTCCCGCCATGAAGCTTTGGTATCGCTGTGGTGAGACAGGGGCCATAGTTCGAGAGGGCATTTGGTTAAGGCTCGAATCGAAGGTGAATGGTTTTCCGCGAAGTGAACGAGTAAATCTGGAACCCTGGAACATGCACACTTTTTTCGAACAAAACTGCAGGATTCTTAGACAAAACCGCAGGAATTGAGTCCTTAAAAATGTCGATGCTACAGGGCATTGTTTTTACTCGTTCACTTCTCGGAAAAGTATTCACCTTCGATATGCTGACGGTGTCTTTTTGGTTGCCAAGAACTAGACGGCCTGCTGTGAGGGGCGGTGGTGACGCTATGCCGCCTTGTTTCATTGAAAAAATAAGCGGGGTACCACCTAAGCTTTTTTAGCTGTCGATTACAGGTCGCGTGCTCGATAAACCTTGGTGCTGACGGTGCAACTGATTGCGCATAGCACGAGGGCCAGTACGGCAATACCTGCACACAGGCAGCCGAGGACGGCGGGATCGGGATTCGCTCCGGCAATCGACATGAGCCAGTTGCTGATGGGGTTGGAGGAGCTCAACGTGGCAATGGCAAGGCACCAGAGCAGGGCAAACAGACCAACGGATAGGCGCAGCGCCTCCATGTGTCCAAATCGAAAGAACAGCGGCTGCGCCAAAAACACCATCATGAGGGAGATGAGCATCGATGCTGCCGAGGCTATAGCGATCTCAAAGACCGTCTGTCCCGTCGAGGGGATGCCCACGCTGTTGAATAGCGGGATGGAGACGATGCTCAGAAGTGCGGCGGCGCACGCCATGACAGCCGAGAAGACAATGATGCTCAGGTAGCGTGCGCAAATAATGTCTTTGCGCGTGAGAGGCAGCGTTGCCCGATAACGCTCCCAACCGTTTTGATTGTCGAAACCGGCCAGTGAGTTCATGACCATGATGGGCGACATGGCACTGACCGCGCAGGCGCCGGCACTTGTGCCAGAGTCGCCGCCCGATGCGTTGGCAAGGGTTAGCACGACGAAGATGAACAGGCCGACGCCCGCAATGCTCGGGATGAGCGTGCGAGCGATGGCGAGCTCGGACATAAAGGCGCGTTTCATTTCGAAGCCCCTTTCAGCGTGAGGCGAAGATAGTCGTCAATGGTTGCCCGATCGCAGGGAATCTCGGGAAAGGCCTCGAGCGTTTCGCGACGGTTGGGCACGAGCACGTCCACGCTGTAGGCGTGGCGGGCGGCATGGGCACCTTCGACGCAAGCCATAAGCTCGGCGGCCTGCGCTTGGGTGCAGTGGGCGATGCCGGCTCGGTCGGTAATGTCCTCGCGCGGCAGGTCAAACACAATCGAGCCGTTATCGATGCAGATGACGCGGTCGGCGGCGCGATCGAGGTCGGACGTAATGTGGCTCGAGAGCAGCACGCTGTGCTGACCGTCGGCGACAAAAGCAAGCAGCTCATCGAGCAGTTCCTCGCGCGCCATGGGATCGAGGCCCGCGGTGGCTTCGTCCAAAAGGAGTAGCTTGGCATTATGGCTGAGTGCACAGGCAAGCTGCAACTTCATGCCCATGCCGCGGGAGAGGTCCTTGACCTTTGTCTTGGGATCGAGGCCAAATCGGTCGATGAATCCGGCGAACGTTTTGCGGTCCCACGTGGGGTACGCCGGGCCTACGAGTGCCTCGATCTGGCCCATCCTGAGCGTTGAAGGGAAGGGGCATGTGTCCAGGACGAGACCGACGCGGGAGCGCAGACAGCGCTGTGTCTCGCCGGGCGCGTCGGCGCCACAGCGCTGCCCAAACAGGCGCACCTCGCCGGCATCGAGCTTGATAAGCCCGAGCGCGGCGCGAATGGTCGTTGTCTTGCCGGCACCGTTAGCGCCCACAAAGCCAGCAATCTGGCCGGGCTCCACGGCGAGCGTGACATCGCGTAGTGAAAAGCGGTCGCTCACACGGCGTGAGATGCCTTTGAGTTCTAAAAGGTTTTGCATGGTATAGCCTTTCTTGCAGATGGCTACTGCATGGTTTCGGGGGCTACCAGGTCGAGCATCTCGTGCAGCTTGTCGCGCGTGACACCCAGGGCTTCGGCTTGGCTTGCCGCTTTCGCAAGCAGATCTTCGATATGGCAGAGCTGGTTTTCGCGCAAGAGTTCCTGGTTGCCCTCGGCGACAAAACAGCCCTTGCCCTGCATGGTGCAGATAAACCCGAGTCGCTCCAGGTCGGCGTAGGCGCGCTTGGTGGTGATGACGCTCACACCCAGGTCGCTCGCGAGTGTACGGATGCTGGGGAGTTTGGCTCCCGCGGCGAGCGTGCCCGAAAGGATCTGAGCTTTGACCTGCGAGGTTATCTGCTCGTAGATGGGCTTGTCACTCGAATTGGATAGGATGATGTCCACAGCGGCTCCTTAGCTGTTGGGCTACACGTGTATATAATCGGTAAGCACAGTATATATACACTATACACAGTTATGCAAGAGGTAAATAGGGATTGTCCGTTCGTTCGGTCATCTCAATCTGTAACAACTGGAGAAGATTTTGGCTGCTAGATGTTACAGATCGAGATCTTTCTGGGACGCCCACCTGTTTGTCTAAATCTGTAACAGGTAGAGGTTCAAAAACCGTCTAGATGTTACAGATCGAGACAAACTGCTACGGAGTGCCGCCATCGACTGCTACCCAAGCTCCATCTGATGAATTTGTCCTGATAGGTGCCCTATGGCGGGATTTCGCGGCTACAATAGTGCGGTTACAACGACGTAATGCACTCAATGCAAGAAAGGATCCGCATGGCAAGCCTGTCGGATGAAATCTCGTCGCGCCGCACATTCGCGATCATCAGCCACCCGGACGCCGGTAAGACCACGCTTACCGAGAAGCTGCTGCTCTATACCGGCAGTATCCAGACCGCCGGCTCGGTCAAGGGCAAGAGCTCGGCCAAGCATGCCGTCTCGGACTGGATGGACATCGAGAAGGAGCGCGGTATTTCCGTTACCTCCTCGGTCCTGCAGTTCACCTACAACGGCGCCTGCGTCAATATCCTCGATACCCCCGGCCACCAGGACTTCTCGGAGGATACCTACCGTACCCTTATGGCCGCCGACGCTGCGGTCATGGTCATCGACGGCGCCAAGGGCGTCGAGGCCCAGACCAAAAAGCTCTTTAAGGTCTGCACGCTGCGCCACATTCCCATCTTCACCTTTGTGAACAAGCTCGACCACGAGGCTCGCGATCCGTTTGAGCTCATGGAAGAGATCGAGAACGTCCTGGGCATCAATACGTATCCCATGAACTGGCCGATCGGCAGCGGCCGCAACTTCCGCGGCGTGTTCGATCGTCAGACTCGTCGCGTTATCGCCTTTGAGGGCGACGGCCACGCCAACGCCACCAAAAAGGTCGCCGAGGTCGAGGCCGAGCTGGGCGACCCCGCCATGGATGAGCTCATCGGCGAGGAGAACCATAAGAACCTGATGGACGACATCGAGCTGCTCGATGGCGCCGGCGACGAGCTCGACTTGGATGCCGTGGCCTGCGGCAAGCTGAGCCCGGCGTTCTTTGGCTCGGCGCTTACCAACTTTGGCGTGGAGCCCTTCCTCAAGGAGTTCCTACGTCTGGCCCCGACGCCGCGTGCCTATACCGATACGCTCACCAGTGAGCCGGTCGATCCTTGCCGCGACGACTTTAGCGGCTTTGTGTTTAAGATCCAGGCCAATATGGACAAGAACCACCGCGACCGCATCGCCTTTGTGCGTATTTGCTCGGGCAAGTTCGAGCGCGGCATGGACGCCTTCCACGTGCAGGGCAACCGCAAGCTCAAGCTTGCCACGGGCACGTCGATGATGGCCGATGACCGTGCCATCGTGGACGAGGCGTACGCGGGCGATATCGTGGGCCTGTTCGATCCGGGTATCTTTAGCATCGGCGACACCGTGTGCTCCGGCAAGCGCCACGTGCAGTATCCGCAGATCCCGACGTTTGCCCCCGAGATGTTCGCTCGCATTACGCAGGTCGACACGCTCAAGCGCAAGCAGTTCGTCAAGGGCATGGAGGAGCTTGCCCAGGAGGGTGCCATCCAGATCTTCCGCGAGCTGGGTGCCGGCATGGAGAGCGTCATTGTGGGCGTGGTCGGCGTGCTGCAGTTTGAGGTACTCGAGCGCCGCCTCAAGGCCGAGTACCGTGTTGAGGTTCGTCGTCAGCCGCTGCCCTATACGGACATCCGCTGGATCCAGAACGACCCCGACAGCATCGATATCCCGGCTCTTTCGCTCACGCGCGACACCCTGCGCGTCGAGGACATGCGCGGCGGTAAGTTGCTGCTGTTCACGAGCCCGTGGAACGTGGATTGGGCTACCGACCACAATCCCGACCTTATCCTATCGGAGTTTGGCAACGTAGCGTTTTAACGCATCAGCGCGGTGGCCCTGCGGGGCTGCCGCGCCGTTTGCTTGCCTGATGCCGTGTGAGCGGCTATCATACCCACCGTCGTCTCAAGACCGGGGCGTCCGAGCAGTTCGGGTCCGATATCCTGCTCGTTAAACCTAAAACCAAAGGAGTACATAATGATCAAGAAGGTCATGGAGGACTATAAAGTCCTGTTGCGGAGCATTCCCGCGGCAACGGTTTCGCTGTTTTTCGTGAGCGTCATCATGATGAACCTGCTGGCCAACAAAGAGCTTATCAGCCTGCCGTATCTGGCACTCGACTGCGGCTTTGTGGTGAGCTGGGTTTCTTTTTTGTGCCAGGACATGATCTGCAAGCGCTTTGGCGCCAAGGCATCCATCAAAATCTCTATCCTCGCGCTGCTGGTCAACCTGGCCGTGAGTCTGTGCTTTTGGGCGTGCTCGCTCACGCCCGGCATGTGGGGCGCTTACTACGACACGGGCATGATCGAGGTCAACACCGCTCTTAACGCCACCATCGGCGGCACCTGGTACGTGGTGTTGGGCTCTTCGCTGGCAATGCTCGTTTCTGCCGTGGTTAACTCCACGCTCAACCAGTCGCTCGGCCGTATGCTCAAAAAGAATAACTTTGCGAGCTTTGCCTTCCGCTCCTATGTGTCTACGGGTGTTGGCCAGTTTATCGACAACTTGGTCTTTGCCATTGTGGTGAGCCACACGTTCTTTGGTTGGACCTGGGTGCAGGTCCTTATGTGCTCGCTGACCGGCGCTGTCGCCGAGCTGCTGTGCGAGGTCTTCCTGAGCCCCGTGGGCTACAAGGTCGTGCGCGGCTGGGAGCGCGAGAACGTGGGCGCCGAGTACCTCGAGCGCCACGCAACCGCCTAAGGAGCAAGTATGCGGGTTTTGATCACGGGTGCTTCGGGCGGTATCGGAGCCGCATGCGTGCAGCGCTTTTTGGACGAGGGCCACGAGGTCGTGGGCTTTGATCTGCTGCCGGCGGCGATCGAACACGAGCGCTACCGCCATCTGATCGTTGATGTCCGCGAACTGGACTCGTTTCCAGACGACCTTGAACCACAGATAATCGTAAACGTTGCCGGTACGCAGGATTCGGCCGACGATATCGCCGCCAACCTGTGTGGCACCATCAACGTGACTGAGCGCTATGCCTTTGTGGGGGAGGGGCTTGCCGCCAAGCCGACGCCGACAATTCGCTCCGTGGTCAATGTGGGCTCGGCGAGCGGGCATACGGGATCGGAGTTTCCCGCCTATGCCGCCAGCAAGGGCGGCGTTATCGCCTACACCAAGAACCTTGCAAACCGCCTGGCACCGCAGGCCATCGCCAACAGTGTGGACCCGGGCGGCGTTATCACGCCGCTCAACCGTTGCGTGATGGATGACGAGCACCTGTGGAACCAGATTATGGAGCTCACGCCGCTTAAGCGCTGGGCCACCGCCCAAGAGATCGCCGAGTGGATCTACTTTGTGGGCGTGACCAACCGGTTTATGACCGGGCAGAGTTTGCTGATCGATGGCGGCGAGGCCGGCCGCACACAATTTATTTGGCCCGAATAGGAAACGCGTCCGATGGAAAGCCGTCGGGCGCGTTTTTGATGTCTCGATTTTTAGCCGAGGCAAGTCCAGTTGACGGGGGTCGAGCCGTGCTGTTCGAGTAGCCGATTGGCAGCGGAGAAGGGACGCGACCCCATAAAGGCGGGGAGTTCTGCCGTGGCACGGTTGGCCGAAAGCGGCGAGGGGTGCGTGGAGGCCAGGCAGAACTTGTCGGTTGCCTTGCCCGCGCCGGTCGCGGCGAGCTTGCCCTCAACCATCTGCTGGGCAAAGCGGCCCCATGCCAAAAAGACTACCGGTTGGGGCAGCTGACAGCAGCGTTCGGTAACGTAGTCGGTCAGGGTGCTCCAGCCCAGTTTGGCGTGCGAGTTCGCGGCATGCTCGCGCACGGTGAGCGTAGTGTTGAGGAGCAAGACGCCCTGCTGTGCCCATGGCGTTAGGTCTCCCGTGGCGGGAATGGGGCAGTCCAGATCGGCATTGAGTTCCTTGTAGATGTTGCGCAGGCTCGGCGGCAACTTGGTTTGCGTCACGGGAACCGAGAACGACAGTCCCATGGCCTGGTTGGGTCCGTGATAGGGGTCTTGACCCAAGATGACAACCTTGACCTGGTCGGCCGGCGTGTAGACGAGGGCATTGAGGATGTCGTCTTGTGCCGGGTAGATGGTCTGCTCGGCACGCAAAAGGGAGATGCGCTCGAGCAGCTGGTTCGTCGTGTCACGTACCGGCTGCGGCGCATCGCCCAACCAAGTTGCTATGTTGCGGTCGCGGGTCGCGGTGTCCATGGGGCTCCTTTATGGCAGATGCTCTGTTGGCATCTATTGTAAAGGCGCATCGGTTGCCTTTATGCCGCGGCTGTATAAGGAGTGGGGATTACGAGACGCGCTCGGGCGCCCCTGCCATGCGAGCCTGTCCATGTGCGCGAAGGCGCGGAAGCTCGACGGTTGCCACCATGACGCCGGTGAGGATGAGAGCGGCGCCAAAGAAGGCGATGGGGCTCAGGACCTCGCCGACCAGGAAGAACGAGAAGACAGCAGAGCAGACCGGTTCGAGCGAGAAAGCGAAGCCGGTGGTCTCGGCAGGCACGTGGGGCTGCACGAGCGTTTGGGTGATAAAGCCATAAGCAGAGCAGATGAGTGCGAGCGCAACGACGACCACGATCTCGCTGGGCGTACTGGGAAGCGTGAAGCTGCCAAAGGTGAATGCGGCGATGCCCGAGAACAAGCCGCCAAAGCCCAGCTGCCAAACGCCCAGAGCCAGCGGGTCGACATCTTCGACAAAGCGCTTGGCTAAGATAATGTGGCCGGCATAGACAAAAGCAGAGAGCAGCATGATGAGCGCGCCCGGATTCAGGCTGGTGAAGTCGGCGCCCGAGAGCAGCAACATACCGCAGGTGACGATGGCGGTGCCGACGAGCACTTTGCGCTCAGGGGCACGGCGCAGCAGGGCGGCGTTGGCAAACGGCACGATCACGACCGTCAGGCTCTGCAAAAAGCCGGCGGTGGAGGCAGAGGTGAGGCTGGAGCCCAGGCACATGCAGGTGAGCTCGGTTGCCATAATGGCGCCGATGATGGCGGCGCGGACCATAAGGTCGCGGTTGATGCGGAAAGCGCGCTTGTGGAAGAGCAGCAGGCAGGCAACAAAGGCGATGATGCAGCGCAGCGCAACGATGCTCGTGGCGCTCATGCTGTCCATGCCGATCTTCATGAGGGGGTACGAAAAGCCCCATGCGACGGGAACGGAAAATGAGAGCGCGATTGCTTTTTTGCGATCCATGGGACTCCTTTTGTTACAGAACGGTTTCGTAAAAAGGATTCTGCTCTCAGATGTGGATGTAGTAAAGCGAATGTATCTTCAGTATGATTAAGAAATGCTAAAGTGGGTGCGAAAAGCGCTGACAAAACGTTTTACGGCTACATCGATGGGGAGGCACGATGGCATCGCGGTATCAGATTGTTTGTATGGTGGTCGATCGCGGCAGCCTGAAGGGTGCGGCGGACGAGCTGGGCTATACGCAAAGTGCGGTGAGCCAGGCCGTCAAGGCGCTCGAGCGCGAGCTGGGTACCACGCTTATCGAGCGCGGAAAGCAGGGCGTTTCGCTTACGCGCGACGGTAAACAATATCTGCCGTACCTGCGCCAGATTGTGACCGCCGAGGCCGAGCTCGAGGGCAAGCGCCAGGAGCTGCTGGGGCTTTCGTCGACCGATATTCGCATTGCGACGTTTACCAACGTGAGTCGTACCGTGCTGCCGCGTGTGATCCGCGACTTTGGGGCCCTGCACCCGGGCGTGCACTTTACTCTCAAGCAGGGCGATTACACGCGCAACGCCCAGTGGGTGCACGATGGCGTGGTTGATTTTTGTTTTACGGCGCGCGGATTTACCGCTGGGCTCGAGAAGCGCGTGGTCTATCACGACGAGTTGGTGGCACTGTTGCCGGCCGCACATCCGCTGACGGCAAAGGAAAAGGTGACACTCGCCGACCTAGCGTCCGAGCCGTTTGTGTTGCTGGATGAGGGCGAACAGAGCCTGGTGCTCGATGCGTTTGCGGCGCATGGGCTGTCGCCGCACGTGACGAGCGAGGTCACCGACGACTACACCATCATGGCGATGGTGGAGGAGGGCCTAGGCGTGAGTATGCTCTACCGTCGTACTGTGGAAGGCATGCGGGCCGATATTCGTGTGCGGCCCATCGTGCATGCTCCCTCACGCGACGTAGTGGCGGCCTGGCGCAGCTGGGACACCATGCCCATCGCCACGAGGCGCTTTATCGACTATATGAGCTCACATATTGTCAATTAATGACTGGCATGGCGTTGAGTGCGGTGTTTAGCGGGCTGTCGCTTTGGCTTGGGTGGCGCGATGGGTGCGTGCCGGGTGGCAGAGTAGTACCGCCACGACCATAAAGAACGCCGTGGTGCCCAGGCTGATGGGGTAGACCATCATGATGTTCGCAAAGGTGCGGAAGTGCGGGAACACGCAGAACACCCAATAGAAGCGGATGCCGCAGACACAGATCATGGTGATGAGGGCGGGCGTGAGCGAGATACCAAAGCCGCGCAGGTAGCCGGACATGTTTTCGTAGAACATGCTAAAGGCGTACGCCGGGAAGATCGAGCACACGCGGATATAGCCAATCGAGACGATGTTGGGATCGCTGTTGAACAGCGATAGGATCTCGCGCCCCAGGCCGACAATAACGATAATCGTGGTGAGTGCAACGATACCGCCTTCGACCAGGCAGACCTTGAGCGTCTTGGTGCAGCGGTCGATCTTGCGGGCACCGTGGTTTTGTCCCACAAAGGTGGTGCAAGCCTGACTAAAGCTGTTGAGCAGGTTGTAGCACACGTACTCCAGGCTCATGGCGGCGCTCGATGCCGCCATGACCTCGGTGCCCAGGCTGTTGATGGCGGACTGGATGATGATGTTGGCGACGGCAAAGACAGCGCTTTGGATGCCGGCGGGCAGGCCGATCTTAACGATGCGCTTGAGGGCGACGGGGTCGATAGCCAGGTCGCGCGGGGTGACGCGGACGACGGAGTCGGTCTTGAGCAGGCGAATAAAGAGCGTAGCGGCGCTGACGGTGTAGGCGATGGCGGTGGCGATGGCGACGCCCGCGACGCCCCAGTGGAGTACGGGGACAAAGATGAGGTCCAGGCCAATGTTGAGGACGGTGGACACGGCAAGCGCCTGCAGCGGCATGCGGGTGATGCCGACGGAGCGGAAAATCGCGGCCTCAAAGTTGTAGAGCAAAATCGAGGGCATGCTGAGCAAAAAGACACGTAGGTAGAGTGAAGCGAGCGGCATGGTCTCGGCGGGAACGTTGAGCGCGGCGAGCATGGGCTCGGCAAAGACCTCGCCCAGGGCGATGACGACAAAGCCCACGAGCGCCATTAAAATCGAGGTATGGACGGCGCGTTTGACCATGTTCTGATCGTTGCGGCCGATGGCGTTGGCGATGACCACGTTGGAGCCAAGCGACATGCCAATAAACAGGTTGAGCATAAGACTGGTAAGCGGAACATTGGAGCCGACCGCTGCCATGGCGAGGGTTCCCTGGTCGCCCGAGAAGTTACCGATAATGACCGTGGCGATGAGGTTTGACAGCTGCTCCAAGATGCTCGTGGCGGCCACGGGCAAGGCGAACAGGGGGATATTGCGCCACAGCGAGCCGGTGGTCATGTCAATGTGCTTAGATACGGTGTCAGCCATATGCTCTCAATCTCTAATATGCTCTTTCGTGCTTATTTGCGCAGATGATGATACTCCTAATGCAACCAGTCGGCACGTAGGGACGTTCCTTTTCTGCCGGCAGCTGGGGACACTCCTTATCTCTTCTAACTAGTCATTCAAGAACGTCCCCAATGACTAGGCGGGGAAGGCGTGCGACAATGGTGGGCGTTGTGTTGTTCGCGCTAAGGAATTGCCATGTTGTTGTGTCCCGTTTGCCATGAGCCGTTGGTGGACGACGAGCGTGGTGCTGCATGTGCGGGCGGGCACCGGTTTGACCGAGCTCGCGAGGGCTATCTATATCTACTACGTTCGTCCAAGAGCGGCGACTCCATGGGCGATCCCAAGTCGCAGGCACGCAGCCGTCGTGACTTTCTGAACCGTGGATACTATGCGCCGTTGCGCGATGCGATGGTTGAGCTGGTGCGCAAGCAGGTGTCTGGGCGCGCCGCGTTTACGAAAGATCCCATGACGCTGCTCGATATTTGCTGCGGTGAGGGCTACTACACCAGCGCCATGGGCGCGGTGCCGGGCGTGGATGCTTACGGTTTCGACTTGGGCAAAGAGATGGTTCGCCTGGCCGCCAAGCGCGGCGATGCGACCTATTTTGTGGCCAACATGAAGGATATCCCCGTGGCCGATGGCGCCTTCGATATGGTGACCGAGCTCTTTGCTCCCTTTAATGAGCGCGAGTTTGCCCGCGTGCTGGCACCGGAGGGTTCTCTCTACACCGTGGTGCCGGGCGCCCGCCATCTGTTTGGGCTCAAGGAGGTACTCTACGACACGCCGTACCTTAACGATGAGAAGCTGCCGCAGACCACCGAGCTCGAGTTGGTCGGAACGCGGCGGGTGACAGCTTCTATCACCCTCCAGACGCAGGCCGACATCGATGCCGTATTTCAGATGACGCCTTACTACTACCGCACACGCCCTGCCGACAAAGAGCGCCTGGCAAACCTGGACACCCTTCAAACCGACATCGACTTCATCATCGCCGAGTACCGCCACTGCTAGCAACCTACCAAAAAGGAACAGGTTTATTTTGGCTTATAGGACAAAATGTGTGTCCACGTTGGGGGCATCGGCGCAGGTCGATGCCCCTTTTTCAGCCGTTTAAATTCCGTGCCCGCTTTTAACCGCTCGGACAGAATGTGTGTCCGGTTG
>DBGBLM010000204.1:0-4098 GCA_048448865.1 Collinsella sp.
GTTGCCGCCTATGAGCTTCCGCAGCTTTTTCCCGAGCTGCCGCCGGCCGTTTTCCAGGCTGTCGACCGTCACACCGTAGGTGCCTGCGACATGACGCCGCTCGATATGGTGGTCTTTGTGGCCGATGCCATCGAGCCCAACCGCCACGGTGACTATGCGCATGCGCTGCGCAAGATGGTGGGGGAGTCGACGCTCGATGAGTTGTTCTTCTCCTGTTTTGCGCAGGGTCTGGTCTATGTGATCCAGTCCGGGCGCTATCTTTATCCCACGGCTATTACGATTTACAACCATTACGCCCAGCTGCGCTAGCTTGGGCTGTCTAGAAAGAGGTATTCCATGGCCGACGAGACCATGACTGACGAGCAGATTCTTGAAGGTGTGGAGCACAAGAGCTTCGTCGCCACGTCCGACCGCACTGCCGCCTCACTGTCCGCGAGCGGTGTCGCCGCCGAGGATGTCGCCCGCGCCGCCGCGCAGGCCGCCTACGACAAGAAGGGCGAGGACGTTCAGGTGCTCGACCTGACCGAGCTTTCCGACGTATGCGACTACTTTGTGCTTGCCACCGGTACCAACAACCGCCAGGTCGATTCTATCGTCGACGAGATCGAGGAGAAGGTCGCCGAGGCTTGCGGCGAGCACCCGTTCTCCATCGAGGGTCGCGAGCAGAAGACCTGGATGCTCATGGACTATGGTTCGGTTGTCGTCCACGTCTTCACTCCCGAGGCGCGCGACTTCTACCGTCTCGAAAAGCTCTGGGGTGACGCTCCCCAGCTCCCCCTCAACCTCCTCTAGTAGCTCATTTGAGACGGGGTTAGCTACCCTCACGCCTATCGCCGGGCAGTTGCGGTTTTCCGCACCTGCCCGGCTTTCTTTTTGCCCAAAGGCGGTTAATCGTTGAAACGGTATTGGCGGCCGAAGGAAAGGGCGGTGTCGCCGAATTTGTCTCGGACGGCGTCGATGGCGACGGAGAGGTCGCGGCGGTCGCTGGATTGGGCTCCGCGGTCATCGATCTCGCAGAACAGGTCAGTCTGGATGCCGCCTTGGTGGTCGAAGTCGCTCATGCCGATGCCGGCTAAGCGAACATGCATGCCTTCTTGCCAGATGTTGTCGAGCAGTTCGAGCGCAACCGCCACGAAGATGTTCTCATCGTCGGTTGGATGAGGCAGCCGGCGCTGTGCCGTACGCCCGCTTCCATACGAATACTTGAGCTTGAGCGTTACCGTGGCACCCGTCAGCCCCTGACGGCGCAGGCGGCGTCCCACTGACTCTCCCAACAGTGCAATCGCCGCCTCAATATCCCCACGCTCAGTTAAATCTTTAGCAAAGGTGCGTTCATTGCTGACCGACTTGACCTCGCGTTCTTCATCGAGGCTCGTGACTTCGGAGATTTCGAGTCCCAGCGCACGCTGGCGCATGCGTTCGCCGTTGACGCCAAAAATAGAGGCCAGTGTGGACTCAGGCGCGCGCGAAAGCTCGCCGAGGGTGTAGATGCGCATGCGGCGCAGCCGCTCCTCGGCCGAGCGTCCGATGCCGCTCATGGCAGATACCGGCAGCGCGGCCAAAAAGCGCTGCTCGGTTCCGGGGCGCACGATGGTCAGCCCAAACGGCTTATCCCGCTCGCTTGCGATCTTTGCGACCGTCTTGTTGCAGCCCACGCCAATGGAGCAGGTCACTCCCAGCCCTGCCACGCGGTCTCTTATACGCCGCGCAACCAGCAGCGGGTCTTCGGGCGCAAAGCGACCCGGTGTGATATCGATAAAGGCTTCGTCGATGGATACGCGTTCAACGCGCGGGGTCTCGTCAGCGAGAATTGCCATGACCTGCGCGCTGACCTCACGATAGCGATCAAAATGCCCATGCGTCCAAATGGCTTGCGGGCACAAGCGCCGCGCCTCGGCCGAGGCCATGGCAGAGTGCACGCCAAAGCGACGTGCCTCATATGAACACGTGGACACGACGCCACGCGAATCGGCGTCTCCGCCCACGATGAGCGGTTTTCCGCGCCATTCGGGATGGTCGAGCATCTCCACGCTCGCAAAAAACGCATCGAGGTCCATGAGGCCCACCGCCGGGCCCGTCCAGGGAGGCGGCGTGACGCCCATGGCATCCTCATAACCGTATGTATGTTCGCGTCTTTCCATGTCATGAGTATACCGCGCAGCTCATGTGGGGTGCGTGTATGTGCTTGCAAATCCCGAATTCTTGTCTAAGATATGGATTTGCCCTCGACCACACCGAAGAAGTTGGTCTCACGGACTTCACCTGCCCGCGTCGATGGCGTATTATGTTCAACTGTTTGTTTGTAGTTGCAGCCTAAAGCTGCTTGGTTGGAGGAGTTTCCTTTGGCAGTCAAGATTCGCCTTGCTCGTCACGGCGCTAAGAAGCGTCCGTACTACCGTGTCGTCGTCGCCGATTCCCGCGCCCCGCGTGACGGTCGTATCATCGAGGAGGTTGGCCGCTACAACCCGATGACCGCCCCCAAGACCATCAACCTCGACCTCGAGAAGATCGCTGACTGGCAGTCCAAGGGCGCTCAGCTCACCGACGCCGTCGCCGCTCTGATCAAGGCCGCCAACGAGGGCGAGAAGACCGAGACCGTCGTCAAGAAGTCCAAGAAGCAGCTCGCCAAAGAGGCCGAGGCCGCTAAGGCTGCCGCTGAGGCCGCTGAGGGCGCCGAGGAGTAAATCGTGCCTGAGGTTGACGCTGCACAGCTCGAGGGTGAGGCAATGCTCTCAGATCGCATCGCCGATCTCGTCGAATATCTCGTTGTTCAGATCGTCGACGACCCGGATTCCGTGAGCCTTGAGGTCATCGATGGTGACGACGCCTCTACGATTGAGGTTTCGGTCGCCGAGGATGACGTTGCTAAGGTCATCGGCCGTCGTGGCCGTACCATCAAGGCCATTCGCACGCTCGCCCGTGCACTGGCCGCTCGCCTCGACACTGCTGTCGAGGTAGAGGTTCTGGGCTAGGACCTTGAGGTCCCAGTACAAAAACATCGCCCGTGTGGTCAAGCCGCACGGAAGGAAGGGGGAGGTCCTCGCGCAGCCGCTGCGGGGGCTTCCTTCTGTATTAGAGCCGGGTATGCGCGTCGCCCTGACGCCGCCGGCGCTCAAGCGCGACCGCTTTTGCACGGTCGTGTCCGTCACCGATACGGGCGATGGCGATCTGGTCTCGTTTGAGGGCATTGACGACTTGACGGCCGCCGAGGGCATCACGGGATGCTACGTGCTGGCAAATCGTGACGATTTTGAGCTCGATTCGCTCGACGCTGCCTATACCGACCTGATGGGTCGCGAGGTGGTCGACGAGCGCTTCGGTTTGCTCGGCACGATCGTCGAGATCATGTCGACGCCCGCTAACGATGTTTGGGTTGTTGAGGGCGATCGGTACGGCGAGGTACTGATTCCCGTGATCGAGCAGGTCGTGCTCGATCTTCCCGACACAGGAACAATTTCCGTCCACGTTATGGACGGCCTGATCGATATGGACAAGTAGGGAGGACAACATGCTGATCGAGACCCTTTCGGTCTTTCCCGAGATGTTTGAGCCCGTCATGTCCACATCGATTTTGGGCCGCGCCCGCAAGGCCGGCCTTTTTGATTTTAAGGCGTATGACCTGCGCGACTGGACGCACGACCGCCATCGTACCGTCGATGACGAGCCGTACGGCGGCGGGCAGGGCATGCTCATGAAGGTCGAGCCTATCGCAGAGGCTATCGAGGCCATTAGCGCAGAGGGTCCCAAGCCCACGGTTGTGTTCTTCACCCCCTGTGGCGAGCCCTTTACGCAACATGTGGCCGAGCGCCTGCTCAAAAGTGAGCGCCTGCTGTTTGTGTGCAGCCGCTACGAGGGCGTCGACGAGCGTGCGTATGCGTATGCCGATGAGCGTCTGTCGATCGGCGACTACGTGCTTACGGGTGGCGAACTTCCCGCTATGGTCGTTGCCGATGCCGTCGTACGCCTGATTCCCGGCGCCCTGGGCGACGAGATGAGCAATGTGGACGAGTCGTTCTCGACCGCCGAGGACGGAGGCCTGCTCGAGTACGCGCAGTACACCCGTCCCGCCGAGTTCAACGGCGAGGGCGTGCCGCCGGT
>DBGBLM010000205.1:0-8917 GCA_048448865.1 Collinsella sp.
AAAGTTTCATACTCCTTTTCAACCACTGGGGGATGTGAACACGCACGGATCGTTCACATCATGATTGAAGAGGATTTCTCAGACATGTTCACGCATCAGCTAAACATTATCAGCGTAGTAATTATCTGATGCGGGTTAGCACATACAGCTAGCCCGTACGATAACGGGCGGCTGATGAAGATGAGGGCCGTCGAGCGCAACCGACGGCCCTCATTTTTTATGTCTGAGTAGTTCTTTTTAGAGGAGGAAATGTAATGAACGGAGTTTTGCTCATGGTTGTGGCCGCGGCGGTGCTCGCCTGCGGCTATCTGGGCTATGGTCGATGGCTGGCCAACAAGTGGGGCGTTGACAAAGAGGCCCTCACGCCGGCCAAGCGCATGAAGGACGGCAACAGCTTCTCGCCCGTCTCCGCCTTCACCGCGTTCTCGCACCAGTTCAGCTCGATCTGCGGTGCTGGCCCTGTTACGGGTACGATCGTCGCCATGGCCTTTGGCTGGCTGCCCGTCGTGCTCTGGGTCCTCGTCGGCGGCATCTTCTTTGGCGCCGTCCACGACTTTGGCGCCCTGTACGCTTCGATGAAGAACAACGGCAAGTCGCTCGCTCAGCTCATCGAGAAGTACATCGGCAAGACCGGCCGTCGCCTGTTCCTGCTGTTCTGCTGGCTGTTCTGCATCATTGTCATCGCCGCCTTCACCGACATGGTCTGCAAGACGTTCATGTTCACCCCGGCCGTTGACGCTTCTGGTGCTGCTACCGGTGCCATCGACTTCACCAAGTCCTATGCCGCCGGCTGCGCTGGTACCATCTCCATCCTGTTCACCTTCGTCGCTATCGCCTTTGGTTGGGCCCAGAAGAAGTTCAACCTCACCGGCGCTGCCGAGTTCGTCACCGGCGTGGTCCTCATGGTTCTCATGTTCGCCGTCGGTATGCAGTTCCCGGTCTACCTGGATAAGTTCCAGTGGTTCGCCGTCGTCATGGTCTACCTGGTCTTCGCTGGCGCTATGCCCATCCAGATGCTCAAGACTCCGCGTGACTACCTCACTTCCATCATGATGATCGTCATGATCGTCTGCGCTGTCCTCGGCATCGTCGTCCTGGGCGTTCACGGTCAGGCTACGATGACCGCTCCGGTCTTCACCGGCTTCTCCGGTGCCTCCGGCATGATGTTCCCGGTCCTGTTCGTTTCCGTCGCTTGCGGTGCTCTCTCCGGTTTCCACAGCCTCGTTTCTTCTGGTACCTCCTCCAAGCAGGTCGAGAAGGAGCAGGACGCCGTCAAGGTCGGTTACGGCGCTATGGTCGTCGAGTCCTTCGTCGGCATCCTTGCCATCATCGTTGCCGGCATCATGTTCTCCGACATGAACACCGCCGGTACCGGCGCCCTTAACGCCGGCGTCGCTTCCACCCCGTTCCAGATCTTTGCCGCTGGCATCTCCCGCGGTATGCAGGCCTTCGGTGTTGACGGCACGCTCGCAACCGTCTTCATGACCATGAACGTCTCCGCTCTGGCCCTGACCTCGCTCGACGCCGTCGCCCGCATCGCCCGCACTTCGTTTTCTGAGTTCTTTGCCCAGACCAACGACGCCCTGGCCATCGAGTCCAAGGCCGGCTACATGAAGGTCCTCGGCAACCCCTGGTTCGCCACGGTTGTCACCCTGCTTCCTGGTCTCGCCCTCGCTTTTGGTGGCTATGCCAACATCTGGCCGCTCTTTGGTGCTTCCAACCAGCTGCTCGGCGGTATGACCATGATCACCCTCGCCGTGTTCTGCAAGTGCACCGGCCGCAAGGGTTGGATGCTCTACGTGCCCGTCGTCTTCCTGCTCTGCTGCACCTTCACCTCGCTGGTCCAGAGCGCCATGGGCTGCATGACCGCCGTCCAGGCCTACGGCTTCTTCGGTACCATCCCGGCTACCGCCACCACGGCTGCCGTCTCCGTCGCCGCCACCAAGGGCCTGCAGCTCGTCTTTGCCGTCCTGCTGATGGTCCTGGGCCTCGTCGTTGCCGTCAACTGCCTCAAGGAGTTCTTCGGCAAGGAGGCCGGCTCCATGCCCGACGAGGAGCCCGAGTGGTCCGAGATGGGCAAGGCCGAGTATGGTCGCGCCGCCGCTGCTGAGGCTCCTGCCGACGCTGAGGCCGCCAAGGCTTAGTCGATCGGACGGATTGAATCCTCCATCTCTATGACTCGGAAAGACCGGGTCCGCAGAACGCGGGCCCGGTCTTTTTTGTAAAGACGGGTGATACCGGGGCGTTCTCGCAGATGTTTTGCGTGGATAGCGGCGCGCGTTGTACCATATGGACGTATATGTGTGCATATGAAAGGGGCCCCGTGGCCAAGACGGTATATTCCGATAACCAAAACAATGTCGATGCTCTGGCTGAGCGTCTGAGCGGACAAACGTCGCTTTCTGCCGAGCGGGCCAAGCTGGTTGCCTACGACCTGCTCTGCCGCAAGGCACTCAAGATAAAGTCGAGCGCGCTGGCGCAAATCTTCCGCTCCGTGGATAAGGAGTGCGATACCAAGGCGATGCGCGATGAGCTTATCGCGGCAAAGATTGTGACCAAGATCGAGGGCAGCGGCATTAACGGCCGCCCGGCGTTCTATACCATCAATGCCGAGATTCATGATGCCCAGGAGCAGCCTGTCGAGGATTCCGTTGAGGTTCCTGCTGCGGAAGAAGTTGCCCCGCGTGAGCATATCGATACTGACGAGCTGCTCGATGAGCATGTCGTGCGTGCCTTTACCGCCAAGGCGGGCCGAGGCGGCTTTGGCGGAGGCGGAAAGCGTGATGCTCAGCGCCGCGCCCAACAGGAACGCTTCCGTCGTGCTGTGGCTCAAAAGGATGGGGCCGTTACCGAGGTTGTCGAGAACGAGCCTGTCGCCGAGCCGCAGGAGCCTGTGAAAGAGCAAAAGCCCGTGGAGGCCCAAGAACCCAAGCGTCGTCGCGGTGCGCATTTTAAGGCCGAGCGACAGGACGTTGTGCGCGATGCCGAAGAGGCTGCCGAGGTTGCGGATGATTCCGAGAAAACGGCCAAGAAGGCCTCAGACTCGTGCCGTCCTGGTCGCGGCTTCGCAGGTCGCGCGTACCCTGTAAAGCGTCAGGAGAAGGTCAATCAGGTTCCGGAGGCGCGGGCCGAGAAGGCCGTGAAGCCTGCCGAGCCGGAAGTCCGTGAACAGAAGCCTGTTGATGAGCAGACTGCGTCCGATACGGAGACTCAGGGCCAGCAACCTGCGGTTGAACAGACGGGGGAGGGTGCTTCGAGCAAGCCTCGCCGTCGTCGTCATCGTGGCGGCCGCGGCTCTAGCGCTCAGGATGCCGCCGAGAATGTGGCGCCGCGCGACGAAGATGCGAAGGTGGATGCTCCGATGGAGCAGCCCAAGCGTCAGCCGGCGAAGGAGGGCAAGCCCGAACGTTCGCAGAAGCAGACGTCATCTTCGAAACGTGAGCGCAATGCCCAAGGCGATTCTAAGCGCAAGTCTCAGAAGAAGCCCGAGTCTGCCGCAGCAGATACGGCTGCCCAGCAGACTGAGTCGACTACCCATGGCGAGGTTTCGGCGTTTGCCCTGGCCCGCGTTCTGGGCAGGCAGCTGCTCAAGGTCGTCCCCACGCCCACGGCGCTCTCCAAAATTAAGGAACAGCAGACCCAGATCGTTAAGGTCGAGGGCAAGGACGGCAAGAAAGCTCCACAGCGCGCCCAGCACAATGAGATGTCCAATCGCAAGATTGCCGAGGAAATCGCAATCATCCAGGCTTGGGTCGAGCAAAACCGCGGTGCCGATACTCCGGTTGCCTCGCGCCGCCAGCGCGCCTACCAGATCTTCAATGACGAAAAGGCTTTTGACGGCAAGCATGGCGAGCGCCTGATCAGGCGTATGACCGAAAAGGGCATCAGCATGCAGGCGATCAAGGTCGCCCCCAACCGTCCGGTGCACTTTACGGGCTTCTTTACGCTGGGCGCCGACAAGCCGTTCATCATGGTCGAGAACCTGGATACCTATGACGAGATCGTCAAGCTCCTGCGCGGACGTAAACATGCCAAGCTCTTTGGTACCAAGGTGGGCGGCGTAATCTTTGGCGGCGGCTGCAAGGCGAGCGTCTCGCACGCACTGGATGATTACCTGGCCGAGATCGGCTATCGCTTTACCTATATCTACTACGTGGGCGACATCGATCGCGAGGGTGCGCGCATCGTCGAGCAGGCCCGCAACGCTAACGTCGTTGAGATTCGCCTGCATGCCGGTATGTATCGCGCCATGCTTGCCGAGCATAAGCGCCGCGTGAAGGCCGGCGGCGCGTGCGAGCCCGCGGCTGCCAACCAGGGCGTGCCGCAGAACCTGGCGGCGACGATTAAGGATCTGCCCATGGTTACGCGCGTGCAGTTCCGCAACGTGCTGCGTGAGGGCGGACGCATTCCGCAGGAGATTCTGATGACCGCCGACTATCGGGATGGCGACTCGGGAAGCTTCGACCGCATGCTGAACAACTAGGGACGCGTGGCCCCGGCGGGCCGGGCATTAAGTTTGCTGCTCTACAGTCCTGCGCAAGACGAAGGCCACATTAAGTGGCCTTCTTTGCGTGCGGAACTCGCGACAAACTTAATGCCCGGCCCGCCGGGGCCACGCGGCACTTGGTTGTCGCAAGCGGCCCGCTTTTCGGAACTGGGCTGATATTTTCTAGATGTAAGGCGCCCTTGGTCCTAATGGGCCTGGGGCGCCTGTCTTTTGAAGGTAGATTTTCCCGTGCTGGACGAGAAGTTGTGTTGCCTTGCGGGCTCGAATCCCTCCGCTTGTTGCCCTTGGCTGAAAAGTTGGGATGCGGGGAGCTTGTGGCCGATATGGGACGGAGGGATTCCGCGTCCGCCTGGTCGGCGGCCGCGTTCCGCTGCGTCGCTTCGCTTCTTGCGTGCTGCGCTGGAAAACGCTTCGCGTTTCCTCAGCTCCGCACCCTTGCAGGTTCGAATCCCTCCGCTTGCCCACAAGAAAAACCTCCCGATCGGCTATGCGTTCGAGAGGCTGGTTTCTTTGGCTGGGACGGAGGGATTCGAACCCCCAACAGCCGGCACCAAAAACCGGAGTTCTACCGTTGAACTACGTCCCAGTATGGGTGTTGCCAAAAGCAACTCGTCTAGTTTACCTAATCTGCGAGGGCATCGCAAACGCCATCGAGCAGGCGTACCGCGAGCGTCTGGGCGTCGCTAGCAGTGAAGGTGCCGTTGTAGCGCGTCATGCCCGTGAGCTCAATGCGGATGCGCGCGGGCTTTTGCTGTGCGGCGACATTGGCGGTGCGGATGCGCTGGGCCAGGTTGTGGCACTCGGCGAGGGCAATCGTGGCGCGCGGAGCGGCGTCGGCGGGTAGCTCGTCGCTTGCGATCTCGAGTACCAGGTCGACATCGGTCGGGACCTCGGAGTCGCAAAGCATCATGCCGCTGTTGTCGGTCGTCGCCGTGGCGATGTTCCACATGCGCGATGCTACGCTGCGCGCGATGGGGTCCTCGCCAATGACGGCAATCTGGAAACGCTCGAGTACGTTGGCCGCGCGGGCAAAGCCGATGCGCGATTCGGCCTCGGTCACCGAAGGTTTACCCTCCCACACGTGGTGCAGGCGGTTGATATAGGCGTAGGTATCCTGGAAAGCCATACCGTCGGCAAACAGACCAACGTTTTCCTGGAACTGCTGAAGGGCCGCCTCGGTGTGAGGGCCAAAGTAGCCATCGTCCTCGCCGCAGGCAAAGCCCAAAACGTTGAGCGCCTTCTGCAGGGCCTGCACGTCGGCGCCATGGAAATTGGGCATGCGCAGATAGAGCGTGCGGTCGCCCAGCTTATACGAGGCGTCGACCAGGGCGCTCCAGCAGGGGATGTCAACGGCGTGACCGGCGGCAAGACCGCTGTCGAGCCTAAAGGTGCTAACGGCCTGCTCGGTGGTAGCACCAAAGTGCTTGTCGGCGACCTCGGTGGCATCAATCGTGTAGCCGAGCTGCAGGAGACGAGACTGCACGTCCTCGACGGCTGCTCCCTGCATGCCCGTTGTAATAGGTTCCATGAACGAACCCCTTTCGGCGTATCATTCGTACTATTTGAGCGCCTGTCGGATAGACGACGCAAAGGGATGCATAAACATACATTCAACAGTGTAGCAACTTGTACCCAAATGCGCTGCCGACAGGTTTTGCAACCCCCGCTAGTTGAGTCGCTCCACAAAGAAATCTGCCATGGAGAGGAACAGCTCGCGTGCATGCGGGTCGAGCGAAACGTCCTCGATGGCGGCCTTGGCTTTGGCGGTCAGGTCCAGCGCGTAGTCGTGGGCGTAATCGATAGAGCCGGTCTCCTGGAAGATTTCCACGGCGCGCGCGAGCTGCACGGGGTCCTCGGTGCCGGAGGAGAGGATCGCTTCGATTTCGTCGTGATAGCGCTTATCAGACAGGGCGTGCACGGCGACCAGGGTGCGCTTGCCCTCGGTGATGTCGGTACGGAAGTCCTTGTTGGCGGCCTCCTTGGTACCGATCAAGTTGAGCAGATCATCTTGGATCTGGAAGGCAAGGCCGGTGTGCAGGCCAAAGGCGCGCAGTGCCTCGACCTGCTGTTCACTGCCTCCGCCAATGATGGCTCCGGTGGCAAGCGGCGTGGCTCCGCTGTAATACGCGGTCTTGTGCGTTGCCATGTCCAGGTAATCGTCGACCGAGATGTCAAAACGCCCGTCACGGACCCAGCCCAAGTCGAGCGCCTGGCCCTCGATGGTGCGAACGATCATCTCGGTGAGCTCGTGGAGCACACAGAGTTTCACGTCTGCCTCGAGTGTGGGGTCGTCGAGAACCGTCTTGGTGACCATGGTGAGCGCCAGATCGCCGCAGTTGATGGCAAGGCCCGTGCCCTCGGTAAGGTGCATGCAAGGCTTGCCGCGACGCAGCTGGCCGTTGTCGGCTATGTCGTCATGGATAAGCGCTCCCGACTGAAAGTGCTCGATAGCTGCCGCCGCGCTGCGGGCGCTCTCAAAGTTACCGCCCACTGCGGTTGCGGCGAGCATGCAGATAAGCGGGCGGTGGCGCTTGCCGGCGTTGGCCGTAAAAGCCGAGAGCGGGGTATACAGGTAGCGCTCGATATCGGCAGAGGTCGCCTGTCCGTCAAAGAACGTGGCCAGATAGTCGTTGATCTGGTCAAAGTGCTGGGCTAAAAAGCTGGTAAACGGACTGGACACGGGTTCTCGCATTCTTTCTTAGGTTGCATCGTTGCGGTGTGCAGATACCATATTGCCACATTGGAGTTGCCGGCGCGTCTGTTTTGGCGATTTGGGGAAACGGGACGCGTGCGCGTGCCGGCTGCTTATATAAGCCTAAAGTGCTCGAGCGCCTTGACGACGCCATCTTTGTCGACCGAGTCGGTGATGTAGTCGGCGCGCTTTTTGAGATAGTCCGGCGCATTACCCATGGCGATACCGACATCGACGGCGTTCATCAGCGAGACGTCATTGCTGGCGTCGCCAATGCCGTATACGGTTCCGTGGTGGGGGTCGAGGGCGTCGAGTACAGACTGGATGCCCCCGCGCTTCGTGCATTCGCGGGGCGAGATTTCGGTTACCTCGAGTTCGAGCTCGTTAAAGCACAGCAGCGGCTCAAGTGCCTTATCTTGAGCGATGTGGTTGGCGAGCGATGTAGACATCAAGATCTTGTAGACACTGTAATGTTGCAGCTGCGTGACTGCGTCGCCCAGGGTGCGCGCGTATCCGGGAGCATCGGGCGCATCGGCACTCATGCGCACGACGCCGTTGAGGCCCTCAAAGCGGATGACCTCGCCCGATTGCTCAAGGTAGGGGGCAAGACGCTGCAGCATACTGGGCGTCATCGACAGATCGCGAATTGCGTGTCCGTTGATCTCGGCGTAACCGCCCGCAAGACAGACGATGCCGGTCCAAGGCAGCTCAAGAAGTTTGGGGTGGATGCAGCTGAGGGTACGTCCCGTGCAGATAAAGGCCATGTTGCCGTTGGCGACAAACTCGCGGATTGCCTGCGAAACCGCCTCGTTGGGATAGGGGGAGAGGTCCCGCTCGTCTTCGGGAAGGTCTTGGGCGAGCCTGGGGTCTTGCCAGGCGAGCGTTCCGTCGATATCGAAGAAGCAAATATCGCCGCGCTGATGGGCTGCGCTGGCGGCAGGGGAGGCCGAGGTGGTGGGCACAAATTCCGGCTCGAGGCCCATGATCTGGTCAAAATGCTCTTTAACGCGGGGAACGGAGATGCCGATGACCACCTGGGCGGTCTTGCCCGTAATGATGAGGCCCTTGGCGCCCACCGCGACAAACGACGCGTTATCTGCAACGATGGAAGGGTCTGCGACCTCGACGCGCAGGCGCGTGGCGCAGTTGGTTGCGCCCACGATATTGCCAACGCCACCTAAAAGCTGAATTACCCGCTCAGCGAGGACGTGATCTTGATCGGATCGACTATCGACCTCGTCATTGGGGGATTGCTCTTTGGCAAAGTCGCTTCCCGTTAAACAATCGATTGCCGCGCGATTGGCAACATGATCCTCGCGGCCCGGTGTCTTAAGGTCATAGACCAAGATGAGTGCTCGAAAACTAACAAAAAAGATGAGGCTAAAGGCAAGGCCGATACCGAGCGCCAAAAGATAGGCACCGGCATGCGTGCGCATGAGCGGAATAAAGTTGAAGGCTGCCATCTCCATGAGGCCGCCCGAGAAGATGCCGACGATGCCAAAGAGATTCATGGTGGTGGCAAGGCAAGACGATCAGACGGCGTAGAGCAACAAGAGCCCGGGGTGGGTGAACATAACGAGAAACTCGAGTGGCTCGGTAACGCCGCAAACCACCGAGGCGATGATGGCGGGAACAAGGATGACCCTGAGGCCGGCGCGGCGCTCGGGTTTTGCGGTGGAGTAGAACGCAGCTGCGATGGCAGGAAGGCCAAAGAGCTT
>DBGBLM010000206.1:0-3687 GCA_048448865.1 Collinsella sp.
CCATGTAGGCGGGATGGAAGAGCTGCGGCATGATCTTGCAGCCATACTCGTGGACGGCCGCGGCGAGCTTTTCCCAGCCGGGGACAAACGTGTCGTCGTAGCAGCACATGTCACCCGGCAGATAGGTATAGGTGGGCTCGACCGTCACGACCTCGGTAATGATGAGGCCCACGCCGCCCTTGGCGCGGGCACGGTAATGATCGACCAAGTCGTCGGTCACATAGCCATGATCGGCCAGGTTGGTGGACACCGGCGGCATAAAGACGCGGTTCTTGACCTCGGTTGTACCGACCTTGATCGGGCTAAAGAGCATCGGGTAGGCAGAGGACTCCATACAGGCTTCCTTTCGTTTGAGCCGCTCGGCGGCAGTTGCTAACGTACCTATCGTATCAGTATCCGCTGCATTCGCACTCGCTCGCACTCCCCACCTTCAATCCCGACCCTCACAAAAAAGTTGCGGTGGAATACGGAGTAGGTGAGGCTTTTAACAGCCAAAACAGTCCGTATTTCACCGCAACTGATGGGCGGGGTGGAATTGAGGGCTCAGATAGTCAGTCATGCCCTCATCCGCCGCTCCCTCACCTACAGCGCGCCGTCCAGCATAAGGTTCACCTTGAGCACGTTGACCGTGGGCTCGCCGAACACGCCGAGGAAACGGCCCTTGGTGCACGCGGCAATGATGTCGCGCACCTCGTCCTCACTTTTGCCCGTGGCCTTGGCAAGGCGCGGGACCTGGTACTCGGCGGCATCCGGAGATATCTCCGGGTCGAGGCCGGACCCCGAACACGTCACCAGGTCGACGGGCACAGCGTCCATATCGGCATCGGGATTGGCGGCGCGGATCTTCTTCACGCGCGCATCTATCAGCTGCCGATACTCCTCACTCGCCGGGGACAGGTTGGACGGGGCACCATACGCCATGAGCTCGCCGTCTTCGCCTTCGACAATTGACACGTTCTGGATACGACCCCACATGTGGGCTTCGTCATCGAAGTTCTGGCCGATGAGCTCGGAACCCACAACCTTGCCGTCGACCGTAATAAGCGATCCGTTCGCCTGGTACGGAAACGCAAGCTGCACGACGCCGGTCACCACGAGCGTGTACCCCAGGCCGCAGACGATGGTAAACAGCGCGAACACGCCAAGTGCGCGCGATGCGATACCTTTGAACATACAAACCTCCACTTACATAATGCCGCAGAACGCGAGCAGCATGTCGATGAGCTTGATAAATGCGAACGGGGCAACGATGCCGCCCAGACCCCATACGAGCAGGTTGTGGGTCAGCAGCTGTCCGGACGGTACCTCGCGGTACTTAACGCCCTTCAGCGCGGCCGGGATCAGCGCGACGATAACGAGCGCGTTATAGATGATGGCCGAAAGAACCGCGGACAGCGGGCTTGCCAGACCGAGGATGTTGAGTGCGCCAAGGCCCGGGTAGATCGGCGAGAACAGGGCCGGGATGATAGCGAAGTACTTCGCCATGTCGTTGGCGACCGAGAAGGTCGTGAGCGAGCCGCGGGTCATGAGCAGCTGCTTGCCGATACGCACGACCTCGATGAGCTTGGTGGGGCTGGAGTCGAGGTCGACCATGTTGCCGGCCTCCTTGGCAGCCTGGGTGCCCGTGTTCATGGCCACGGCGACATCCGCCTGCGCCAGCGCCGGCGCGTCGTTGGTGCCGTCGCCGGTCATGGCGACCAGGTGGCCCTCACGCTGGAACTCGCGGATCTTCTCGAGCTTGCCCTCGGGGGTGGCCTCGGCCAGGAAGTCGTCAACGCCGGCCTCGGCGGCGATTGCCGCGGCGGTGAGTGGGTTGTCGCCCGTCACCATGATGGTCTTGATGCCCATCTTGCGCAGGTCGGCGAACTTCTCCTTAACGCCGGACTTGATGATGTCCTTGAGGTACACAACGCCCAGCACGCGGCAGTTCTTGGTCACGACCAGCGGGGTGCCGCCGGCCTTGGCGATGCGCTCGACGGCCTCGTCGCACTCCTGGGAGAACACGCCGCCGGCTGCCTCCACATAGGTGCGCACGGAATCGGCAGCGCCCTTGCGGATCTCATTGCCCTCGTAGTTCACACCGGACATGCGGGTCGCCGCGGTGAAGGGGATGAACTCCATACTCTTATCCTCGAGTGTGCGGCCGCGCAGACCGAACTGCTCCTTGGCGAGCACGACGATGGAACGGCCTTCGGGGGTCTCGTCGGCCAGCGAGGAAAGCTGGGCGGCATCGGCCAGCTCCGCGGGATCGATGCCGTCGACCGGGATGAACTCGGCGGCTTGGCGGTTACCCAGGGTGATGGTGCCGGTCTTGTCGAGCATGAGGATGTCGACGTCGCCGGCGGCCTCGATGGCGCGGCCGGACATGGCCAGCACGTTGGCCTCGTTCAGACGGCTCATGCCGGCGATGCCGATGGCGGACAGCAGCGCACCAATGGTGGTGGGCGCCAGACAGACGAGCAAGGCAACGAGCGTGGTCACAGCGGTGGGATTCGCCATACCGTTGAGCCCTGCAGAGAAACTCGAGTAGCAATACAGTGCGATCGTCACGAGGATGAAGATGACGGACAGAGCAACCAGAAAGATCTCGAGCGCGACCTCGTTGGGGGTCTTCTTGCGGGCGGCGCCCTCGACCATGGCGATCATCTTATCCAGGAAGCTCTGGCCAGGCTCGCTGGTAATTTTCACCACAATCCAATCGGAAAGCACGGTAGTGCCGCCAGTGACGGCAGAACGGTCGCCGCCAGCCTCACGAACCACGGGTGCAGACTCGCCGGTGATGGCCGACTCATCAACCGAGGCGGCACCCTCGATGACATCGCCGTCTCCCGGAATCTGCTCGCCGGCGCGCACGACCACCAGATCCCCGCGTGAGAGCTCGGTACCGGGAACGACCGTGAAACGGTCCTTATCCTCGACGGACTCGATGCGATGGGCCTCGACGTCCTTTTTCGCCGCGCGCAGGGAATCTGCCTGCGCCTTACCGCGGCCCTCGGCAAGCGCCTCGGCAAAATTTGAAAAGAGGTCGGTCAGCCAGAGAATGACGGCAATGGCGATCACATAGTACGTGGGGACGTCGGCGTCCTGTACCCCAATAATTGAGGCGATAGCCAGAATGGAGGTCATAGCGGCCGACAGCCACACCAGGAACATGACCGGGTTTTGGACCTGGACACGGGGGTCAAGCTTGGCAAATGAATCGCGCACCGCGCGGCTCATCATGTCTTTTTGCATAGCCATAAATCTGCGACTCCTTTACGCAACCATCTGGAAGAATTCGGCAACGGGACCAAGCGCCAACGCCGGGAAGAAGCTCAGGGCGCCAATCAGCAGAACGACGAATACCAGCAGGAACACGAACATGGCATTGGTGGTGGAAAGCGTGCCGGCGCCCTCGGCGACCTTGCCCTTCCCGGCCAGCGAGCCCGCGATGGCGAGCGTGCCCGCAATCGGCAGGAACCGCGCGAACAGCGTCTCGATACCCAGCAGCACGTTGATCCACGGGATGTTGCAGTTCATGCCGGCGAATGAGGAGCCGTTGTTGCCGCCAGCCGAAGTAAGGGTATACAGCACCTCGGAGAAGCCGTGCGCGCCACCATTGTTGAGCTGGTCGGCAAGACCGGGCACCATGCAGGCGATGGCCGAACACACCAGAATGGCAAACGGAGTTGCCAAGCACAGGACAAC
>DBGBLM010000207.1:0-3290 GCA_048448865.1 Collinsella sp.
GTCGTGCTGGTTTCGGGCTCCATCGTCATCTGCATGAGCGGTGCACGCCGCGAATGGGTGCTGTCGACCCTGGCCCTGCTCGTGGGCCTGGTGGCCCTCGTCCTGGCGCTTGATTCGGTCTTTGATTCGTTGCTCGGCCACGATGTGCTCATCAAGCAGTATCAGATGAACCGTCTGACGGTCTTTATCGACCCCGATAATGCCGATTCGGACGATGCCTACAACCTGCAGCAGTCGCTTATCGCCGTTGGCTCGGGCGGCTTCTTTGGTAAGGGCCTGGGGCATGCGACGCAGTCGGCCGGCGGCTTTCTGCCTGAGTTCCACACCGACTTCGTCTTCGCCTTCCTGTCCGAGACCTTTGGCTTTTGCGGTTCCTTTTTGCTCCTGTGCCTCTACGTGCTGCTGATCTTTTCGACGATTCGCGTCGCCTTTAAGTGCGAGTCGCTGTTTTTGCGTCTTTCGTGTGTGGGCATCGTTGGCATGTGGGCGTTCCAGACTTTCGAAAACATCGGCATGTGCATTGGCATGATGCCGATTACCGGTATTCCGCTACCGTTTATTAGCTTCGGTTCGTCTTCGATGATGATTCAGCTGCTGACGGTGGGTATCGTACAATCCATATGGCGGCATCGTTCGGGCGCCGCGTAACCGCTGGAGGGGTTTGCTATGAAAATTCCCGTAGATAAGCTGACCCGCGCTTTTAAGATGGGCGCGTCCGTTAAGAAGGATTCCGATACGCCGGTGCGCGTCTCGGTCTATCTGGATTCGTCCGCCTCGCGCTTTCTGGCCGAGACGGTGCGTGACGCCTTTGTGCCGCAGACGACCTCGGGCATTGTGCGCGTCGAGCGTCTGGGGGAGGAGCGAATTGCTCCAAAGACCGATACCGATGTGGTGCTGGTGCTCTCGTGTGGTTCCGACCGCTTGGAGAGTGCCGTGCAGGAGCTCGTGATCGCCGGCGCGCCCGTGTGCGTGCTTGCCGAGTCTGCTGTGGAGGTGCCGTTTATCGAGGAGTCCACGCCCATGCTCGGCGTGGTGGCGGCAACCGATAAGACGTATCTGCTCGAGACGCTTGCCCGCTGGATTCTCGATCGCACCGACAAGGAAACGGCTTTTGCGGCGAACTTTGCCTTCATGCGCATCGCGGCGGCCAATCGTATTATCACCTCGTGTGCGCTCACCAATATGGCGACCGGTGCGCTGGTGTTTTTGCCGGGCGCCGATTATCCCGTTATGGCGCTGGCGCAGGTGGGCATGCTCTTTGAGCTCGCTGCCGTCTTTGGACGCGGCATTAAGCCCGAGCGCGGCTACGAGGTCGCGGGCGTGCTTGCCGGCGGTCTTGTGATCCGAGCGGTCACCCGCGCACTTGTCAAGCAGACGCCGCATATTGGGTTTGCCGTCAAGGCGCTCACTGCTGCCGCGGGCACCTATGGCATGGGCCGTGCGCTCGTTTCGCTCTACGAGCGCGATGTCGACTACAGCCGTGCCAACGAGGTGGTCACTGCCACGTTCTCCCGCGTTCGCGATCTGGTGTCCACCGTCGCGGGCGCTACCCGTCCTATGGCGTCCTATCAGGACGTATCAGATCTCGCTGCTTAGGGGTTTTCCGTTGCGCGTTGCATACCAAGACTGTTTTCATTTAATTGAGCCGTTGCTCGCCAAGGTCGAGAAACCGAGCCGCTATATCGATCACGAGTGGGGCACGCTTTCCAAGGCCGATGCCGACTACCGTTGCTGCCTGATCTACCCGGATGTGTACGAGGTCGGTCTGCCCAACCAGGGCATTGCCATCCTCTACAACATCCTTAACCAGGCCGAGGGCATCTCCTGCGAGCGCGGCTATGTGCCGTGGCCCGATATGGGTGACGCCATGCGCGAGGCAGGCATTCCGCTGCTCTCGCTCGAGGGTGCAGCGCCGGTCGCTTCGTTTGATATCGTCGGTCTGCATGTGCCGCACGAGATGGCGGTGACGAACTTCCTCGAGGCACTCGACCTCGCTGGCATTCCACTGTTGGCGGCCGACCGAGGCGAAGATGACCCCATCATCATCGCCGGCGGCCCCTCGGTGTACAACCCCGAGCCGTACGCGGCCTTCTTCGATGCCATCCTCATCGGTGAGGGCGAGGAATCGCTGCTCGAGACCTGCCAGCTGCATCGCCGCCTGCGTGACGAAGGAGTTCCGCGCGCGCAGATTGTCGAGCAGCTTGCATCCATTGCCGGCAACTACGTGCCGTCGCTCTATGAGGTTTGTCACGACGAGCCCTGCTCGCCGCATGGCTACACCGTGCCGCGTGAGGGCAAGGATGCGCCGACCGTGGTCTACAAGCGCGTCGTCGAGGATTTCGGCGCCACGAATCCGCTGTCGCAGTCGTGCGTGCCCTATGCGCAGCTGGTCCACGACCGCCTGTCTATCGAGATCCTGCGCGGCTGCGCCCGCGGCTGTCGTTTTTGCCAGGCCGGCATGACGTATCGCCCGGTGCGTGAGCGCTCGGCCGACCAGATCGTCTCGTCGGTGATTCAGGGTCTGGAAAAGACCGGCTATGACGAGGTGTCGCTGACCTCGCTCTCCACGACCGACCACTCCTGCATTCGCGACGTGCTCGGCAGGCTCAACCGTCGCCTGGAGGATACGGGTATTCGCGTGTCTATTCCGTCGCAGCGCCTGGATTCGTTTGGCGTGGATATGGCCGAGTCGGTCGCCGGCGAAAAGAAGGGCGGACTGACGTTCGCCCCCGAGGCCGGCAGCCAGCGCATGCGCGACATCATTAACAAGAACGTGACCGAGGAGGACCTGGACCGTGCGGCCAAGGCGGCCTTCGAGGCCGGTTGGAACCGCATGAAGCTCTACTTTATGATGGGCCTTCCCGGCGAGCGCGACGAGGACATCGTGGCCATCGCCAATCTGGCCGATCACGTGCTGGAGCTCGGTCGTTCCGTGGTGCCCAAGGCTCGTCGCGGCTCGATCTCGGTATCGATCTCGGTTTCGGTCTTTATCCCCAAAGCTGCCACGCCGTTCCAGTGGTGCCCGCAGCTCGACTACGACGACGTCAAGCGTCGCCAGAAGTTGCTTATCACGAGCGTTCGCAACCGTGCCGTCCGCGTGCATTACCACGATGCCGAGACCTCGCTCATCGAGGCCGCGCTGTCCCGCGCCGGTCGTGACATGACGCCCGTCATCATCGATGCTTGGCGCGCGGGCTCTCGCTTTGACGCCTGGGTAGAGCATTTCTCGCTCGATAACTGGAAGGAGGCTGCTGCCAAAAACGGCATCGACCTCAATGAGCTCGTGCACC
>DBGBLM010000208.1:0-4370 GCA_048448865.1 Collinsella sp.
TCGGCGGAAAACAAAGGCGGAGCGACCGATAAGGTCGCCCCGCCGCAGGTAAACCGCTTAGTTGGTATGTCCGCCGCCCGCTGTCATCTGAGCCGCATGCTCCAGCTGGTCTGCTATGGCCTCCCAGCTTTCGCGGGCGGCCTTCGTAGAACCGGGAAAGTTTACGACAAGTGTATGACCTCGTTGCATGCAAATAGCGCGCGAGAGCATGGCGCGGCGCGTCTTGGTCATCGAGTACGCGCGAATCGCCTCTGCAATACCCGGCACATCGCGGTCGCAGACGGCACGCGTCGCCTCGGGCGTCACATCGTGCATCGAAAGCCCCGTGCCGCCGCAGGTGAGCACGACATTGGCGTGGCACTCATCGGCGGCTTCCACAATGGCATCACCAATCTCGCTGACGTCGTCGCGCACGACCACATGTGAGGCGACCGTCCAGCCCTGCGCTTCGATAAGCTCCTCGAGTGCGGCTCCGGCCTCGTCCTGCGCAAGATCGCGCGTGTCCGAGCACGTCACGATCGATATCTTCAACTCCATAGTCTTCCTCCTACAACACCGTTCCCTCGGGCAGGTCGACACGAACAACGTCCACGACATCTCCCGCCTTGAGCTCGCACGGTCCTTCGTCAATACGCAGCAGGCAGTTGGCCCGCTGCATCGTGCCGAGCAGCGCCGAATTCTGCGTCTTGGCCTCGGTCACCATCAGCTCACCGGTCTTGGGGTCGCGCAAAACCGTGGCGCGATCGAAGAAGCGTCGGTCCTGGCGCTTTTTCACACCGTGTGTGAGCGTCGCCTGCTGCACGGGACGCGGACCCTCGGCAAAGCCGCGCATCTTGCGAATCGCCAGACGGGCGAGCATCTCAAAGCCCACATACGCCGCAGCCGGATTGCCTGAAAGCCCCAGGTAGGGCTTACCCCCGAGCAAGCCAAACGTGATGGCCTTGCCCGGACGCATCGAGATGCGATCGAACAGCACCTCGCCCTCGCGCCGGACGAGTGCCGTCACATAGTCGTAATCGCCCGCCGAGGCGCCTCCGCTCGTAATGACAAAATCGCACTCTTGCACCGCGCGATGCACGAGCTCGGCAATCGCCTGCTCATCATCAGACGCAATGCCGTAGAACACGGGCTCGGCTCCTGCATCGAGTGCTTCGGCCATCAACGCCGAGGAGTTGGAATCGCGAATCTGACCGCGCGCCGGTACTTTACTCGGCGCGACCAATTCCGTGCCCAGCGAGATGATGCCCACACGTGGGGCAGCGTGCACCTTCACGCTCGCGTAACCGGCGCTTGCCAGCAGGCCCGCGCCCGCCGGAGCCACGACCTCGCCGGCGTGCATCACAACATCGCCGGCATGAGCCTCCTCGGCGGCAGAGCGAACGTTCTCCCCCACCTTGGCAGGCGCCGAGAAGCTCACGCGTGAGCCCTCGTTGCCATTGCCGTCAAGCACCTCGACAATCTCGTATTTCACCACGGCATCCGCACCCTCGGGAACCGGCGCGCCCGTCATGATGCGGACGGTCTCGCCCGGGGCGATTGCGCCCTCAAACACATGGCCCGCGGCCTCGTGTCCGATAACGTCGAGCGTCACCGGCGCCTCGCCAGACGCCTGCACCAAGTCCGCCGAGCGCACGGCATATCCGTCCATAGCGCTGTTGGCAAACGGCGAGATGTCGATATCGGCCACCGCGTCCTCGGCCAAGGGAAGACCGGCGGCCTGCCACACGGGAATCTCGATGAGATCCGTCGGAACAACATGCGACAGAACAATCGACTGCGCGTCCTCCAGCGGAATGAGTTTCTCTGCCATATGCACCTCTTAATGCCACGGCGCACAACAGGAGCGCCGATTCTTTATGCTTGTCTCAGTATAATCCCCCGACGCACGACCGCGACTCGGCCTGTACCCGCAAATACACCTGTCGGTTGCAGGCCGCGAAACAGAATGGAAACCAACCCACCGGCTCGTCGCTCTTGCCGCGTTTTATAATGCTTGCGTTGCAACCTAAAAGAGGAATATATGGCTCATAACAACAAACCCGAAAGCGCAAACGAAGCGCAGGATCATTCCCAGCCGCTCGACGATGGCGGCTTTTTCTCCCTTAGCGACGTCATCATGGCCGGCAGGCGTCAACTCACCCGCTCCGAGCAGCTCTTGGCCGCCGACACACGCCGCAACGCCCGCAACCTGTTTGCAAGCGCCAAGTTGCTCGCACTCGTCGTCATCGTCTCGCTCGCCATGGGCGTTGCCGCTTGGGCGTTTTTGGCCTCGCTGAATATCGCGACCGACTATCGCGAGCACCATGCATGGATTTACGCGCTGCTTCCCGTTGTGGGCATGGCCACCGCATGGGTGTACAAAAACCACGGCCTTGCCGCCAAACGAGGCAACAACCTGGTCATCGACTCCGCTCTGGGCACACGTCTCATCCATATGCGCATGGCCGTCCTCACCTTCGTCTGCTCCACGCTCACGCACCTAACGGGCGGATCGGCCGGTCGCGAGGGAGCCGCGGTACAGATTGGCGGCACCATCGCCAGCAACATCTCGAGCCTCGCCCACCTCAAAAAGCATGACCACCACGACCTCATGCTCGCCGGCATCTCGTCGGCCTTTGGCGCCGTATTCGGTTCGCCCCTTGCCGGCGCGTTCTTTGGCATGGAGATGTGTTTTATCGGCAAGATCGACTACACCGCGGGCATCTACTGTCTGGTCGCCTCGTTTACCGGCTACTTTACATCACTCGCCCTGGGTACCGAGTACGAAGCGAATGTCATCGCCAGCGTTCCCAACATGACACCACGGACGGTTGCCATCGTTGTTATCAGCGCCATTATCTTCGGTCTGACGGCACGCCTCTTTGCCTGGTCGGTTCGAACCGTCAAAAGCCTGTACGGTCGCTTTATCACCAACTACCTTGCTCGCGCACTCGTGGGCGCGCTCGTGGTGCTCGCGGCATACGCGATGCTCGACGCCTGGAAGTATGCCGGCCTTGCCACCTGGCTCTCGGGGGCCGGGTTCGCCGGTAACACGACCCTGGCGGACGCAGCCATCAAGCTCGTGGTGACGGCGCTTACCCTGGGTGCGGGCTTCCAAGGCGGCGAGGTCACGCCCCTGTTTGGCATCGGTGCGGCGCTCGGCGGCTGGATCGGTTGCCTCGTCGGTATCGACCCCAGCTTTCTGGCGGCGCTGGGCATGCTCGGTGTTTTCTGCGCCGGCCTTAACGTGCCCATCACCACCTGTATGATGGCCATCGACCTGTTCCACGGCACGGCAGCCGGCTTCTTCGTGATGGTGGCGTTTATCAGCTATCTTGTCGGCGGCCACCGCGGCGTATATCCCGCGCAGCGCATTGTCTCGCCTAAACGCCGTTCGCTTATTGTGGATGAGGGCGGTACGGTAGCGGATGCTATCGAGCGCCACAACGACCTGATAGAGTAGACGTTAGCATTCGCCGTGCAGCCACAATCGGGGGCAATTCGACCTGAGCGCGACCGCACCGTCACGTCATACGCCAGGAGTCGCCCCATGCACGCAACTGATTTTGGTCGCACGCTCATAATCGCCAACCCTGCCGCCCAGTCGGGTGCGGCGCGCGAGGTCGCTGAGCGCCTGCAGCGCTTTTTGGACATGACCGCGCGCTCATCCCAGTTTGACCTGGTGCTGACTGAGCGCATGGGACATGCCAAGGAGCTTGCCGCGCAGGCTCAGGGCTATCGTACCGTTATCGCACTCGGCGGCGACGGCGTGATCCACGAGGTCGTCAACGGGCTTATGACGCAAAAGGAGAACGCCCGCCCCGCTCTTGCCGTCCTGCCCGTGGGCTCCGGCAACGATTTTGCCCAGACGCTCGGCATCGAAGATTTCTCCGGCAAGGATTTTGGCGCGCTGCTCACCTGTGAGCTGCAACGTCAGGACATCGGGCGGATTCGCTCATGGAACCCCACAAGCGGCAGCGGCGAGGCTACCGTTGAGTACTACGACCAAACGCTTTCGGTCGGCATCGATGCCGCCATCGGCCTGGGCACCACCGAGCTGCGCAAAAAGACGGGCCTCGCTGGCGCTCCGCTCTACACCCTCTCGGGTCTGGAGCAGTTTGGTCTGCGCTACCGCAACTACCCCATGACAGTCAGCTTTGACGGGGCGCCCGCCGAGCGCGTAAGGGCGATCATCATGGCGATTCAGCTGGGCCCCACGTATGGCTCGGGCTATCGCATCTGCCCCGATGCCGACCCCTGCGACGGCATGCTCGACGTCTGCTACGCATGCGGCCCCGTCCCTCGCGCGATTGCCCTGCCTATGTTTCTTTCGGCCAAGGACGGCCACCATACCAAGTTGCCACCGGTTCGCATGCGCCGCTGCCGCCATG
>DBGBLM010000209.1:0-5456 GCA_048448865.1 Collinsella sp.
GCCCAGGCCGAGGGCTGCGAAGTGCTGGAGTTGACAGCCCCGCTCGCCATCGAGACGGGCGAGGACGGTCGCGTGAACGGCCTGCGCGTGCAGCCGCAGATTATCGGCGAGCCCCGCCGCGGTCGTCCGGCTCCGCGTGCCGCCGCCACGCCCGAGCACGTCATCCCCTGCGAGCGCGTGTTCGTCGCCATTGGCCAGGACATCGATTCCAAGCCGTTTGAGGAGATGGGCATTGCCTGCAAGTGGGGCTGCGTCGTCACCGATTCGGATGGCGCCGTGCCCAACTTCGATGGCCTCTTTAGCGGCGGCGACTGCCAGACCGGCCCCGCTACCGTCATCCGCGCCATCAATGCCGGCCGTGTGGCTTCGGCAAACATCGACCGCTATCTGGGCTTCGACCACAAGATCAAGCTCGACGTGGAGCTGCCGACCGTCCAGTTTAAGGGCAAGCACGAGTGCGGCCGCTGCGAGCTGGGCGAGCGCGAGGCCGGCGAGCGCATTCACGATTGGAATCTAGTCGAGCAGGGTCTCACCGAGCAGGAGGCGCGCCAGGAGGCGAGCCGCTGCCTGCGCTGCGACCACTTTGGCTTTGGCGCGTTCCGCGGAGGGAGGAACCTGGAATGGTAGAGCCCAACAAAACCACCGTCAGCGACAACACCGAAAACGGAGCGCACAATATGGTCAAGCTCACTATCGATAATTGCGAGGTCGTGGTTCCCGAGCACACCACGATCCTGGACGCAGCCAAGTCCGTCGGCATTCAGATTCCTACCCTGTGCTACCTGCGCGATCTAAACGAGATCGGCGGTTGCCGCGTGTGCGTGGTCGAGGTTGAGGGCTGCGACCAGCTGGTTGCCGCCTGCAACAACTACGTGCTCGACGGCATGGTGGTCCACACCAACAGCCCCAAGGCGCGCGAAGCCCGTCGCACCAACGTGCAGCTGCTGCTGTCCCAGCACGATTCGCAGTGCACGAGCTGCGTGCGCAGCGGCAACTGCAACCTGCAGACCATCGCCAATGACCTGGGCATTTTCTATCTGCCGTATCAAAGGCATTTGGCGGGCGAGGGCTGGGATTTCGATTTTCCCATCATCCGCGAAAATGATAAGTGCATTAAATGCATGCGCTGCATCAAGGTTTGCGAGAGTGTGCAGGGCCTAGGGATTTGGGACCTGACCAACCGCGCCACGCATACCGCCGTGGGTACCCGCGGGCGCGCGCCGATTGGCAAGACCGATTGCGTTGCATGCGGCCAGTGCATTACGCATTGCCCGACGGGCGCGCTGCGTGAGCGTGACGATACCGAGACCGTGTTCGATGCTCTCGCCGATCCCGGCAAGATCGTGCTGGTGCAGATCGCGCCGGCCGTGCGTAGCGCTTGGGGCGAGGAACTCGGCATTCCGCGTGAGGAGGCCACCGTCGAGCGCCTGGCGTGCGCGCTGCGCCGTGTGGGCTTTGAGTACGTGTTCGATACCGATTTTTCGGCCGACCTCACCATTATGGAGGAGGGCTCCGAGCTGCTCGAGCGCCTGGGCGCCGCCGCCAAGGGCGAGGGCGATAGCCGCGGCTGGCCCATGTTTACGAGCTGCTGCCCGGGTTGGGTGCGCTTTGTGAAGGCGCGCTATCCGGAGTTTGTCGACAGCCTGTCTACGTCCAAGTCTCCGCAGCAGATGTTCGGCGCTATCGCCAAGACCTATTACGCCAAGGTGCTGGGCGTGGAGCCCGAGTGCCTGTTTGTGGTGTCCGTGATGCCGTGCACGGCCAAGAAGGCCGAGTGCGCGCTGCCGAGCATGGTGGGCGAGGGCGGCGCGCCCGATGTGGACGTTGCGCTGACGGTGCGCGAGATGGTGCGCATGATCCGCGCGAGCCACGTGAGCGTCGACACGCTGGTTGAGGAGCCACTCGATACGCCGCTAGGCTTTGGCACGGGTGCGGGTGTGATCTTTGGCGCCACGGGCGGCGTGATGGAGGCCGCCGTGCGCTCGGCCTATTACCTGGTGACGGGCAAGAACCCCGACGCCGACTTCTTTACCGATGTGCGCGGACTCGACGGCTGGAAGGAGGCCGTGGCCGATATCGATGGCACCGGGGTGCGCGTCGCCGTGGCACACGGGCTGGGCAATGCCGCCCGTCTGCTCGACGCGATTCGCGACGGCCGCGTGAGCTATGACTTCGTTGAGGTCATGGCATGCCCGGGCGGCTGCGTCGGTGGCGGCGGTCAGCCCATCCACGACGGCTGCGAGCTGGCAGCCGAGCGTGGCCAGGTGCTGTGGGGCCTGGATGCGAAGGCGGACATTCGCTTCTCGCACGAGAATCCCGATGTCCAGGCGTGCTATCGCGAGTTCTTGGGCGAGCCGCTCTCGCCGCTGGCCGAGGAGCTGCTGCATACCGACCATCACGCCTGGTCGATGCCCAACGAGGGGGTGTGCTAGCGATGCGCGCGTTTGATTTTGAGATGTCGCGCCGGGGGTTTGCCTCGGCGCTCGCCGCGGGCGCCCTGTCGCTTGCGCTCGCGGGCTGTGGCGGCGGGGCTGCCGGTGCCGGGTCTGCCGCGGGCTCGGCTGCCGGTGGTGCGGCGACCGCCGCGGAGCCCGTCGAGGTGCACGTCGCCTCGCTCAAGGGTCCGACGTCGATTGGGCTGGTGCAGTTTATGGACCAGGCAGCGAGTGGCGAGACAGATAACGAGTTCGACTTTGCGATCAACACTGCCGCCGACGAGATTGTGCCCAAGGTCATTCAGGGCGATATCGATATCGCCCTGGTGCCTGCCAACGTGGCGAGCGTGCTCTACAACAAGACCGAGGGCGCGGTGCGGGTCATCGACATCAACACGCTGGGCGTGCTGAACGTGGTGACGGGCGACGCGAATGTGGCCTCGTTTGGCGATCTGGCGGGTCGTACCGTCTACATGACGGGCAAGGGCACCACGCCGGAGTACGTCATGAACTACCTGCTGGAGCGCGCGGGCCTGACCGGCCAGGTGGCGCTTGAGTTTAAGAGCGAGCCCACCGAGGTGCTGTCGGCGTTGCTTGCCGATCCGTCTGCCGTGGGCGTGCTGCCCGAGCCGTTCAAGACGGCGGCCATCGCCAAGAGCGAAGGCAAGCTGTCGGCTCCAGTAAGTCTGACCGATGTGTGGGATGAGCTGGCAGGTGACACGGGTTCGCGCCTGTTGACGGGCGTGACCGTGGTGCGCCGCGCGTTTGCCGAGGAACATCCCGAGGCCGTGGCGGAGTTCTTGCGCTGCCATGCGGCGAGCGTGAAGGCCGTCAATGCGGCGCCGGCGGACTGGGCTCAGGCCGTGGTCGATGCGGGTATCGTGGATAACGCCGCGATTGCCGAAAAGGCGATTCCCGGGTGCATGCTCGTGTGCCAGACGGGGAGGGATATGAAGGCGGCGCTCGGTGGGTACCTGCAGGTGCTGGCCGATGCGGACGCGAGCGCCGTGGGCGGCAAGCTCCCGGCCGATGATTTCTACTACATGGAGTAGCCCGTGCGTGCGTTTGCTCGACAAATGACAGAGCGTATGAAGGCGGTGGCGGCAGCAGGTGCCGTTGCCGCCTTTTGGCTTGCCGTGTGGGTGCTGGTGGCGGGTCTCGTGGCGCAGCCGTTGATTTTGCCGGGGCCGGGCACTGTTGCGGTGGCGTTGCTGCGGCTAGTATGCGATGCCGGTACGTGGGCGATTCTGGTGGGCTCAGGCGCGCGAATCTTGGGTGGGCTGGCGCTTGCCGCGGTGTGCGGCGGCGTGCTGGCGGGAGTCTCGGTGCGATCGCTGACGTTTGCCCGCCTGGTGGCGTCGGCGCTTTCGTTTGTTAAGGCGACGCCGGTTGCCTGCATAGTGGTCTTGCTGCTCATTTGGTTGGGGTCGGCGCGCGTGAGCATTGCGGCGGTCTTTTTGATGGCGCTGCCGGGCGTGTATTTCTCGCTGGTCGAGGGTTTGGCGCAAGCGGATAAGCCACTGGAGCAGATGTTTCGCCTGCATGGCGTGCGGGGCTGGCGACTGTTTTGCGCCCACACCTGGCGCGAAGTCCTGCCGTTTGTGCTTTCGTGCGCCCGCGCTGTGATCGGCATGAGCTGGAAGGCCGGCGTGGCGGCGGAGCTGATCGGCATGGCGGTGGGCACCGTGGGTGAGCGCATCTATCAGGCAAAGCTGCTCATCGAGACGGCTGACCTGCTGGCTTGGACCGTGCTAGTCGTGGCGGCATCTTGGGCATGCGAGCGTGTGCTGGTGTGGTTGCTGCGAGCTTCGGGGCCCGCGGCGTGGCGTGTTGCCGTGCGGGCGCATGGGCGTGGCAGTCGCGGGCGTGCGGGCGGCTCTGCTGGCGGCAGGGCTGCTGCGGAGCTTGCGCTCGCCGTGGGCGACCGGGCACTCTGGGCGCCGGCACTCGACGGACTGGTACTTCGCGTGCCCGCGGGTGGGCGCGCCTGCGTGATGGGCACCTCGGGCGTGGGCAAGTCTACGCTGCTTGCGCTGGCGGCGGGGGAGTGCGCGCCGTGCTCCATGGTGTTTCAGGATGTGCGCCTGGTAGAGGGCGCCTCGGCTTTGGATAACGTGCTGGTGTGCGCCGACGCGCGCGTGGACGCCTCGAGTGCCGCAGCCCTGTTGCGCCTGCTGGTACCGGGGATCGATGTGCATGCCCGCGTGGTCGAGCTCTCGGGCGGGCAGCGCCGTCGCGTCGAGATTGCCCGAGCCCTGCTGTGTCCGGGCGGCGCAGTGATTCTGGACGAGCCCTTTACCGGTCTAGACATCGCTGCGCGCGACGCATGCACCGAGGTCGTGCTCGACTTGCTCGACGGCCGTATGCTGTTGCTTGCCACGCACGATTCCGCTGACGCTCGGGCCCTCAATATCTCGGACATCATCACGCTCTAAAGACTTACTCAGCAACAAATTGATCCGTTTTTTCTCCGTCCCCATGGGGTCGGGTATGGTATTCTATCTGCGGGGTAATACTTAGGAATACCAAGTAATACCAACGCCGTAGAACAAACTCCAGATGCGGGCCAATCGGGTTGCCTTCACAGCCCGTCGCCCAGCCGCGTGGCCCGCATCCATCCGCACCACCGTCGTTTCAAAAAGGAAGCGCCATGGCAGAACACATGACCCCGGTTGTCGCGAAGGTCTTGCCCGAGGAAAAGGCGGCCTTCGCGGCGGCAACCCAGCTCGTGGGTACTACGCCGTCCAACGCCATCCGCATGTTCATCGCCGCCTTCAATCGCTGCGGCACCTTTCCGTTCGACATTTCGCCCAACGGGGCCTTTGGCGCTGCGCCCGATTCTCATCAACAATGACTGTCCCAAACTGCCGGCACTTGGGGACGTTCCTTTTAATATGAGCAGGACATTGTCAAGAGGCAAAATCGGGCCTGGCCCCAACGAGCCCCTCGAGCCTCGCCTTCTCCTCCGCCGCCCGCCTGACCGCGTCGACGTAGTAGGCGAGCACGTCGTTGTCGGCCCTC
>DBGBLM010000210.1:0-12461 GCA_048448865.1 Collinsella sp.
GCATGAACTTCATGTTGGAGGTGCCGCTCGCCTCCTGGGATGCCAGGCTGATCTGCTCGGAGATCTCAGCGGAGGGGATCACGCGCTCGGCGGCGGTGACGTTGTAGTTCTCGATCATGACGACCTGCAGGTAGGGAGCCACGTCGGGGTCGTTTGCAATCCACTGCGACAGCGTCAAGATCAGATGGATGATGTCCTGCGCGATAGTGTAGGCAGGCGCCGCCTTGCCGCCAAAGATGATGGTGACGGGGTGCTTAGGTCTGTTGCCGTTCTTGATATCGAGGTACTTCCAGATGATGTAGAGCGCGAGCATCTGCTGACGCTTGTACTCGTGGATGCGCTTGACCTGGACGTCGATGATGGCGTTGGAGGGAATGGTCACGCCCTGCTCGAGCGCCATGAACTGGCGCATGATGGCCTTGGCTTCGACCTTGGTGGCGGCCAGGCGCTCAAGAACGTCCTTGTCGTCGGCGAACTTGGCGAGTTTGCTCAGATCGCCGGTGCTGCGCCAGTCGGTGCCGATCACATCGTCGAGCAGGCTGGCGAGCGCGGGGTTAGCGCCATGGATCCAGCGGCGGAAGGTGATGCCGTTGGTCTTGTTGGAGAACTTCTTGGGATAGATCTCGTAGAACGGATGAAGCTCGGTGTCCTCCAGGATCTTGGTGTGGAGGGCGGCTACGCCGTTGATGGAGAAGCCAAAGTGGATGTCCATGTGGGCCATGTGGACGGTGTCGTGCTCGTCGATGATGGCGACGCGCGGGTCATCGTGCTCGGCCTTCGCGATCTCATCGAGCTTGACGATAATGTCGGCGATGGCAGGGGAGACCTTCTGCAGGCTGGCGAGCGGCCACTTCTCGAGCGCCTCGGCAAGAATCGTGTGGTTAGTGTAGGCGACCATGGAGCGTACGATGGTCACGGCCTCGTCAAACTCGACGCCATGCTCGGTGGTGAGCAAGCGAATGAGCTCGGGGATGACCATGGTGGGGTGCGTGTCGTTAATTTGGACCACGGCATAGTCGGCCAGATCGTGCAGGTTGCTGCCGCGCTCGACGGCCTCGTCGATCAGGAGCTGGGCGGCGTTGCTCACCATGAAGTACTCCTGATAGATGCGAAGTAGGCGGCCCTGCTCGTCGGAATCGTCGGGGTAGAGGAACAAGGTGAGGTTCTTGGCGATCTCGGTCTTGTCGAAGTCGATGGAGCTGCCGGGGACCAGGCCGTCGTCGACGCTCGCCAGGTCGAACAGGCGCAGGCGGTTCTTGGTGGGCTGGCCGTAACCGGGCACATCGATGTTGACGAGCTTGGAAGTAACGGCAAAATCGCCGAACTCGACGGTGTAGGAGCGGTCATCGTCGACTAGGATGTCCTGCTCACCGAGCCACTCGTCGGGGACGGCCTTCTGCTGGTTGTCGACAAAGCGCTGACGGAACAGACCGTAGTGATAGTTGAGGCCCACGCCATCGCCGGTCAAGCCCAGCGTGGCGATGGAATCCAGGAAGCATGCGGCCAAGCGGCCCAGGCCGCCGTTGCCGAGTGACGGCTCGACCTCGAACTCCTCGATCTTGTTGAGGTCGTGGCCTGCGGCGGTGAGCTGGTCCTTAACCTCGTCGTAGATGCCGAGGTCGATCATATTGTTGATGAGCAGCTTGCCGATCAAAAATTCGGCGGAAATGTAATAGAGCTTTTTCTTGCCGTTGTTGAGCGGGCGGGCGGCGGAGCGCTCCTGCACGAGTTTGACCAGCAGCTTGTAAATGCGACGGTCGTCGAGCTGCTCGAGCGAGGTGCCAAAAGACTGCTCGGCGAGTTCCATGAGGTTAATTCGGGGCATGTTTTCTCCTGTGATGGGTTGTTTCATGTCTGCAATTCATAAGAAGCCCGCGCGAGGGGATTGGGGTGGCCTCGCGCGGGAAAAGCAAGCGCGTCCGCACGGTGGGGAGGGGTCGGGCGCGGTGGCTCCTATTGAGGAAGCTCGATTTCGGCTTCCGACGGGATGCGGAAGTAGGTCTCGGTCCAGTCGGTGAGTTTGTGCTCGAGCTCGCGGGTGATGGCGCCGTCGAGCATGCGCCAGGTCCAGTTGCCGCCCAGCGTGGCAGGGGTGTTGATGCGCGCCTCGTTGCCCAAGTTGAGCAGGTCCTGCATGGTGTAGATGCACGTGTCGCTCACGCTGGCCGCGATGGCGCGATTGAGTGCATCTGCCATGGGTTCGCCGGCTTGCTGATGGGTGTACAGGGCTGCCTGCTCGCGCTGACGCGGGGTGGCCGTTCTCTCAAACCAACCGCGCGCCGTCTCGTTGTCGTGGGTGCCCACATAGGCGACGGTGTTGGCGATGTAGTTATGCGGCAGGTAGTACGAGTTGGTGCCCTCAAAGGCAAACTGCAGGATCTTCATGCCGGGGAAGCCCGAGTTGTCGCGCATGTCGATGACGCCGGGGGTGAGGAAGCCCAGGTCCTCGGCGATGATGGGCAGCGTGCCGAGCTTTTCCTCGAGCGTCTTGAAGAACTTGAGGCCGGGACCCTGCGTCCACGAACCGTAGGACGAATCGGGCGAGGAGAACGGCACCTCCCAATAGGCCTCGAAGCCGCGGAAGTGATCCAGGCGGATGACGTCGTACATGTCGAGGGCGGCGCGAATGCGGCCCTCCCACCAGGAGAAGCCGTCGGACTCCATGGCGTCCCAGTCGTAGATGGGGTTGCCCCAGTACTGGCCGGTGGCCGAGAACTGGTCGGGCGGCGTGCCGGCGACGCTCACGGGATTGCCGGCGGCGTCGATCTTAAAGAGCTCAGGCGTCGCCCACATCTCGACGGAGTCACGCGAGACATAGATGGGCAGGTCGCCGATGATGAGAATGTCGCGCTCGTTGGCATAGGCCTTGAGGCGGCTCCACTGGCGATCGAAGAAGTACTGCGTCATCTGGTGGTAGAGCATACGCGCCGGATGGTCGGCGCAGACCTTGGCGGAAGCCTCGCCGCGGGTGCGGAGCTCCGCGGGCCACTCCCAAAACGCCTTGAGACCGCACTCCTCTTTGACGGTCATGAACTCACAGTAGGGGATGAGCCAGTCCTCGTTGGCCTGGATAAAGTCATCGAAATCGGCCGGCTTGTCGGCGGCAAAGCGCTCGGCGGCGCGGTCGAGAATCTGACGGCGGCCACCAAAGATGGCACCGTAGTCGACATTGCTGGGGTCGGATCCCAGATACACGCCATCGATATCGCGCTGCTCCAGATACCCTGCCTCGATAAGCTCGGCAAAGTCGATAAAGTTGGGGTTGCCTGCGCGGGCCGAGAACGACTGATAGGGCGAATCGCCATAGCTGGTCGTCGTAAGGGGCAGAATCTGCCAGTAATGTTGTTTGCACGAGGCGAGAAAATCGACGAAGTCGTAGGCATTCCAACCAAAGCCGCCGATTCCGTATGGTCCGGGCAGAGATGAGACGGGCATGAGGACGCCGCTTGCACGCTCCATGAATGCGCTCACCAACCTTCTTGTTGTGGGGTCGGCCTGCCGATGGGTGTGCAGTCCGCCTCCGATGTTCTGATTCGATACGCCTATTGTAAAACATGTTGTTTAAACATGTACAGGCAAGATAAAAAAGTTGGTCGATTTTCGGCGAATGGTTACATGCCATGAAAAAGCCCCGACCTCACAACGTGAGATCGGGGCAAGAGCGGTATGTAGGTTTTTGCTACTCGGCGTCGGCGAAGCCATTGGGGTTGTGGCTCTGCCAGTTCCAGCTATCGCGGCACATGTCCGCGATGTCGTACTGGGCCTTCCAGCCCATCATACGCTCGGCCTTGGAGGCATCGCACCAGTTGGCAGCGATGTCGCCGGCGCGGCGCTCGCGGATCACGTAGGGCAGCTCCTTGCCACAAGCCTTGGAGAAGGCGGCGACGACCTCGAGTACCGAGGTACCGGTGCCGGTGCCCAGGTTAAAGATCTCGACGCCGGTCTTGCCGTTCATCCAGTTAAGGGCGGCAACGTGACCAGAGGCCAGATCGCACACGTGGATGTAGTCGCGCACGCCGGTGCCGTCGGGGGTGGGGTAATCGTTGCCAAAGACCTGAACGGCCTCGAGCTTGCCCACGGCAACCTGGGCGACATAGGGCACCAGGTTGTTGGGGATGCCCTTGGGGTCCTCGCCGATCAGGCCCGACGGATGGGCGCCGATGGGGTTGAAGTAACGGAGCAGCACGACGTCCCACTCGGGGTCGGCGGTGTGGACGTCCATAAGGATCTGCTCGATCATCCACTTGGTCCAACCATAGGGGTTGGTCGCGGGCTTCTTAGGATCCTCCTCGGTGACGGGCGGGTTGTCCGGGTCGCCGTAGACGGTCGAGGAGCTCGAGAAGATGATGGACTTGCAGCCATGGCTGCGCATGACGTCGATGAGCACCAGGGTGTTCTCGATGTTGTTGTGGTAGTACTCGACGGGCTTGCTCACCGACTCGCCGACGGCCTTAAAACCGGCGAAGTGGATGACGCGGTCGATCTGATGGGTATCGAAGATCTTGTTCATTGCATCGCGGTCGAGCACGTTGGCCTCGTAGAAGGTGAGGTTCTTGGCGGCCTCGTCGCCCACGATGGTCTTGACGCGGTCGACGGCGACGGCGCTGGAGTTGGAGAGATCATCGACGATGACGACCTGGTAGCCACCCTCGAGCAGCTGAACGACGGTGTGCGAGCCGATAAAGCCGGCGCCACCGGTAACGAGGACGCAGGTGTCTTTGGGGTCGAGTGCTTTGGACATGTAGTCTCCTATCGAATCAGGAACACTTCTTCAGGGGAGTATAGCGCAGGCAGGGACGCCCAAATCGTGCGCTGTAGGAAAAGCAGAGGATTGTGCTAACGTACTCATAGAAGAGCTTGCGTACGCATAACCTGATCTTTGACATTTGCTTACGAGCCGCCGACCTTGTAGTTTCCTGCCGTTCGTGGAAATCGTTGGGACGCGCCATATGTACGCTAATATGTATGAGTTGAGCGACATATAAATAAGCATGTAACGGAGTACATATGTCACCAAACAGCGATTCCATCCTTTCCCAGGAGCTCTCGCGCCGCACTGCCCTCAAGGCCCTGTTCGGCGCCGCTTCTGCGGCAGTTCTTTTTGGCCTGCCCACTCGCGCCCATGCGGCGGAGGCTTCCAAAGAAACCACCGATAAACTGAATGCCGCCCAGGCCCAGCTCGACGAGGTTCAGGCCCAGCTCGACAGCATCGCAAATGAGTATGCGGCGCTGGCCAACAAGAATGCCCAGACCCTCAACGACATCGAGAATGTCCAGGGCAAGATTGACGACACGCAGGCCCAGATCGATGAAAAGAAGGCCGAGCTCAAGAAGAAGCGCAACGACCTTTCCGATCGCGTGGCCGCCAGCTACAAGTCCGGCGGCACGAACATCCTGTCGCTGCTGCTGGCCTCTGGCTCGTTTGAGGAACTCGTCGCCAACGCGCATTACGTTGAGAAGATCAACAAGAGCGACCGCGACGCCATCGAGGACATTCAGACCATCCAGGAAGAGCTCGATGCGCAAAAGACCGAGCTCGAGTCGCAGAAGGCCGACTTAGAGAAGCTCAAGGACCAGCAGACTGCCCAGATGCAGGACATGCAGGCCAAGCAGCAAGAAGTCCAGACCGTGCTGAACGGTCTTTCCGACGACGTCAAGGAGCTCATGGCTCAGCGCGATTCCGAGATCCTCGCTGCCGCCCAGGCTGAGGAGGCCGCTAGGAAGGCTGCCGCTGCCGCGGCTGCCGCGAACAAGAACAATTCCTACTCGGGTGGTTCGAGCTCGGGTGGTGGATCGTACGCGCCCGGAACTCCGCAGCAGAATGCCGGCTCGGGCAAGCAGCAGGCTGTCGTCAACGCGTGCTACTCCACGCCTTCGCCGGGTCAGAACTGGTGCGCGGCGTGGGTCACCAATGTCTTCCGTAACGCCGGCGTTGGCTACTTTGGAGGCAATGCGTGCGACATGTTTAACGCCTGGTGCTATAGCTCCGACCGCTCGGCGCTGCAGGTGGGCATGATCATGGCCGATTCCTCGCACAGCGGCACGGGTGCTCCGGGCCTTATCTACGGTCATGTGGGTATCTACGTTGGCGGCGGCATCGTTATGAGCAACGAGGGTGCCATTACATCGAAGTCGCTCGATTCGTTCATTAGCTTTTATGGTACTGGCTCTGGCGTGCGTTGGGGCTGGCTTGGCGGTATTGCGCTGTCGTAAAGCCGACTAGGCCGCGTGCCCGCCCGCAATATATTTGATTGCCTGCTCGGGCAGTCCTGCGCAAGACGAAGGCCACATTAAGTGGCCTTCTTTGCGTGCGGAACTCGCGATCAATCAAATATATTGCGGGCGGGCACGCGGCCCTCTCGGGTCCTGAGCGCGACACACCGGACTGGGTTATCTGAATAAATATGGTGAAGGCCCCTTTCGGGGCCTTCTTTTTTAGAGGAATTCGCCTACTCGGTGGACTTCGGGTTCTAGGTCTACGTTGAATTGGTCTTTGACGGTTGCCTGGATGTGGCGGATGAGTTCGTCGACGTCGGCGGCGGTGGCGTGGTCGGCGTTGACGATGAAGCCGCAGTGCTTTTCGCTTACCTGCGCGCCGCCAACGGCGTGTCCTCGCAGGCCGGCATCCATGATGAGCTTGCCGGCAAAGTAACCCTCGGGGCGCTTGAAGGTGGAGCCGGCACTCGGCATGTCGAGCGGTTGCTTGTCCTCGCGACGCTGACGGTAGTCGTCCATGTCGGCCTTGATCATCGCGGCGTTGCCCGGGGCGAGATTGAAAGTGGCCGAAAGCACGATAAAGCCGTCGTCGGCGATGCGGCTCTTGCGATAGCCCAGGTTGAGCTCATCGACATCGAACTCGATGATGTTGCCGCTGCCGCGGGTGCCGTCGTCGAGCATGCGGGCGGGCTTGTAGACGCGCACAGACTCCAGCACGTCTGCCATGCAGGCACCGTAGGCGCCGGCGTTCATGTAGCAGGCGCCGCCGACCGATCCGGGGATGCCCGAGATGGGCTCCATGCCGGTGAGACCGGCCTCGGCTGCCGCCGCGGCGACATCGGAAAGCAAGGCGCCGGCCGCCGCCGTGACGTGCGTACCGTCGACCGTAATGTCGGAGAGGCCTTCGCCCAACGCCACGACGACGCCGCGGATACCCTTGTCGCCGACGAGCAGGTCGGAGCCGTTGCCCACGATGGTGAGCGGCAGGTCGCAGCGATAACAGGTGTCGAGCGTGGCGACGAGGCCCTGCTCGGTATCGGGCGTGACAAAGACGTCGGCCGGGCCGCCGATCTTAAACGTGGTGTGCTCGCGCATGGGCTCGCTCATCAGCACGTTGTCCTCGCCGGCAACGCCAGCAAGCGCGCACAGCAGGTCCTCGTTAAAAAAGTCGTTCTCGTGCATACGAATATCCGCCTTTTGGTGGTCGTTGTCATCAATCGATTGCAATATACCCCACCCGGACGGATTTGGTGCGCTGGCGGCGATAAAACAGCCGTCTACCGGATTGGTAAAGTGTTTATCACCGAGGTAGAGGGGCGGTCGCTATACTTTCAAGAGATTGCGCGTAAACCCGGAAGGAGCGAGATGGCCAACAAAGTCACCCTCAAGCAGATCGCCCAGGAGGTGGGGCTTTCCCCCTCGTCGGTCTCGCTTGTGCTCAATAATCGGCCCTGTCGCATCTCGGAAGAAAACCGCAAACTCATCAAGGAGGTCGCGGCGCGCAACCACTATGTTCCTAACCAGATTGCGCGTAGTTTGGTCATGCGCGAGTCGCGCACCTTAGGCCTGATCGTTCCCAATATCGAGAGTCGCTTTTTTGCCTCGCTCGCCGGCAGCTTGGAAAAGCGCTGCCGTGAAGACGGCTATGCACTCTTTATTACCAGCTCGGGTGGAAGCGCCGATGACGATCTGGAACTGCTACGCCAGCTGGTGACGCGCGGCGTCGACGGCGTCTTTCTGGTGGTGGGTGACGAGTTCTCCGACGATCGCGCCCTGCGCGAGGAAGTGAGCCATCTGCCTATCCCTGCCGTGATGGTCGACCGTGCCATTGAGGGACTCGAGTGCGACAAGGTGATGTTCGACCACGAGATGGGCGGCTACATGGCTACGCGGTATCTGATTGAGCAGGGTCATCGCCGCATCGCCTGTCTGGTTAACGCGCGTCGCTCCAATACGGGCCGCAAGCGACTCGCCGGTTACGAGCGCGCGCTGCGCGAGGTGGGACTGCCCATCGACGCGCGCCTGGAGTTTGAGAGCGAATATTACATCCCGAGCGCCTACGAGGCCTCGGAGGCCGTGCTTGCAACCGATGCCACCGCCGTGTTTGCAAGCTCGGATAACATTGCCCTCGGTCTGCTCAAGCGCTTGCACGAGATGGGGAAGAGCATCCCAGGCGATATCTCGGTCGTAAGCTATGACAACTCGGCGGCCGACGTTCTCTTTGAGCCGGCGCTGACTGCGATTGAGCAGGATCCCGGTGTCCTTGCGGAGCATGCTTTTGCCTGCATGTCCAAGCGTCTTGCCGGTAGGGGCGGTAAGCGTGCCGAAGAGGTCGTTCTGGAACCGGCGCTTATCGTGAAGGGCAGTGTGCTTGATCTTACCGAATATAGCTAAGCGCACTTGTTTGTTTGCATAGATTGCATGCGGAGTGTCCGTTATTTGCCGGCGGGGCCGGGGAGGCATACTTTGTTTTGAGAAGTTCGCGGAGCCCACTTCTCAAAACAAAGTATGCCTCCCCGGCCCTCGTCCGTGAACTTTTCCGCTGGGCGAGCCATAGACGCCGCGTACCGATAGGGTAAGGCAGCGGCTTGAAATTGGTGCTATATTCAGCTTGAGTTGTTTAATGCTAGTACGGGAGGCTGATATGGGGCTGTTCAAGAAGAAAAACCCGCAGGATGCCTTTGACCCCGATGTGTTTACCATCACGGATACGATTTTGGACCCGCCGCGGTTTACGTTTTTGCCGGCTATCTACCAGGATGCCACGCGCCGCAAGTGGGCCGTGCATCAGCGTGGTGCAGAGCCTAAGATTTTTGACTATGCGGACGTGTTGCAGTGCGAAGTAGCCGAGGCGGGCGATCCGGAGGCCGAGGAAGTGGTCTCAAAACAGGAATTTGCCCAGCGTATCCTGGCAAATCCCGCTAAGGCGGCAAAAATGAATGCCGCCAAGCGTAATATGTGTCTTGGTATGGGCGTTGTTGTGGCGGTTCAGACGGGAAAAGACGAGGTTTCCAAATTAGAGATTCCCGTTATGACCGACGAAGTCAAACGCGATTCAAGTCTATATAAGTCGTATCGGAATGTAGCCGAGAAGATCAAGGCCGAATTTGATGCCATGGGAGGGCTGGTCTAATTTTGGCGGCATACGTTTCTGAATGAGGAGTCTGTGCAATGGCAGGCGAATCTTATGCAATTCCCCCCAAAGATCGTGCTGTTGAGGGAATTCTTTGGTATATCCAGCACCACCAGCTTGCCGGCGGCGATCGCCTGCCGGCTGAGCGCGTGCTGTGCGAAGAGATTGGCGTTTCGCGTACGGCGTTGCGCGCCGGTATCACGCGGCTCATCTCGTGTGGAACGCTCGAGAGCCGTCGCGGATCGGGTACGTATGTGTTTCCTCCCAAGCCGCTGAATATCTTCCAGGAAACGTATAACTTTTCCGATGCTGTGCGGACTGCCGGCCTGCACCCCTCTTCTCGTCTGGTTTCCACCGGGACCATCGAGGCGGATGAGGCGCTTGCCGACAAGCTTGGGGTGGCTGTGGGCGCTCCTTTACTCCGCATGCAGCGCATTCGACTTATAGAGGGCGAGCCGGCGTCAATCGAGACCGCTCACGTTAACCTGTCCCTGTGCCCCGCGCTTCCCGAGCACGATTTTGAGTGTGAGAGCCTTTACGATGTCTTGCTCAAAGAAGGTGGCGTGCGTGTTGAGCATGGACGTGAGCATATCTCCATCTCGCGTTTGAACGCCGAAGAGGCCGAGCTGCTCCAGCAAGAAGAGGGAACGCCGGTGTTCTATGAGAGCTCGATCGAATTTGATAAGGACATGCGTTTTGTGGAGCATTGCAAATCGGTGATTTTGCCCACAAAGTTCCGCTTTGCCGATAACGGCGAAGAGAACGGCATGAGGAGCGTGGCAGGTGAACAATGGCTGAAACAGTAGATGCCACCCCGGTTTATATGCGCATTCGACGCCGCATCGAGGAACGTATCGAGCGCGGTATATATCCCACGGGTTCCATGATTCCGTCCGAAAAAGACCTTGCCGAGGAATTTGGTACGACACGCTTGACCATCCGAAGCGCTGTCGATGAGCTGGTTCGGCGCGGGCAGATTCGCCGTGTTCGGGGAAAAGGTGCCTTTGTGGCGCAGAAAGTACCTGCTTTTTTTGAACGCACGGTCGGTTTCCGTGAATCGGTCCGTGCTTCGGGCGGCGAGCCGTCCGTCCGTATTCTCGCGCGTTCCAAGCGTTATGCGGGGCCATATTACGCCGACCTGTTTGGCATCGCCGAGGACGACCTGCTCTATTCCGTTCGACGCCTGAACTGCATAAACGGTAGCCCCGTATCGATTGAGACGGCGCTGATTCCCTGCCTGCTGTTCCCAACCATCGAAGATATTGACGTGTCGGTCTTCAGTTTGTACGAGACCTATGAGATGCTGGGCCGAAAGCCAGTCATGGCACAGGAAAAGCTCGATATCGAAGCGCTGGGCGCACGAGATGCCGGCCTCCTTGGACTGGAACAGGGCGATCTTGTTTTGCTTTTGGAATGCGTGAGCTATGACGCGAGCGGTCAGGCTATCGAGTATGTAAAGTCCTTCAATCGTGGCGATACGGGCGGCTACACCTATACGTACTAGCTGGTATTCTGTGAATAACGGCTGGGAAACTAACCAGTTTTGATCGTTGGGTCAGCTGTATATACAACCTTACAGGGCTCAAAATCGACCGTTCGCCGATGGGGATAAATTAATCGACAAAGAGGTATCAAAAAGCCGTAACCTGTAACTGTGATTGGTATCAAATACTAATGATTTGTTACGAGGTGAGACGATGAAGATGCTCGATTACGTTCAGCTTGCCCATGTGCGTATGGGGGAGAACCTCGAGCGTTCGTCTGAGCTGGTAGCGCAGCTCGTTGATATTTTCCAGTCCGGTTCTTTTGACGCGCTGCGCATCGTTGCTTCGGGTTCGTCGCGCCATGCCGCCGATTGCGCCCGCGATTACCTGCAAGATGCCCTGCAAATGCAGGTGTCCGTTGTGACGCCCGAGGCCTTCGTCGATTTTGAACACACCTATCCGCAGCATGTGCTCAACATTGCCGTTTCGCAGAGTGGCTATTCGACCAATACGATTGCGGCGCTCGATTACATGCGCGCACACGATATGGCTGCAGTTGCGCTCACGGCAAACGTCGAGGCACCCATCAAGGAACACGCTGACATCGTTCTTGACTACGGTGTGGGCGTCGAGTCGGTGGACTTTGTGACTCTGGGCGTCGAGGTGCTCGTTGAGTACCTGGTGCTCTTTGGCATTTACGGCGGTCAGGCGCGCGGAACGATTGACGCCAAGGGCGTTGCCCAGCGTCTTGACGACCTGCGCGAGGCTATCCATGCCAATGCCGTGATGTGCAAGACCGCCGAGGCATATGTCCAAGACCACATGCTCGAGCTTTCTGAGCACACGCCCGCCATGGTCGTCGGCAACGGCCCCAACTATGGCGTTGCCGAAGAGGCGGCCCTCAAGCTGAGCGAGACCATCAAGATTCCTGCCATGCATCACGAAGGCGAGGAGTTCGTCCACGGTCCCGAGATGCAGATCGTTCCGGGCTATCTGGTGTTTATCGTCGACGATCCGCAGGGGTCGGAGCGTCTTGCGAATATCGCTGATGCGCTATCGAACGTTACGACAAAAACGGTGCTGCTCACGGCCCATCCCAAGGGTAGGGCTCACGAGGTTGCGGTGTCTCAGGTGGCTCCGCTGCTCAGCGCAATTCCCAATCTTGTGTTCTTCCAGACGATTGCGGCCATGATAGCCGAGCGTCTGAAGTCATGGGACGTGCACCCGTATCTTGATGCCGTCTCCAAGCAAATGGAGGTCAAGGCAGAGGGCTACGAAGAGTCAGTCAATGCGCTTAAGGCCAAAGCGGCCGAGTGTTACGGAATGTAAGCGGGTTTTGATGCCCGTTGGCATGGGGGATGTGGAAACAACCCCAGAAAGGAGAGACAAATGAAGGAAACCGAGAAGATCGAGATCATGCATTTCGACCAGGAGGGCTATCTCGAGGACGGCAAGGCGCTCTACGAGACCGGCAAGAAGATGACCGCGCTCGCCGACAAGGTCGCCGACGAGGGCTACGACGCCGTGTTCCTGATGGGCGTCGGCGGCACCTGGGACGAGCTCATGCAGCTCGAGTACCTCATGAACAAGTTCGGCGACCGCGACCTCGAGGTCTACCTGATCCACGC
>DBGBLM010000211.1:0-10940 GCA_048448865.1 Collinsella sp.
GGTCATGCCGCCGAAGTTGAAAGGCAGATTGCCGCTCTGGCGGGTTTGCAGCGTCGAGCCGGTACGCGGTTTGGTAAAACCGCGTAACCACTAGTTTGGTACCTTGACATTGATTTCTCACGCTCCTAAATTAGTTAGGCACAAAACAATTCCACTACCTAACTAAAGAAAGGAGCGAAGCTTAGATATGTGTGTTGAACCACTCGCCTATCCGCATGAACCCGGCGGCGACCCCTCACGGCCGGCAGACGAGCCCGAAACCCAGTCCAAGGAGGACCGTCTCGCCAAGAGAATCCTCCATGGGCTGGGCTTTTGCGGCCATTACATGCATTTTCATGGTGGCGGCATATCCGGCAAGGCACCCATTATCTGCCTGCTGGCCAAGCAGCCCGGCGGCGAGATGTCGCAGCAGGAACTCGGCATGCACTTTGACCTCAAGCCGGGGTCGCTTTCCGAGATCCTGTCCAAGCTCGAGGTCAACGGCCTCATTGAACGCAGCCGTAACCCCAAGGATCGACGGCAACTCACCATTCGCCTGACCGAAACCGGCCGGGAAAACGCCCGCATCGACCAGGCGGCCCGCATCCGCTTTAGAGAACGGGCCTTTAGCGCGCTCACCCATGACGAGCGCGAGGACCTCGCCGAAATGCTCGATAAAATCCGCGTAACCTGGGAGGAACTGGATGATTAAAACCCTCATGGGCAGCATCCGCGACTATATGAAAGTCACTGTTGCCACGCCATTGCTCGTGCTTGGCGAGGTGCTCTGCGAGATGCTGATTCCATTTATCACCGCCAACCTGATCGACGCCATCAAAGACGGCGCCACCGTAGCCGAGATGCTTCCCACCGCGGGCTTTTTGGTGCTCATCGCGCTGACATCGCTGGCTTTTGGCGCCGCTGCCGGCGTCACCTGCAGCCACGCGAGTTGCGGCTTCGCCAAGAACCTGCGTCACGACCTGTTCTACAAGATCCAGACGTTCAGCTTTGCCAACATCGATGAGTTCTCGAGTTCCTCGCTCGTCACGCGTCTGACCACCGACATCAACAACGTGCAGCAGGCCTTTATGATGATCATCCGCATCGCCGTGCGCGCGCCGTTGGTATTGATCTTCGCCTTTACCATGGCATTCATCATGGGCGGCAGCGTCGCCATGGTCTACCTGGTCATCATTCCGCTGCTGGGCTTTGGACTGTTCTTTATCATCTTTAAGGTGCGCCCCATCTTCTCGCGCGTGTTCCACAAGTACGACGCCCTTAACGAGTCCGTCGAGGAAAACGTCACCGGCATGCGCGTGGTCAAGAGCTATGTGCGCGAAGACTTTGAGAAGGAGAAGTTCGCGACCGCCGCACGCGACGTCCAGATGGACTTCACCCGCGCCGAGAAGCTGCTGGCCTTTAACAACCCCATAATGAACATCTGCGTCAACGGCGCGTTTGTCGTCATCATCTACCTGGGCTCCAAGCTCATTATCACGAGCCAGGGTACGCTGTTCGACGTGGGCCAGCTCTCCTCGATCTTTACCTATGGCTTCCAGATCCTTATGAGCCTGATGCAGCTGTCGATGATCTTTGTCATGGTGACCATGGCCGACGAATCGGCGCACCGCATTACCGAGGTGCTAGCCGCCGAGCCCACGATCGCCGATCCCGCCGAGCCCGTGCTCGAGGTCGCCGACGGTTCCATCGACTTTGACCACGTGAGCTTTAAGTATTCCGCGCATGCGAAGCGCCAGGCGCTCGACGATATCGACCTGCACATTAAGAGCGGCGAGACCATCGGCATCATCGGCGGCACCGGCTCGGCCAAGTCCACGCTCGTAAACCTCATCGCCCGCCTGTACGACGCCACCGAAGGCACCGTGCGCGTGGGCGGCATGGACGTGCGCGACTACGAGCTGGACGCCCTGCGCCACCAAGTGGCCATGGTGTTGCAGAAAAACGTGCTGTTTAGCGGGACCATCGCCGAGAATCTGCGCTGGGGCGACCCGAACGCCACCGACGAGGAAGTCCGCGAGGCGGCACATCTGGCCTGCGCCGACGAGTTTGTCGACGGCTTCCCCAAGGGCTATGACACCTGGATCGAGCAGGGCGGCTCCAATGTCTCGGGCGGTCAGAAGCAGCGCCTGTGCATTGCGCGCGCTCTGCTGCGTCGCCCCAAGATCTTGATCCTGGACGACTCCACCAGCGCCGTCGACACCAAGACCGACGCCAAGATCCGCGCAGGGTTGGCAAGCTATCTGCCCAACACGACCAAGCTCATCATCGCCCAGCGCATCAGCTCCGTGCAGGACGCCGATCGCATCATCGTCATGGAGGGCGGCCGCATCGCTCAGATCGGCAGCCATGACGAGCTACTCAAGACGAGCGAGATCTACCGCGAGACCTTCACCTCGCAAAACAAGATGTCTTCCGAAGGCGAAGGAGCCGACGAGGCCGACACCGAGACATCCGCAACGCAAGCTCAGACCAGGAAGGAGGCGAGGCACATGAGTAAGGCAACGACCGCCGAGCGCGCGCTCAACCGCAAGGGCGGCACCATGTCGCGCCTCATCAAGACGCTCTTTGGCTTCTACCCCGTGCTTTTGCCCCTCGTCGTCGTCGGCGTGGTGCTCTGCGCCATCATCAACTCCATCGGCGCGACCTTCCTTCAGAGCGCCCTGCAGATTATTAGCGAATCGTGGCAGTCGGGCGATTGGGAAGCCGCACAGCCCAAGATCGCACAGCTCGTGACCACCCTCGCCTGCATCTACGGCGTCGGCATCCTGTCCTCGCTGTTCTGGAACCGCGCCATGGCCATCGTCACGCAGGGCTCGCTCGAGAAGCTGCGCGAGAAGATGTTCAACCGCATGCAGGACCTGCCGATTCGCTACTTCGACACGCACCAGCGCGGCGACATCATGAGCCACTACACCAACGACATCGACACGCTGCGTCAGATGATCAGCCAGTCGCTGCCCAACCTGCTCATGACGACCATCGTCATCGTCACGGTGTTCTTTATCATGCTGTACTACAGCGTTTGGATGTGCTTGGTCATTGTGGCAGGCGTCGCCTTTATGACCTTTATGACCAAGCTGCTCGGCTCCAACTCCGCGCGTTTCTTTATTGCGCAGCAGACCGAGCTCGGCGTGGTCGAGGGCCATATCGAGGAAGTCATGAACGGCCAGAAAGTCGTCAAGGCATTCTGCCACGAGTCTGCCGCCGAGGCCGATTTTGACGAGCGCAACGAAAAGCTCTTCGAGGTCTCGCAGAAGGCCAACATGTACGCCAACATCCTCATGCCTATCCTTATGAACCTGGGCAACCTGCTCTACGTGCTGGTCGCACTGGCAGGCGGCATTTTCCTGGCGCTCGGCGTGCCCAACCTGAGCATCTCGGGCATGACACTGTCCATCGCCGTCGTGGTGCCGTTCCTCAACATGACCAAGCAATTCTGCGGACAGATCGGTCAGATCTCGCAGCAGATCAACGCCGTGGTCATGGGCCTCGCCGGCGCCGACCGCATCTTTGAGCTCATCGACGAGGAGCCCGAGGCCGACGAAGGCTACGTGACGCTCGTCAACGCGCAGGTGAACCCCGACACCTGGCAGCTCGAGGAGGCCGACCACCACACCGGCATGTGGGCGTGGAAACATCCGCACCGCGCAACCGGCGAGATCGAGTACGTACCGCTGCGCGGCGACCTGGTCATGGACAACGTCGACTTTGGCTACACGCCCGACCACGAGGTGCTGCACGGCGTGTCCGTGTTTGCCAAGCCGGGCCAGAAGGTCGCGTTTGTCGGCGCCACCGGTGCGGGCAAGACGACCATCACCAACCTCATCAACCGCTTCTATGACATCGCCGACGGCAAGATCCGCTACGACGGCATCAACGTCAACAAGATCCGCAAGGCCGATCTGCGCCGCTCGCTGGGCGTGGTGCTGCAGGACGTGAACCTGTTCACCGGCACCGTGATGGATAACATCCGCTACGGCAACCTGGACGCCACCGACGAGGAGTGCATCGCGGCGGCCAAGCTCGCGGGCGCGGACGACTTTATCACCCGCCTGCCCGACGGCTACGACACGATGCTCACCGGCAACGGCGCACAGCTGTCGCAGGGCCAGCGCCAGCTGATTTCGATCGCCCGCGCTGCCGTCGCCGATCCGCCGGCGATGATTCTGGACGAGGCCACAAGCTCCATCGACACCCGCACCGAGGCCATCGTGCAGGCGGGCATGGATAAGCTCATGGAGGGCCGCACGACGTTTGTCATCGCACACCGTCTGTCCACCGTGCGCAACTCCGACGCGATCATCTGCCTGGACCACGGCCGCATCATCGAGCGCGGCAACCACGACGAGCTGATCGCCAAGCGCGGATATTACTACCAGCTCTATACCGGAGCGTTTGAGCTGGAGTAGTTCGGCTCGCCGAGATGGCCGATTTGCCGCTCATTCGTCGGGCATGACCCTAAGGTCAATGCCCTCCTCTTTCGGGGCAAATCGACTCATCTCAGCGACCCAAACACAATGCGCCGCAACGAATAAAGCCTCCGCAGCCACACGAGCTGCGGAGGCTTTTTTCATGCCGGCCGGAAACCGTATCCCACTTTTCGGGCCCAGAATGGGATGCCGTTTCCCGCTGGACCCCCTCCGGGAAACGGCATCCCATTTCAAGGGGGTAAACCGGGATGTAGTTTCCCCTAACGGCACCTTTGGGAAGCCGCATCCCACTCTAGACGCACAAAACGGGATGAGCTTTCCCATGGTGATCCAAGACCAGAAGCATGTCCGATAGCGCGGCCAGGTCAAGAACAACAAGACAAGCGTCACGCCAATTTGGACGAGCGTCTGCTACAGTTTGAGGCTGTTGGCCCATATGGTAGAGTTGACCTCACGTGAATTTCAGCACGCTGGGTGCCACCTGCGCTTTTGCCATTTGAGAGAGTGAACTTGTGAATACTTCTGTCGCCAAGAAGGCCAGCCAGGCGGTGCGCCTGCTCATGATGGTGCTCACGGCAGTTCTCATCTTCTTCTTCATTAATGTTATGCTGCTCGTCTCCGATATCCAGGGCACGGCGCGCGTGGTCAACTACGCCGGTCTGGTGCGCGGTACCACGCAGCGAATCGTTAAGCTCGAGGACGCGGGCCTGCCTCAAGATGACCTGCTCAAAGCCGTGGATTCATACATCAACGGTTTGCGTTACGGAAGTGACGACCTCAACCTCGTCCGTCTCGACGACGACGAGTATCAGGCAAAGATGACCGAGCTTGCAAATTATTTTGATGAGCTTTGCGCCGAGATTGCCCGTTTGCGCGAAGTCGGCTACGAGAGCACCGATATCATCGCGATGAGCGAGGAGTTCTTTGGTATTTGTGACGATGCCACACGACTCGCAGAGGACTACTCTCAGGAGAAGGCGTCGGCGCTCAACTATCTCGAGGGCTTGGTGATCATCGACATCGTGGGCTTGGTGGCGACCTTTGCGGTCGAACTTGTTCGCGCGGTGCGCACTGCCGCGCTCAACCGCGAGCTGCAGAGCAAAGTCTATCTCGACGAAGCCACGGGACTGCCCAACAAGAACAAGTGCGAGGAGATCTTGGGGCAGGAGCGGCCTGTCTCCGCGGAGGCGCCCGTTGCGGTGTGCGTCTTCGACCTTAACAATCTGCATACGGTCAATAACAACTTCGGCCACGAGAAGGGCGACGAATACATCCGTTCTTTTGCCCAGCAGCTGGGGTGCGTGGCGTCCGAGACCTGCTTTGTGGGTCGCGACGGCGGCGATGAGTTTATCGCAGTGCTGCGAGATACCGATCGAGCTGCCGTGGAGTCCTGTCTCGCTCGGGTTCGCGCGAACGTGAACGAGTATTCCGAGACTCATCCCGACATGCCTATCAGCTATGCGGTGGGCTATGCGCTTTCCAGTGATTTTGATGAACCGCCTACGATGCGCGAGCTCTTTTCCCAGGCCGACAAAAACATGTACATCGACAAGAACCGCGTAAAGACAGCCGAGGCAGCCGGGCCGCAACGCGAGGACCGCTAAACCCGTAGCAAAGGGTAGCTAATTTGGGACGGGACTCTTTTGGCTATTTGAGAAGTTGTGCCATGGCGTTGATGAATTTTTGTACTTGGAGGGTCGGCTCGAGCGGATAGTGCAAAAAGACCGGCACCTCGCGGCCGCACAGGAACGGTACGCCCACAAAGGCCGGGTGCACCCCCGACCATGCGCCGCAGGTGAGCACCGCGTCACCCTTTTCCTCCGCCTCGTTAAAGAGCGCAAAGTCGAAGCTATCCACATCGATCACGTCCACGCCGCCGTCTGCCAAAAGATCGATACGCAGGCTGTCCATAGCGTCGTTGCCGTGGCGGAGCACGCGCAGACGCATACCCTCCAAGTCGGCGACCGTAATGCGATTCTTGCGCGCCAGCGGGCTCGTGCGCGGCAGGTCGATATAAAACGGCACGTTGACAATGCGGAGCTTTTGGCAGGCGTCACCCCAGCGCGGGGTCGAAAAACTCGACTGCACCACATCGACCTCACGACCGAGGCTGCGCATGACGGTCTCGCGCTCGTCATAGAGGTCGCTTACCGGCACGATCTCAAATCGCAGCGACGGTTCCAGCTCGTGTACGCCCGACCACATCGACAGCGTTTGGTGCCCCGGGCACATCATCGACACACCCAGACGCACAGCACCGCCATCGCCCGCCGCGCGTCGGGCGCGGCGCAGCGCGTCCTCGGACTGCCGCATGATCGAGCGCGCGTCGTCCACCAGCAGAGCGCCCGCCGGCGTCACCTTAACACCCGAATGCGAGCGCTCGAACAACGTGATGCCAAACTCGGCCTCGAAACCCGACACCTGTTTGACGAGCGCCGGGGTCGACACGCGCAATTTTGCCGCCGCACGTGAGAAGCTTCCCAGCTCCGCGGCGGCCGATATGGCCTCGAGTCGTCGATCGTACACGTCAATCTCCTGTTTCCAGACGCATGGCAATGAACTGCCGAAGGGGGTTGTTTTGGCAGGTCACACACTCAATTAAAGGCGCATCGTCTTGCAAGCTATAAACCTACGGTTAACGCCATTCTAACAAATATGCAATTCACCTGCGCAAATGCAAAGCATACGATAACCAGCGAAAACCACGTGGGTCGGTTAATGGGAGCGACCCACCGGGAGGCACAAGAAGACAAGAAGGGAAGTTCCTATGAGCAACTGGCTTAAGCTCGAGGGCGATGTCTGCGCCGTGACTGGCGCGCTCGGCGGTATGGGCGTCGAGATTTGCCGCGAGTTCGCCCGCAATGGCGCCAACGTCGTTCTGCTCGACCTGGACGAAGAGAAGGTCAAGGCCGCAGCCGCCGACCTCGCCGCCGAGTTTGGCATCCACGCCGAGGGCTACAAGATGAACGCCACCGACGAGGCCGAGGTTCAGGCCGCCGTCGATGCCACCATCGCCGACTTCGGCCGCGTCGACGTTCTCGTCAACACCGCCGGCATCCTGCGCTTCGCCGCCATGGAGGACCTGCCGCTGAGCGACTGGGAGCAGGTGCTCAACGTCAACCTCACCGGTTACTTCATCACCTCGCAGCGCTTTGGTCGCGAGATGATCAAGGCCGGCCAGGGTCGCCTAGTGCACATCTCGACCGTCGCCAGCCACTCCCCCGAGACGTTCTCGGGCGTGTACAGCTCCACCAAGGCCGGCGTCAACATGATGTCCAAGATGCTCGCCGCCGAGTGGGGCCCCTACGGCGTCCGCTCTAACTGCGTCGAGCCCTGCTTCGTTAAGACCCCGATGTCGGCCAACTTCTACGCCGACCCCGAGGTCGAGAAGAGCCGCAGCCGTCTGATCGCCACGCGCCGCATCGGCGAGGTCAGCGATATCGCCAACGCCGTCATGTTCCTGGCGTCCAAGCGCTCGGACTTTACCACCGGCGACGCCATCAAGGTTGACGGCGGCTTCTCCAACATGATGGGCGACCTCACCGCCAAGCCCGGCGGCCGCCGAGCCTATGCCGACAACTACCTTAAGAACAAGGGTGTCGAGCTTTGGTCCGATGAGTCCGGCGTCGCAAAGCCGACTGACCAGTAAACCAACCTGACAGGGAGGCCCCGCGGACACGCCCGCTCCTCCCCCGTATCGATTAGAAAGAGTCCAATGGCTTCCACCAACTCCAACAAGGGTCGCGCCGTCGTGCTTTCCGCCGCGTGCGTCACCATGTTCTTCATCAGCTCCATCGCGCTGTATTCCGTCGTGAGCAAGAACCTACTCGCCGTCTACCCCGAGTGGTCGAGCGCTCTTACCTGGGCCTTCCCGGTCTTTCAGACCATCATGGCCGTGACGGGCATCTTCGCCGGCCGCATCTCCGATAAGATCGGCCCGCGCAACGTCGTGATCGCCGCCGCCGTGTGCTACGGCGTGGGCTGGTTCATGTCCGGCACCGTCACCGAGCCGTGGCAGTTCTACCTGTGGTTCTCGCTCGTCGCCGCTATCGGCAACGGCCTGGGCTACAACCCCGCGCTCACCACCGGCCAAAAGTGGTTCATCGACAAGAAGGGTCTCGCCTCCGGCATCACCCTGGCCGCTTCGACCGCCGGTCCCGCCGTACTGTCCCCAGTGCTCGCCTCGCTGCTCATCCCGAGCCTGGGTATCTTTGGCGCCCTTAAGGCGCTCGGCGTCATCTTCTTTGTGATGATCGCCGCCTCCGCCCTGTTCCTGAAGGCCCCCGAGGCCGGTTGGCTGCCCGAGGGCTTCGAGGCCCCCAAGGGCGGCGCGCACGCCGGCACCTTCGGCGACCTCACCCCGGGCGAGATGGTCAAGACCCCGCGCTTCTGGGTCCTCATCATCACCTTCGCCTTTGCCGCCACCGCCGGTACTCTGCTCGTGGGCAAGGTTGCCTCCATCGCCGCCGTCCAGCTCTTCGCCGATCCCACGAGCGCCGCGGCCGTCGCCCTCGGCGGTGTGGTGGTCTCCGTCAACACCTGCGCCAACCTGGTCGGCCGCCTGTCCTTTGGCCAGATCATCGACAAGCTCGGCGCTTATAAGTCGCTGCTCATCAGCCTTGTCGTCACCATCGTCGCACTCGTCATCATGTCGATGAGCTTTACGCAGGCCATGTTCTTTGTGGCGCTCGCTCTGCTCGGCTTTAGCTTTGGCGCCCTGCTCGTCATCTACCCGCCGCTCACCGGTGGCGCCTTTGGCACCAGCAACATCGGCGTCAACTACGGCATCATGTTTTTGGGCTACGCCGCTTCCACCTGGATCAGCCAGCCCATCACCGCCGTGCTGTATCACGCCGAGGCCGGCAGCGCCGCCTACCAGCAGTCCTTCTACGGCGCTATTGTGATCGCCGCCATCGCCGTCGTGCTCACCGTCTACATGATGGTCTCCGACAGCAAGAAGAAGTCCGCCTAGTTTTACCGATGCGACGAAGGGACAGCCCCTTTGTCGCATTCCACCGGTCACCAGTATTAAGGAGTCGAAATGTCTGAGCTCAACCCCGTCCGCATTGCCGTTATCGGCGCCGGCGCCATGGGCCGCAACCACATCCGCTTTGTCACCGAGGAGCCCGAGGCCGAGCTCGTCGCCATCGTCGACGCCTTTGAGGGCGCCCGCGCCACGGCCGAGGCCGCCGGCGTGCCGTTTTACACCGATCCCGCCCAGATGATGGACGAGATCAAGCCCGAGGCCGTCATTATCGCCACCCCCAACGACCTGCACCTGGGCGTTGCTCGCGAGGCTGTGAAGCGCAACATCGTGCCGCTGGTCGAAAAGCCGATCTCCAACGACCTGGAGGATGCCCAGGCCTTCGCCGCCGAGGCCGAGACCGCCGGCGTGCCCGTGCTCGTGGGTCAGCACCGTCGCCACAACCCCTTCGTCAACAAGGCCAAGGAAATCATCGAGTCCGGCGAGCTGGGCAAGCTCACCGTGTCGAGCTTCCACTACATGATCTATAAGAATGACGAATATTTCGATGTCGAGTGGCGCCGCAAGAAGGGTGCCGGCCCGATCCTGGTCAACCTGGTGCACGACGTCGACCTGCTCCGCTACCTGCTGGGCGAGCCCGTTGCCGTCCAGGGTATGCAGTCCAGCGCCGCCCGCGGTTTTGAGACCGAGGACTCCGCCGTGGTCAACGTCCGTTTTGCCGATGGCGCGCTCGCAAGCATGACCATCTCCGACGCCACCGCCAGCCCCTGGAACTGGGAGGCCACCGCTCGCGAGGACCCGCAGTACCGTCCCTTCGACGCCGACGCCTACTTTATCGGCGGTACCAAGGGCGCCCTGTCGCTGCCCCGCCTACACCAGTTCTCCTACGACGGCGCCTCCAACTGGCACAAGCCGCTGCAGATGGAGATTCCGGCCGTCGACCCGGCACTGCCGCACAAGATGCAGCTCAAGCACTTTGTGAAGGTTGTCCGCCGCGAGGTCGAGCCCGTCGTGACCCCCGCCGATAATGTCAAGACGCTCACGCTGCTTAACGCTATCAAGGAGGCCGCCGAGACCGGCCAGCTCGTCGAGCTGTAATGCCTTAAGAGCGACCGCGGCAGAAACCCCCATGCCGAACCCTTCGGTCCGCCACCAACAAGCCCCTCTTCTTTGCCCCGCGAGCAGCCTCCTGCCCGCGGGGCTTTTTGGTACCTTGCCGGCGATTTTTCTGGGACGTGTCTCTATAGTTTTGTCAACCGCGTGCTTCGCGCCATTTCGGCATGACGCATCCGGGCATCTGGCGCCCCCGCTTGGTTTCCTCTTCGGTTGATCCCGCCGCCCGCTAGGCCGCGTACGGGACGGCGTCGCGCATGATCGCGTAGATGACCTTGAGCCTCTTCCTCGCGACCGCCTTCAGCGCCTTGCTGTGCCTCATCCCCCTCGCCCTGCACTCCCCGTAGTACCTCCCGAACCTGTTGTCCGTGCCGATGAGGGAGTTGCAGCTGAATATGAGCAGGTTCTTGAGC
>DBGBLM010000212.1:0-4688 GCA_048448865.1 Collinsella sp.
GGTCGTTGCCCTCAACATGGCCGATCTGGTCGAGAAGAATGGCGACAAGATCGACACCGACAAGCTCTCCAAGAAGCTTGGTTGTCCGGTCATGATGATCTCGGCTCTTAAGAACAAGGGCATCAAGGAGCTCTTCGAGCAGGTCAAAAAGTCCGCTGCTTCTAAGGGTCAGGTGCCGGAGCACAAGTTCGATTCCTCCATCGAGGACGTTCTGACGCACATCGAGAACAACCTTCCGACGAGCGTTCCCGCCAACAAGCGTCGCTACTACGCCGTCAAGCTGTTCGAGCGTGATGCAGACGCCTGTAAACTCATCAACCTCACTAAGGAGAAGGCTGCTCGCGTGGAGGAGCTGGTCGCCCGGTGCGAGCAGGACTGCGACGACGATGCCGAGTCCATCATCACCGGTGAGCGCTATGGCGTCATCGCGCACATTATCGACGAGTGCATGACCAAGGCTCCTGCCAAGATGAGCACCTCCGAGAAGATCGATCGCGTGGTTACCAACCGTATTCTGGGCCTGCCGATCTTTGTGGTCATCATGTTTTGCGTGTACTACATCGCCGTTTCCACCCTGGGCGGCACGGTGACCGACTTCACCAACGACCAGCTCTTCGGTACCGACGGTTGGTACGTGCTCGGCCAGGGTCGCGACGCCTACGATGCAGCCGTCGAGGCCGCAGGCGACAATGCCGACTCGGTCGATCCGGCACAGTACGGCCCCTATGTCCCGGGTATCACCACCATGGTGCACGACGCCCTTGTGGCGGGCGGCACCGAGGACGGAGGCCTGGTCGATTCGCTGGTCTGCGACGGCATCGTCGCCGGCCTGGGCGCCATCTTCGGCTTTGTCCCGCAGATGTTCCTGCTCTTTGTGATGCTGTCCTTCCTGGAGGACTGCGGCTATATGGCCCGCGTCGCCTTTATCATGGATCGCGTGTTCCGCCGCTTTGGCCTGTCCGGTAAGTCCTTTATCCCCATGCTCGTGTCCTCGGGCTGCGGCGTCCCCGGCGTCATGGCCACCAAGACCATCGAGAACGAGAAGGACCGCCGCATGACGGTCATGACCACCACGTTTATTCCCTGTGGCGCCAAGCTACCGATCATTGCCCTGCTCATGGGTTCCATCATCGGCGATTCTTCCACCACCGCCGCGTGGATCAGCCCGCTCTTCTACTTCCTGGGCGTCTTTGCCGTCATCGCCTCGGGCCTCATGCTCAAGAAGACCAAGCTCTTCGCTGGCCGTCCGACGCCGTTCGTTATGGAGCTTCCTGCCTACCACTTCCCGGCGATCCGCTCTTGGGCGCTGCACGTGTGGGAGCGCTGCTGGGCCTTTATCAAGAAGGCCGGCACGGTCATCTTCGCCTCCACCGTCGTGGTTTGGTTCCTCTCCAACTTTGGTAGCTACAACGGTTCCTTTGGCTTCCTGCCTGCGATGGACGGCATCCCCGAGGAGTTTATGGACTACTCCGTGCTTGCCATGCTCGGCAACCTGGTCGCTTGGATCTTCGCCCCGCTCGGCTTTAGCACCTGGCAGGCAACTGCGCTGACCGTCTCGGGCCTTGTCGCCAAGGAGAACGTCGTCGCCACCGCCGGCTCGCTGCTGTCCGTGGCCGACGCCGCCGAGACCGACCCGAGCCTGTGGACCGCGTTTGCCGGCATGTTCCCCACCATGGGCGCTTGCGTTGCCTTTGGCGCTTTCAACCTGCTGTGCGCTCCGTGCTTTGCCGCCATGGGCACCATCCGCAACCAGATGGACTCCGGCAAGTGGACCGCGATTGCCATCGGTTACGAGTGCGCCTTTGCCTGGGTAATCGGCCTGTTCATTAACCAGTTCTATAACCTGCTTGTTCTTGGACAGTTTGGTATCTGGACGATTGTGGCCATCGTGCTGCTGGTTGCGATGCTCTTCCAGATCTTCCGTCCCATGCCCAAGCATGCATGGACCGACGAGGACGAGACCAACACTGCTTCCGCCGCAGTTTCCGCTTAAGTCCAAATAAGGATTAACCCCTTTCACGAGCCCGGGTGTCCCAGCGACACTCGGGCTTTTTGGTGGGGGGATGTGACGTTTCCGCAGATAAAACCGACCAATATAAATCTGTCCCTTATTGGTAGGTGGAGGATGGGGTAAAGTAAGTTGTGGTTAACTAGAGGAGGCTTGCTATGGCACCTATCGATATTGTTGTACTGGCTGTAATCGGTATTGCGTTTGTCGCCGTGTGCGTGCGCATCTACCGCAAGGGCACCTGCGCCGACTGCGCTCAGGGTGGCGTTTGCACCGGGCATTGCTCCAACAAAAAGACCTGCGCTGCACTTAAGGGCGTAGACAAAATCGCCGAAGACTTGGGTCGCGGTATCAAATAAGGTCCGGACATCCAAGCGCTCCGCGGGCATCCGTTCGCGGGGCGCTTTGTGCATTTGAGGGAGAGCACGGCGAGTCGAAGAGTATTTTTGGGGTATCGTTAACTGGACTATTAATTGGCAACTTATCTATAACGGAGTAACCGCATGAGCGCTCGCGTAACCATGAAGGACATAGCCGCCGAGCTTGGCGTTTCCATCAATACCGTGCACAAGGCTCTGACGGGAAAGGCCGGCGTGAGCGAATCCGTGCGCGCCAAGGTGAACGCCAAGGCCGAGGCCATGGGCTATCACCGCAACACAAGTGCCTCAAGCCTGCGCCGCAAGGATATCAATCTGGTGTTTTGCCTGCCCCGCGCATCGCGCGAGGGAGCGTACTTTTTCCGTTACCTGTGGGAAGGCTGCAATCGCTTTGAACAGGAGGTCATCGACCGGGGCATTACGGTTGAGCGCGTTGAATTTGGCGTGGGCGGCTACGCTGATGCACTCGAGCAAATCGACGAGCGTCTGCAGGTGGGCGAGAAGATTGATGGCTTGCTCGCCTATGCGCCGGGCGACGATCGTGCGACTGAGCTTTTGGGGCAGATCGCCGAGGCGGGCGTGACGATTGAGCTTGTCGACGGCGACCGTCCGCATTTGAATCGTTTGGGTGCGAGCTTGGCCGATTATTCGACGGCAGGCAGCCTTATGGCCGAGCAGGCGGCAAACCTGGTCCATGCTTCTGGGGCCGACGCCCGCGTGCTCCTTTTGACAGGCGACCCATATACCGATTCGCACTATCTAACCGCCCGCGCCTTCCACAATTACCTGCGCGAACGTGATATTCCATGGCAGGTTGAGGATCTTGCAGGTGCCCATGCGCAAGTCAAACAACTCGAGCATGAGCTCGAAAAGCGCTTGAGTGCGCCGGACGCCCCCGAACTTATCTGTAGCGTTTTTGCCGTTGGTTCCGAAGTGGTTGCCGACGCGCTCGTCTCGACCGGCAAGGCCGGTCAGGTCATGGTGATCGGCAACGACCTGTTTCCCGAAAGTGCTCTGGCCTTGCGCCGCGGTATCTTTACCAATATTGTCTATAAGGACCCGACGAGCCTGGCGTATCGCGGCGCTAAGACGCTGGGCGATTATCTGCTGTGGGGAAGGACCCCGACGGTGCCCGTCCAGAAGGGCGCCGTCGAGATGGTATTTGCCAGCAATGTCGATCGCTACTGCGAACTTGCGGGTATTTAGCCGATTGAGCAGGTACCCCCTCTTGCGACGTGCATTTTTGGGAGTATTCAGCATTGGCATGCCCTGAATGAGGTGCAGAACGACTGTTTTAAGTGCCCCCGATAGCGTAATTTGCCATCGGGGGCACTTTTTATGCCGATCGGGCGCTATCTGCGTTCCAAATAGGACGCTGAGGATGGCGCACGGCGCGCTCCAATGCTGAATACTCCCAAAAATGTACGTCGGGACATGACCCACCTGAGCAAAAGCGCTCAAGTTTGGTGATCGGGGACGCCAACCAGTCCGCAATACATGCAAGTCACATCTCCAGCAACCGTTGAACGGGCAAAATCTACCGTTCACCCCGTGGTGGTTAGGTGAACGTTCACCTTTTGAGGTGCAATGGATTAGTATAGTGAACGTTCACCTAAAGGATAACGAGCGCGCCGTGCGCCCGCCTTGCCAGCAAAGGGGCTGTTTGATGAAAAACTTTATGGACGATCAGGATTTCCTGCTGAGCACCAAGACCGGCGAGGAGCTGTTCCACAACTTTGCCGAGGGCATGCCCATCGTCGACTACCACTGCCACATTTCTCCTAAGGAGATTTGGGAGGACAAGCGTTTCGAGAACATCACCGAGGTTTGGCTGGGCGGCGACCACTACAAGTGGCGCCTGATGCGTGCCAACGGCGTCGACGAGCGTTTTATCACTGGCGACGCCCCTGCTCGCGAGAAGTTCCAAAAGTGGGCCGAGACCCTGGGTCGCTGCGTTGGCAACCCCGTCTTTGAGTGGAGCCACCTGGAGCTTAAGCGCTACTTTGGCTACGAGGGCGTCCTCAACGGCAAGACTGCCCAGGAGGTCTGGGACCTTGCCAACGCCAAGCTCGCTGAGGCTAGCTTTACCTGCCGCAACCTGATCAAGCAGTCCAACGTCCGCATGATCTGCACTACCGACGACCCCGCCGACAGCTTTGAGTGGCACAAGAAGATTGCCGCCGACGACAGCTTTAACGTTCAGGTCGTTCCCGCCATGCGCCCCGATGCCGCTTTGCGCATCGAGCGCGGCCAGGAGTTTGCCGACTACTGCAAGCACCTTTCCGAGGTTGCCGGCGTTGAGG
>DBGBLM010000213.1:0-6166 GCA_048448865.1 Collinsella sp.
TCGTGCGCGTGTGTTTGTGAACGGCGCGTCGCAGGGCGGCGGTTTGGGCATTGCGACCTGTGCGCTTAACAGCGAGCTTATCAATCGTGCCGCCATCCTCTATCCCTTCCTGTCAGATTTCCGCCTGGTCTGGGATTTGGATGCCGACGACATTGCCTACGAGGGCCTGCGCTATTGGTCTCGCTGGTTTGACGAGGACTCGACTCGTATTGACGAAGCCTATGCCAAGCTGGCGTACTTCGATTCCAAGAACTTTGCCCCTATGGTCAAATGCCCCGTGCTGTTTGGCACTGGCACAGCCGATATCGTCTGTCCGCCAGCGACGCAGTTTGCGGTCTATAACAACCTGACCTGCGAAAAGCGTCATGAGTTCTTTGAAGGCTTTGGCCACGAGGAGATTCAGGATTTTGACGATCTGATCATTCCGTTTTTCTGCAAGGGAGGGGAGGCTCATGTCTAAGTGCGAGAGCAATGTTGACGAGCTGATTGTCCCCGGGCTCGTGGGAATTCCTGGAACGGTTTCGTCAAGGCTCGCAGAATATCGGGACTGGCGCGGTGATGTCCAAGCAGATGTTTCTGATTTAGAGACATGCGCTTCGAATCTTGAGATTCAAGGCCCGGCCATTACGGCGATTGACTTTGTTAACCCCTGCGCCCGTTACTCGGAGGTCTCCTTTGAGCTTGGTGACGATGCGATTCACGCTCGTTTGATCGAGCCTGTCGGTCGTGCCCGAGTATCTGAGCGCGTGCCGTTGTGCCTGATGTTCCACGACATCGATCGGCCTGTGCGCGGCTGGCATCACATGACGAGATTTGCCGCCATGGGGTATGCCGTCCTCGCGCTGGATGACGATGTTGCTGGTGCGGACGACCTGCAGCGGGGGATTTCTTCGCCCGCTTTTGTCGAGCGCGTCCGTTGGGGTTGCGCGCTGGCGAAGGTGGCGCGCAATCTTGATGGCATGGACCCCGACCGCATCTTTGCATGGGGCGAGGGTCTTGGCGGCGGAGTCGCGCTGGCGGTTTCTGCTCTGGACGAGCGGGGCCTCGCCTGCACGGCGGTTGCCAATCCGCTTCCTGGCGGCCTCGAGGCGCTGTCGTCTCGGGTGCGCGGATCGGTGCTCATGGGCACATCGCTTATGGATACCGTGAGCGATCCCAAGGATCAGTTTGCCGTATTCAACGGTCTTGAGTGTGACCGGAGGCATATCATCTATGCAAAATACGCTCACGAGCGCATCAATGCGTTCGAAAACGAAGTCGTCGACTTCTTTAACCAAACGTTCTACCCGTGTTCTTTGGCCTAGACGGCCTGGACACTGCCAACAAGAGTGGGCGGCATAGGGCTGCCCGCCAGACAACTAAGGAGATTCTTGTGGCAACTCAGAAATTCACCGGCGTTATCCCTCCCGTCGTTGTTCCCGATACCGAAGACCACCAGCTCGATGTTGCCTCCTTTGAGCGCAGCATCAACCGCATGATCGATGCCGGCGTCGATGGCTTGTTCTTCCTGGGCTCCTCGGGCGAGGTCGTCTTCTCCACCGACGAGCGTCGCCGTCAGATCATCGCCGAGGCCGTCCGTATTGTCGACCACCGTGTGCCTGTTCTGGTCGGCATCATCGACACCGAGACCGAGCGCATGATCGAGCACGGTAAGGTCGCTCAGGAGCTGGGCGCCGATGCGCTTGTCGCCACCTGCCCGTTCTATGCCCTGCAGGGCATGACCGAGGTCGAGGAGCACTTCCGCATCCTGCACGAGGAGCTCGACCTGCCCATCTTTGCCTATGACATTCCCGTCTGCGTTCATACCAAGCTCCCTTGGAAGCTCCTTGCCAAGCTCGGCGCCGAGGGCGTTCTGGCTGGCGTCAAGGATTCCTCGGGTGACGACGTCTCGTTCCGCTACCTCGTTCAGGAGAACGAGAAGAACGGCCATCCGATGAGCATCCTCACCGGCCATGAGGTCGTCGTCGACGGTGCCTACCTTGGTGGCGCCGACGGCTCTGTCCCGGGTCTCGCCAACGTTGAGCCCGAGGGCTACGTGCGTCAGTGGAAGGCCGCCCAGGCTGGTGACTGGGCTACCGTCAAAGCCGAGCAGGATCGCCTCAATGAGATTTCGCACATCTGGGACGTCACCTCGGGCGTCCAGGGCTATGCCGGTGGCGTTGGCGCCTTCAAGACCGCTATGAACCTCATGGGCATTTTCGACAGCCCGACCATGCCGCGCCCGGTGAAGGCCATGACCGGCGAGAACGTCGAGGCGATTAGGAAGGTCCTCCAGGACAACGGTCTCCTGTAAAGCTTTCCCGGGCACCCGATCTTGGGGTTCAAGCGATCGAGCGTGATCCATTAGGTCAATGCCCGACCGCTTTCACCCCAACCCCGGGCACTCGGGAAGCCTTTAGCAAGCTGCGGCGATAACACCGCCTTTATTTCCTGTAGTTGTTTTTATCTCCTAAGGAGAGCGACATGGAGAACAAGTACATCTGCTCCGTTGATATCGGTGGCACCAAGATTGCGACCGCCATTATGGAATATCCGGCTGATGGCGGCGTGCCCCATCCCGTATTTGAGGCTGAGGTTCCCACCGAGGCCCAAGAGGGCGGTGAGGCCGTCTTCCAGCGTATCGAGGCGTCCATCAAGGCCGCTCTCGAGGCGAATCCCGATGTCGAGGTCCTTGGCGTCGGTATCGGTGCCGCTGGCGTCGTCGATCCCAAGACGGGCGCCATCGCGTATGCCAACGAGATCATGCCCGGCTGGTCCGGCGTTCAGTTGGGGCCGCGTCTGCGCGAGGACCTCGGTCTTCCCGTTGCCGTTGTAGGCGACGTGCAGGCTCATGCTCTGGGTGAGGCCCATTGGGGCGTCGGCAAGGGCAAGTTCTCCGTCTTGTGTCTGGGCATCGGTACGGGTATCGGAGGCGCATATGTCGAGAACGGCCGCGTGATGCAGGGCTTCCATGGTGCTGCCGGCCATATGGGCCACATCGAGTGCTCGGCTGCCGCCGGCATTCCCTGCGCCTGCGGGCGTTCCGGCCATCTGGAGTCGGTGGCTTCGGGTACGTCGATTGGGCGCATGTACGACGAGCGCTTCGGTCGTGTTGACCCCAGCCGTCCCTCGGTTGGCCGCGACGTGAACGACCTGTGCCGCGCGGGTGACGCAAAGGCGACCGAGGTCATCCACGATGCCGGCTTTGCATTGGGCGCTAGCTTGGGCTCGCTCGCCAACATTCTGGATCCAGAGGTCATCGTGCTTTCGGGTGGCGTAATTCACCAGGGACCCGATTGGCGTTCGCAGACGTGGAAGGATTCGGTACACGAGGGCTATGCCAGCCAAGCGCTCGATCCGCTTCAGGACACGCCGATCCTCATCGGTTCTCTGGAGGGCGACGCACCGCTTATCGGTGCCGCCGAGCATCTTCTTGCCTCGTTAAAGTAAACGTATCTGCTGTAGGAGCCTCCCGAGACGACATGCCTTGGGAGGCTGTTCTGAGAAAGGTTATAGCCTTATGACCGTCGATCCTTTAATTCAATCCCTGAAGGGTAAGCTCATCGTGAGCGTTCAGGCGTATATGGGCGAGCCGCTTCGTACGCCCGAGACCATGGCTCAAATGTCTCGAGCTTGCGAACTCGGAGGCGCCGCCGCCATTCGTTGCCAGGGCCTTGCCGACATTGCTGCCATTAAGGGTCGTTGTGAGGTTCCTGTTATCGGCCTGTGGAAGGATGGACACGAGGGCGTTTACATCACGCCGACGCTGCGTCACGCCCGCGCCTGCGTTGCTGCCGGTGCTGACATCGTGGCGATTGACGCCACCGATCGTCCGCGCCCCGATGGCAAGTCGCTCGAGGACACTTTTCGTCCGCTGCACGAGGAGGGCGTGCTTCTGATGGCGGACTGCGCCACGATCGAGGATATCCGCCGCGCGGTCGACATGGGCTTCGATTTGGTTTCCACTACGCTTTCGCATGGCGTCGCCGCCATCGATTGCACCATGGCAGACGGCCCCGACCTGCCGCTTTTGCGCCAGGCAACCGAGGAGTTCCCCGGTCTTCCCATTATTTGCGAGGGTCGTGTGCATACGCCCGAGGAGGCTCGCGCCGCGATTGACGCCGGCGCCTGGGCCGTTGTTGTTGGCACTGCCATTACACACCCCACAAGTATTACGAGTTGGTTCAAGGCTGCGCTTGAGGCGTAAGACGGGCCTCGTATCCGCTTGGGGCGGTATACTCAACTAAGGCAATTGATCGCGCGGGATCCGCTGGCCGGGTCCTGCGCTTATTTTAGGAGGCAGCACATGCAAAAGGGAGATGCCATGGATGCGGCGGAGCGCACGGAGCGCATTCCCGATATCGTCATCATCACCGGAATGTCCGGATCGGGCCGAACGCAAGCCATGCATGTGTTTGAGGACATGGGCTATTTTTGTATCGACAACCTGCCTCCGCGCCTGATTGCGCAGCTCGCAGAGCTCGTTGGCATCAATACGGGTGTGGGTAGACATCTTGCTGTTACCTGTGACCTTCGCAGCCAAGGCCTGTTTGATGAGCTGCTTGACGCCGTCGCCGCCTTGGAAGAGCGCGAGATGAGCTGTGACATTGTGTTTCTCGATGCATCTGATGAGGTGCTGATTCGCCGCTACAGCGAAAACCGCCGCCGCCATCCCATTGCGAAGCCGGGGGAGACCACGGCCGACGCCATCCAGCGCGAGCGTTTACAACTCCAGGGCGTGCGCGACCGAGCCGATATGATCATCGATACGAGCCGCCTTCGTACCTCTGCTTTACGCAATAAGCTGCGTGCGGCTTTTTCAGAGCTGTCCGACCAGCAGCTCATGGACGTCCACGTCTTCTCATTTGGCTTTAAGCATGGTATGCCCGTCGAGGCAGACATCATGATCGATGTTCGCTTCCTGCCTAATCCATTCTACGACCCCGAGATGCGCACGTTGACCGGCCTCGATAAGAAGGTCTCCGACTTTGTCCTGGACCATCCCAAGACGCAGGAGTTCTGGAAGGTTTGGACGCAGTTGCTCGATACGGTCATGCCGGGTTATATCGCGGAGGGCAAGCCGCAGCTTTCCATTGCCATCGGCTGTACGGGCGGCCAGCACCGCAGCGTTGCCATTGCAGAGGCTACGGCCCGATACCTGGAAGGTGCTCAGTATCACGTGAGCATTTCTCACCGCGACTTGTCGCGTGCCAATACGAAAGCATAGGTTTGAATGTCGTTTACCGCCGAGGTGCGTGACGAGCTTGCGCGCTGCGAACCCGAATGTGAATATTGCGATCTGTCGACACTTGCCGCTCTTACACGTGTGAGTGGCACGCTTTCGCTGGCGGGCTCTGGTCGGTACCGTTTGACGGTTGCGACCGAGACGGGTGCCGTTGCACGCACGATGATTACGCTGACGCACCGCATCCTCAAGCTCAAAACGGAGTTTACCGTTCGCAAGTCGGTCTTGCATAAGGTGCGAAACTATCTCATCACCTTGCCCGACCAGCCCGACCTCGATAAGGCTTTGGTTTTGCTGGGCATTCTCGACCGCAGGGGAGGGCTCGTCGCCGGTGTGCCGCGCCATATCGTCGCCCGGCCCTGCTGCAGGCTCGCCTACATTCGCGGCGCTTTGATTGCCGGCGGCTTTGTGGCAGACCCGCGTGGCGATTTTCACCTGGAGATTGCGGTGCAGGGCGAACAATACGCCAAGGGGCTTTGCGACCTGTTGGAGCAGGTCGGGGTTCATGCACGCGTCAACGCCCGGCGAGGATCATATGCCGTGTACATCAAGAGCGCCGAGGAGATTGAGCATTTGCTCAAATTGATTGGTGCCAAGCGCAGCGTTGCCGAAATCGAGGAAGCCCGTGCGGTCAAATTGGTGAAAAACGACGTAAATCGTCGCGTGAATGCTGAGCTGGCCAACCAGACGAGAAGCGCCGGCGCTGCCCAACATCAGCTCGCGCTTATCGAGGAGCTTGAGCGACGCGGCATGCGCGATGTGCTCCCGGATGCCTTGGCGGCCTTTTGTGACTTACGTGAGCGCTATCCCGATCTCTCACTGCGAGATTTGGGGGAGATGGCCGACCCTCCTTTGTCAAAGTCGGCCCTATATCACCGCGTTTTGCGTCTTGAAAAGCTCATTGAAGCGAACAGGTAGTTTAAAGCGGCATTTTATATAGTA
>DBGBLM010000214.1:0-25068 GCA_048448865.1 Collinsella sp.
TTTGTATTTTTGTCTACAAAACTGTATACAAAAAGAGTATCCGTTGACCTCTGCTCGACATTATGCCGATCGATAGGAGGCGCTATGGACGCTAAGCAGCTCGAAAAGATGATGGGATTTGCCCCTGGAGAGTTGGAGAAAACCGCGGAAGCCTACGAAAAAGATGAGTGGCCGAAAGGTCGCACCATCAAGTTGGGAAGGCCGTCGATCTCCGATGAGCCAAGCGTTGTTTTATCGGCACGTGTGGGCGAATCGGTTCTTGAAGCGTTTGATGCAAAAGCAAAGCGCCATGGGCAAACACGTACGGAGCGACTCAGGGAGCTCATCACACTCGATGCGATGATTGCCTAGTCACCCTCCGAACCCAAACATGTACGCCAGCATCCAAAGTCGACATTTTTCGACATCTTTGGATGCTGACGTACAGCTTTTGCAACATAGTCATTGGGGACGTTCTTAAATGACTAGTCGTTAAAGAACGTCCCCGATGTCTAACTAGCCGCGGAAGCGAGCTATGGGTGCGAGTGGCTGCTCGCGAAAGACCCGCTCGACGGCGGCGCGGTATTCGTCGACCTTTTTGGTCTTACGTACGAGCTTGTGAACGGTAGCGGGGTCGGCGAAAGCGCACTTGGCGTAGAACCACCACTCCTTCATACGAAAGACCGCGTTGCCGCCAATCTCTTCTGCATAGACCGCAAACAGCGTGTCGTGGAAACGCTGCAGTTCGGCTGCCGTGGCAGCAGGACCGCCCTTAACCATGCGAGCCAGCGCGGGGTTCGCGAGCAGGCCACGCCCTAGCATTACATGGCGCGTGTCGGGATAGGCCTCCGCCAGCGCGTCCATATCCTCAAGATCGAAAATGTCGCCGTTATAGGCCACCGGAAACGGCGCACGCTCCAGCGTCTCGCCATAAAACTCTTTGCGCGGCGAGCCTGTATAACGGTCCTTCTGTACGCGCGGATGCACGATCAGCTCTGTTAGCGGCATGCGGCAATACAGATCGAGCACGCGCTCGTATTCGTCGTCATTCTCCAGCCCCAGCCTGGTCTTTACCGACACCGGCAACGGCGACCGCTCGCACACATCACTTAAGAACGCCTCGAGCTCGTCGAGATTGCGCAAGAAACCCGAGCCCTTACCCTTGGCAACAACCGTACCCGAGGGGCAACCCAGGTTGAGATTGACCTCGCGGTAGCCCATGTCGGCGAGCACCTGTGCCGCCCACACAAACTCGTCCGCGTTCTTGGACATCAGCTGAGGCACAACGTTGAGCCCCTGGTTATTGGCAGGATCGATCTCCTTAAACGCCTTGCCGCCAAAGCGGTTTCCCACCCGCGGCGGCGGCAAAAACGGCGTGTAATAACAATCGAGCGCGCCGAAGCACTCCGCATGCGCGCGACGGAACACATGCCCGGTAATCCCCTCCATAGGGGCCAACGATAGAATCATCTACTCTTCTCTCATATCAACGAATGTGACAAAGGGACTGTCCCTTTGTCACATTATTCGGAGCGCAGGGCCTCCACGGGATCCTTCCTGGACGCGCTGCGGGCGGGCAGCAGGCCGGCAACGACCGTCAGTAACACCGAAATCGCGATGAGCACCAGCGCATCCTGCACGGGCAGGCTCATCAGATTGGGTACCTGTTTGGCAGCAAGCGCCCAGGCATTAACCGGAAAGCTCACGAGCACCACGACGACAATAGCAAAGACGCCGGCGATGAGGCCTTCGATAAAGGTCTCGGCATTGAATACGTTGGCCACGTTGCGCTTCGACGCGCCGATTGCGCGCAGGATGCCAATCTCCTTTTTGCGCTCCAGCACGCTGATGTACGTGATGATGCCGATCATGATGGAGCTCACCACCAGGCTGATACTCACGAATGCGATGAGCACCAAGCTGATGGTGTTCACGATGTCGGTCACCGAACCCATGATGATGCCCATGTAGTCTGTGTACGAAATTGCCCGATCATCGTGGCCAGCGGCTTTGACCTGCTTGTTGTACGCATCGATGCGATCGAGTACGCGCTCCTTGGCCTCAAAGTCGCGCGGGAAAATCTTGACCGAGATGGGATCCGCCTCGTCCGCATAACCCAACGTGGTCAGATTGTTGTCGTAGGTGAGCTTCGAAGCCTTGGCATAGCTCATCATGAGCGAACTCAGGTCCTCGGCGTCCATGTTGAAATGGATGGCGCGGGCAAAGGCGCTCGCATCCACACGCATAGCGCTCGCTAGGTTGGCAAAACTCGAAGACATCTGCGTCGCCATCTGGTCCATAAGCCCAGCCGTGCCTGCCTTGAGCTGAGCTGACACCGTCGCCGCAATCTGGTCGCTGATCGACTTCATCATCTGATCCATAGCCTGCTGCAGATACGGAGCCAGCTGCTTTTGCACATAGTCGGTCATCGCCTGCCGCAGGCGCTCGGCCAGGGCATCGCCGCCGAGGGCCTTCAGCTGAGCTAGGCATTGCTGGGCTGCGGCATCATGCTCAAGATACGTCGAGAATGCGGCAGAGAGCTTTGACGCGTCCTTAAGATCTTCGGGCGACAGCGCCTTAAACTGATCAGACTGCAAAAAGCCCTCGAACAGTTGGTTGGCAAGCGTTCCCACCTGCCGCATTTGCTCGGGCGTGAGTTCCAGACCGTCAAAGATGCCCGAGAAATCTGGGGCCGGTGCTTTGGCCATGATGTCGCTGAAGTCGACGTCCTTTCCAACGTCCGAAAGGTCAATGTCCAGCCCGGACAAGTCAATACCAGAAAGGTCGATACCGCCGGCCGCACCCGAAAGCGCAGATGTATCGAACGAAAACGCACTCTTGAGCGCCGCTTCGTCCACACTGAACATGCTGCCCAGATCAACGCCTTGCTTGGCCTCGCCTTGCAGTTCGTCGAAGGTTTTGCCCGTAAAGACATCCGTCTCGGGGTGGGCAAGCTGCTCCTGCACAATCTGCGAATTTGCGGCGCGCTCCATAAGCTGGCGAGTCAGCGCATGCGTGTAGGCAATGCCCGGGGACAACGCGCTCGCATTGGCCGTCTCGTTAGGTCGCACCACGCCCACAATGTGCACGTCAATACCGTCGGCAACCTTGGCAGCCATAAAGTCGGCGTCGTCAGACATGTCGGTCCACATGCCGGTCTCTTCGTTTTTGCGATAGGCATCGGCCGGCGACAGCACCTTAAACGTCGTGGACAACGCATCATCGTAGGTAAAGTCGGCGCCGGTCTCGGGCGTCTCGATCTTACCGTCGGCCGTCATGGCACTGTTTACCAGATCGTTGAGCTCATCGATATCCAGCGCACCGATGCTGTAGAGCGTATAGTCGCCCACCGTACCGCGGCTCGAAAGCACCATTACAGCTTCGTCGGCAGACGTGGGCCAATGACCGGCGACGACATCGTACTGGCTGTCGAGCAGGCTCTGGTCGTCAATCATCTCGTTAAAGACCGAGGTTCCCATAGATTCCATGCTCACCGTTGCCGCCGAGCTCGCGCCTCCGCTCATGGCCTCGGTCATGGCGTTGGGCACCAGCCGGACAGGCTTCTCATCGCCCTTGCCGGCACGATAGACAACCGGCGATACACCGTAGCCGTACTGAATGGCGTTGACCTCTTTATCGATGCCGTCGCCACCGGCATCGAGCCATGCCTTAAAGCTCGTCATGTCGTTGGACTTAACGCTCGCAAACATATCCTTTACGGCCGTAACCACGGGAATCTTATCGGTTCCCTTAGCCTTGCCGCCGGCACTGTCGTCGGACGAATCCACATTTTCAGGCGAGTCATCATCCGCAGCCCCCTGCCCGCCCATCATGGACGACAGGTCGTAGTCCTGCTTGGAGATCGTAAGCGGGTAACTCGAGAGCGTATCCTCCTCGACCTTTTTGATGTAATTGTTCACGCCATTGGACAGCGCCAGAATCGCCGCAATACCGATAATGCCAATCGAGCCCGCAAAGGCAGTCATGGCCGTACGGCCTTTCTTGGTCATGAGGTTTCGAGCAGAAAGCCCCAGCGCCGTCACAAAGCTCATCGAGGTTTTGCGCGTAGGCTTGGCTTCGCGGCGCGTGGCCTCAGCGACATCGAAAGGATCGGAATCGTCGGTGATCTTGCCGTCCGCCAGGTTGACAATGCGCGTGGCATATTGGTATGCCAGCTCGGGATTGTGCGTGACCATAATAACCAAGCGGTCGCGCGCCACGTCCTTGAGCAAATCCATGACCTGTACGGATGTCGTTGAATCCAAAGCGCCGGTCGGCTCGTCTGCCAGCACAATCTCGGGATCGTTGATCAGGGCGCGGGCAATGGCCACGCGCTGCATCTGTCCGCCCGAAAGCTGGCTCGGGCGCTTGTTCACGTGCTCGCCCAGGCCAACTTTCTCCAACGCCTCGCGCGCACGCTGGCGGCGCTCGGCATGCCCCACGCCCGTAAGCGTGAGCGCCAGCTCCACGTTTTCCAAAATGGTCTGATGCGGAATGAGGTTATAGCTCTGGAACACAAAGCCGATGCGGTTGTTGCGATAGGCATCCCAATCGCGATCGTGAAAATCCTTGGTCGAAATACCGTCGATCAGCAGGTCGCCGGAATCGAAATGATCGAGCCCACCGATAACGTTGAGCATCGTGGTTTTACCCGACCCCGAAGGTCCCAGAATGGCCACGAACTCGTTATCGCGAAAAGCCAGGCTCACGCTGTCGAGCGCCACCTGCGTAAACGACTGCGTGACGTACCTTTTGCAAATACCTTTGAGCTCCAGCATGGACGGCAACCTCTCCCACGCGGGCGCACTTGCCCGCTCTCCCCCGCCGTTCGTATTCGACGCGTTTGTCCTACTCTATCCCCATTTTTTGCCGGAGCCAGTGAGGAATGTAACGAACCGCGCCAAAAAACGAACGGGATGGCACCCAAAAGAAGAGGTCCCGAGCGGGACCTCTATATGGTGGAGCTTATCTTGAAAGGTAGCGGACTACTTCGCACAGCGGCGCACGATTCTCGCTATGCTTTACGCGTTTTTTACTGCTCGCTATTCGCAATCGCCTGGTCGATAAGCTTGTCGAGTGCTGCGCGCTGCTCGGCGGAGCTGATGACTCCCACGATGGGCTCCCCTACGATGTTGCCATTCTGATCGATGACATACGTTGTCGGGAACGAGAACAAATTTGACGTGAACTTACCGGCCTCGCTATCCGACTTGAACCAGATGTTCTTATACGTCACGCCCTTCTTGCTCAGCACGTCCTTGGCATCTGCAATCTCGCCCTTGTTGCCATCGAGCGTAAAGGAATTGACGCCCACGACCTGGCCGCCCTTCTTGGCAAGCTCCTGATTCAGTTTCTCAAGATCGCCCAGCTCGCCCACGCACGGCTTGCAAGTAGTGAACCAGAAGTTCATGACGGTGACCTTGTTCTTAGAGAACAGCTCGTCGCTGTTCACGTCGTTGCCATCCAGGTCCTTGCCCGTAAAGCTGGGGAACTTCGTCGCCTCGCTCGAAGCATTGGCACCAGCCGTCATGCCAGCGGTCGAAGCGTCGACGCTCTCGCCTGCACTCGGCGTGCTTCCACAGCCGGGGAACTCCTTCTCCAGGCTCTCGAGCTTGTCCTCGATCTCCTTGATCTGCTGTGCACCGGCCTTGAGCGTCTTAAGCTCATCCGCCGTGAACTCATCCTTGGCACCATCGATGGTCTTGAGCAGGAAATCGCCGTAATTGCTGCCATCCTCAATCATTGCCGAGTCTTTATTTGCCGCATTGAATACCTTTTCCCAGAGCGCGTTATCACTCGAAAAGATCTCGTTCTCCTTCTGCATGAGTTTTGCATACAACTCGGCGGCCTCGTCGGCATTGGTCGGCTTCTGCGCAGTGAGTTCTGCGATCTTAGGATCGGAGCTCGCAGATTCGCTCGCATTGCCACCGGGCGCCGAACATGCCACAAGGCACAAGGCCAATACCGGCACCATAAACAGGGCCGCAATCTTAGAAAGCTTCATGGTCATTCCTCCGTTTTGTCGAAGCTTGTTTACTTTTTATCGGCGGTCAAGGGGAGCTTTTCCGCCGACACATCCAGGCCGTAGCGATAGCTGATGGCATCGACGGGACAGGCCCCGATGCACTTTCCGCACCGGATGCATTCGGCATGATTGGGCGCGCGGACTACATCAACGTCCATCTGACAAACCTTTGAGCACTTGCCGCACGAGACACATTTGCATGCATCGACCCGGATCCCCAGTAGGGACACCCTATTCATGAGCGCATAGAATGCGCCGAGTGGACAAATCCATTTGCAGAAGGGGCGGTAGAACAAAACGCTCAGCACTACCACGGCAATGAGAACGGCAAGTTTCCAAGTAAAGAGATGTCCCAACGCAGATCGAATGCCGGCATTGGCAATGGCCAGAGGAATGGCGCCCTCGAGCACACCCTGCGGACAGATGTACTTGCAAAAGAACGGATCTCCCATCCCCAGGTCGTTGACCACCAGCACAGGCAGCAATACCACAGCAAACAGCAGCACGAAGTATTTGATATACGTAAGCGCCTTGAGCTTTTTTGTCGAAAGCTTTTTGCCGGGAATCTTATGAAGCAGCTCCTGCAGCCAACCAAACGGGCACAGAAAGCCGCATACAAAGCGTCCCAGCAGCACGCCGAGCAAAATGAGCGTACCGGTAACATAGTAAGAAAAGTTGAACCTGGATGAACCTACCACCGACTGGAACGACCCGATGGGGCACGCACCCGATGCCGCGGGACACGAATAGCAATTAAGTCCAGGTACGCAGACCGTTTTTACCACGCCCTGATAGATGCCGCCTTTGGCAAAGTTTGGCAGGTGGATATTGGTGACGAGCGTTGCCGCCGCCTGAATGAATCCGCGAAATCGAGCCAAAACATGCGATGCAGTGTTTTCTCTTTTATCCAATTCCGATACACTCCAAGCACAGCCTAATCGCTTTGGCCAGCACGGCATCCGCCTCGCCACGCATAACGCCAAAGCACACCATGGCAATTCCGACGATCAACAAAGCGACCTGTACCACGGGTTTTACCGCTTTGAACAACACGACCACTCCTTTCGTTACGCGACCATTGGACCATATCGACTATAAAATCCGTGTTAAGCGCGATTTGGAATGTGCAAGGAGACTGTTATGCGTATTTTGATCGTCGAAGACGAGCGAGCACTGTGCGATGCAATCGCGCGCAGTTTGCGAAACTTGGCGTACAGCGTCGACTGCTGTCACGATGGACAGGAGGCGCTCGACCTGCTGGGCGTCGAAGTCTTTGACCTCGTGGTACTCGACCTCAACCTTCCCCGTATCGATGGCATGACCGTGCTCAGGGAACTTAGGAAAACTGACTGCGAGACCAAGGTGCTGATTCTGTCCGCACGTGGCGAAGTATCCGATAAAGTCGACGGACTCGATGCCGGCGCCAACGATTACCTTACCAAGCCGTTTCATCTGGACGAACTTGCGGCGAGGGTCCGCAGCCTTACCCTCAGGCGCTTCGCACAAAGCGACATAGTATTAACCTGCGGAAAGCTCCGCTTTGACACCAAGGCGCGCATCGCTTCCGTGGACAGCGAGGCTCTATCTCTTACGCGCAAGGAAACGGGAATCTTGGAATACCTGATGCTTAATCAGGGGCGTCCGGTAAGCCAAGAGGAGCTTATCGAGCACGTTTGGGATAGCAGCGTGAACAGCTTTAGCAACGCAACCCGCGTTCATATCTCGTCACTCCGCAAAAAGCTGCGCGGCGCTTTGGGATACGACCAGATTCGCAATCGGATTGGAGAGGGCTACGTTATGGAGGATAGCGAATGAAAAGGCTTTCGCTGCAATGGCGCATAACGATTATGACGGCACTGCTCACGTGTGCGGCGTGCGTGCTGACGAACTGCCTGGTCGGCTATACGGGCATGCGCTACATGGATGCCATCGGCAGTGACATCTCGGCCTTTAACGCAACCGGCGAAGATTCGCCCCAGGCGTTCGACCCGACGAAAGCGGTCCCCGATGACAAGGTCACGATCGTCGTAAACAACGCACAGGAGTCTTTTGGCACGACAACCTGGTGCATCACAGCTGGAGTCACACTCCTTGGCGGCGTGCTGGCATGCTTTGTGAGCGGCCGTGCGCTCAAACCGCTGCGGGCTTTTGCAGCCCAGGTTGAGCGTGTGCAGCCTGACAACCTAAGCGAAATCAGACTCAGCGAAGATGTGCCCACCGAGCTACAACGATGCAGCGCCTCTTTCAACGGCATGATCGCCCGTCTTGGCGAAGGGTTCTCTGCACAGCGTCAGTTTACCGGCAACGCCGCACACGAGCTGCGCACCCCGCTCGCTCTTATGCAAGCACAGATTGAACTATTCATCTCCGAGCACTCCGGTTTGCAACCCGAAACAGCCGAGCTGCTCGGCCTGCTACAAGAACAAACCGAGCGCATGTCTCGAATGACCAAGGTATTGCTCGAGATGAGTGAGCTCCGCAGCGTTCCTTGCGAGGACGATGTGGAACTTGGTCCCTTGTCCGAAGAGGTCCTCACCGACCTTGCGCCACTTGCCGAAAATAAGGGCATAGCCCTCAATTGTGCTGGAGACGCTTTAGTAATCGGGAGCGACACGCTCCTCTATCGGCTGGTGTTTAACCTGGTCGAAAATGCCATCCATTACAGCCGTCCCGGCTCGACTGTCAACGTCTCCATCTGCGACAACGACAGCCACGTGTTCCTGCGAGTCGAGGACCAGGGCCCGGGAATACCCAAGCAGTACCGTGAGAGCATCTTCCAACCGTTCTTTCGCCTGGATAAATCCCGCAGCAGGGCATACGGCAGCGCAGGACTCGGGCTAGCGCTCGTTTGGGAGATTGCAGCGCTTCACGGTGGCGCTGTAGAGGTCGAAACAAGTTCCGAGAACGGAACCGTGATGCTCGTGACCCTCTCAAAGGGGGCCACCACGTGATCCGACTGTCCAGGGGTTCCACTCGGCATTGTGAAACGCGTCCCAAAACTTGGACATGAGGAATGGAAGGCAGTTCGCATCTATGCCGAGGACGAAGTCCTGGCGGGGATTCAGGATGCGCAGAGGAAGCTTACGGCAGAAAACCCCGACAGAGCCGTGACCGTCGGTGGCAACTGTATGGCGTCGCTTGCCCTCTTCGATTACCTGCACGGGAAATACGAGAACGTTGGAATCGTCTGAATCTATGCGCATCCGGATGTATCCACGCTGAATGATGGCTACCCCCAACGCTCACGCCATGGTACTTGGCAGCCTTTTGGGAGAAAGTCATCCTGGTCTTCGGCGGCGAATAACTCGAATGTCCGCAGGCAGACTCCAACCTGTGCGCGGAGAAGCTGGGCGACGCAAACAAGAGTCCTCGACTCGAGCATGGAGATGAATCCGTCTATCAGTCTCATCGCATACTCAGAGGAGGATGCCAGATATAGATCCCATTGGGTAAAGTCGCCGTTCATGAAGGGAATCACTGCATTGCGCTCGGCGGCTCTCAAGGCACTCAGGCTTTGTTCTGTTTCCCAGCTTCTTGTTTGAACTGTTCGCTATCCAAACTGCCCCCAAATGCCGGCTTCTCAACAAATCAAAAAAGCAAGAGAGACAGAGATTAGGTTCATGCTCCACTGAACCCGCGCTTCCAGTCGAGGCACTCCTCCTCGAAGATCTCCCCGGAGTCCCGTCTCTCGCGCCCCTCACGGAACTGTCCATATCAGTGTGGCCAATCCAAGCACAGCCCCACCGCACGGCCCAGTCGCTTCCGGTCCTGCGCGGCCCCGTGAAGGCGGAAGGGCGTGGTTGTCGTCATCGCGTTCCTTTCTCCTCGTACCTTTTTGGGCATGCGTCACGGGCCCCCGCGCGGCGCTGAGAGCGAATCGGCGCAGGCTTGGGGCCAGTTGCGTAGAGGTTGAGGTTCGGGTTTCGCCGGCTTACGCAGCTTGGCGGGCAGAGCGCCCGGGCTCGCTGCGCCTAGGGCGCGGCGGGATCCGCGACGCCGGAGGTGTCGATCTCGCCCAGATTGGCGAGCTGCTCGATGAGGGGGAGGCCCATCGGGTCGTCCACCTCGACGCCGCCGAGCACGATGATGCTGTCGCGCGTGTCGATATGGGTTGTGAACACGGCCGGGTCGAAGCCCGAAGCGATAAAGCCAATGCCCGCGAGGACAACACCCGCGGCAACGAGCCCGCCCGCCACGGCGAGGTAGATCTTCTTCGCGCTGGTCATGGTACTCACTCCTTTCTACGCCGCGAGATGCGCGGCAGCGCCGCCCTTCTCGCCCTTACCCTTCCAGAAGGGCGAGGCGGCCTTCCTCGCCCAGAGCACCGAGAGGCGCGCAATTTGTTTTGAGGCGGCCCAAGCGCCAGCAGCCAGATGCAGATATAGACCGTGACGGCCACGGCGGCGAAGGCGGCGAGCAGCGGCACCCACACCGGGGAGCCCACGATGGCCAGCACCCACAGCAGCGCGGTGCTGCGCCGGCGCGTCCTCGCGATCGCGCGCGGCACGGCAGGCAGGTCGTCGAGCGTGGCCTCCGCCACCTCGCCGGGCGTGCCCATGGCGGCCACGGCCTCCTCCTCGCTCATACCGTCCTCCATGCGGTCGGCGATGGCCTCCGCATAGAACGCCTTGGTCTCCTCCACCTGCTCGGCCGGCAGGCAGGCGAGCAGCTCGCCCAACCGGCCCAGAAACTCATCGCGCGTCATGGTGCGCCTCCTCAACGTATGCGTAAATCTCCCGTACGGACGGCCACTCGGCCAGGAACTCCTCGATGCGCGCTCGCCCGTCGTCCGTGATGCGGTAGTACCGGCGCAGCCGCCCGTTGTGCTCGGCGGAGCGCGCCGTGATGCACCCGGCCTTCTCCAGGCGCTTGAGCAGCGGGTAGAGCGTCGACTCCGTGAGCCCCATGCTCGCCGGTACGTCCTTCACGATCTGGTAGCCGTAGGACTCCTCGCCGGAGACGGCCGCGAGCACGCAGGCCTCCAGGAAGCCGCGCTTCATCTGTGCCTCCATCCGCACACTTCCTCTCGTCATATACTATGCTATACACACTATACGATGCAAGGTATTAGACGTCAACTCTCATCGCGAAGATTCTCCGGCCCCTGCGCGCTGCGAACGTGATATCGCGGGGCGGTTGGCATTATGCATGAAACGTCAAGTAACGCTCTTTTGATCCACTTCCACTCGGCCCCATATGCCTTGTACAACGCCCCCCTTCGACCTCGGGTTCAAGAGAGCCGTTAGGCTGGACGTGCCGGACGGTAAGGTCCTGGACGCCATGGTGGACTTCTCCGATGCCATGCGGGTCATGGGTCTACGCCGATGGAGGCCCACGCACGCGGCAGGGCTCGCCCGTCACCGCTGGTCGCCGGACGGTCCCCACGCCTCGCTCGCCAACGCGCAGGCGACAGCAGCAGTCCAGCGCTGGCTGGAGACGCCGGAATGCCCAGAAGATGCGTTTCCCATCGCTGCGACAGAGCTTTTTGCAGGGGTGGCAGTTTTTCCTACTGTCGAGGTCAGCTAGGCTTCGGTAGCCACCTTGGCAGCATCGCCAGTAGACTCCTCCTTTATACGTTCGGCACAATCGTAGACGATACCCACAAATTCCAGTACCGAACAACAGGAGTACAATTGCTGCATTGTTGCCAGCTGTTGGGAGATGGAAGATGGACTGCGATGGCTACCCGCGCATTCCCATGCCGTTGATGTGCACCGCCTTTGCGCCGGGGCAGATTGACGCTGCGGTTGCAGGCATTTCCGACCCCGATTCGCGCGCCATTGCCACGGCAGAAGCGCTGTACTTTCGCGGACAGGCCACCCTCGCTGCCAAGACAGCGCGCCCCTATCTTGACGCCACCGACCCCGCACTGCGCTATTCCGCATGCTTTATCTGCGGATACGCCAGTCTGTCGCTCAACCGTATCGCCGATGCCCGCCGGTGCCTTGCTGGCATCCTCGATACGCCAGCCGACAAGGAATCGCCTGCCGTCCACGCCATGCATATCCTGTTCGTCTCTGCCGCGAGCGTCCTGCTGCACTTGCCTTCCCCGTATTCCGCCGAGGAGTTTTATCCGCTTGCGGCGCATCTGCCCGAAGGCCTGCGCCTGTTCGCCAGCTACGTGATGGCGCACGCCTTGTATCTGCGCGGCGAATATGGCCGCAGCCTGGGCATGGTGGAAAATGCCCTGATCATGAAACAGGGAAGCTATCCCATCTCGGAGCTGTTCCTGCACCTGGCAGCTTCCATGGCATGCATGAGCCTCAAGGACGTCGATGCCGCAAAGGCACACTTCGGAGCTGCTTGGAACATTGCGCGCCCCGACGGCCTTATCGAGCTCATTGGCGAGCACCACGGCCTTTTGCAGGGGCTCATCGAGGCGTGCCTAAAATCGCAATACCCCGACGATTTCGCACACATCATCGAGATTACGTATCGATTCAGCTACGGCTGGCGGCGCATCCACAACCCCGATTCGGGCGAGGACGTGGCCGACGATTTAACGACCACGGAGTTCACCATGGCCATGCTCGCCTGCCGCGGATGGACCAACGCCGAAATCGCACGCCACATGGGAGTATCGCCGGGCACCGTTAAAAACCGCCTATCAGGAGTGTATGCCAAGCTTGGTATCGGAACTCGCGCCGAGCTGATTGCCCACATGTTGCGCTAGCGGCCAAACTGCCCGGCGTATCGAAAGCGCTTCGGAGGCCTGACGCTTTCGCGCACTCAAATTGGACATTTTGGCCATCGAACGGCACTACCGCCACGGGGCACCTTCTCGCAAAATTGGATTATTTCCTCCGATATTTGCGGGATGGGAGCCCAAAATGCTTGATCGCCGTTCGTTACTTGTTGCCGGAGCGTCCTCACTGGCGAGCATTATGTTGCCGCGCGTGCCGGGAAGCGCAAACGCCTTCATATTGCCGTTCGCGCCCACCGAAGCCTATGCCGACGAAGAAGACCCCTTCAAGGTGCTCGTTCTCTCGCGCACCATGTTTGGTGTGGTCGTGGTCGACGTCGCCAACAAGAATACGCCCATCAAGGGAGCCCAGGTCACGCTTGCGTCGCGTTATGCCGCGGGCAAGCAGCTCTCCGCCACGACCGACGACGAGGGCACGGCCATCTTTGAGATCGCCTCTCTTTCGGAAGGCTACGTGGACGAGGCAACACTTCTCGACGCGTACGACTTTAACGGCGGCATTTCCATTAGCATGGCGGGTTACCGTGATGTCGAGATTCCCCTTGCGCGTATCCAGGGCGGCACCGCCATAACCGCGCCCACGCGTCCGCTTTCCGACGGCGAGCCGTACTTCCGCCAGCTCACATTCGACGAATGGGACATCCAGTACGCCGATGCCACGTTTATGGCAATGCCGAAGGACGACACGGCAAACGAGCAGGCCGATACGCATGCCTTTACCGTGCAGGCGCATCTGCCACAGGGTGGACAGGCAACGCTGCACATCAACAAGGTAATGCCCTCCACGAGCAGCTCACCCGAAACCGTCACGCAGATTGGCCAAGTCAAGGCCAGTGCATCGGGTTCGGATAATCTGGCAACGTTCACGCTTGAAGACACGTTCCTCGATGCAGCTTCGGGCCTTCTGGAGGAAGGATGCAAGCTGCGCTTTGTCCTCGACTATCAGGGCAAAACCTATACGCTCTCCTCCCCCATGGCCGTTGTCACCGCGCCGGCCGCAAAGGCGGAATCGGGCTCGACCACTATCGTCCCTACCACCATGGACCAAGAGATTACTCCGTTTGATTTCCCGGCGGCGTTTCCCGGCATCGGCGGCAATAAGTTCACGTGCTGGATGCCCTCGTTCCCCATTTTGTTCGATTTCTCGTTTGCCGGATACGTGCTGTTTGGCGGAGGATACAAACCGGTCGGCTACATGAACGATTCGGGCAACCCTGATCCGGAATACTGGAAGAAATCGCCGCGCGAGTCGGGCGCCAAGCAGGCAAACCGCTACCTCGACGAGATGGAGGGGAAGTGGAATCAGTACAAGAGGATGAGTGCCGGTTCGGGCACCGATCCAAGAAACACCAAGCTCCTTCGCCACCATTGCACGCCGCTGTTCACGATGGATATCGCCACACAGCTGTACGGCTCGCTCGCCTACGATTGGGTGGGCAAAACCTGGGGCAACAACAACGACCCCGCATACGGCAATATTAAGGCCCTCTTCCAGGTAAGAACCGACCTCAATTGGACCGAGCAGTTTACCCTAGGACCGGTGCCGTTTTTCCTAAACGTCAACCCCTGGGTGCTGGCAAAACTGGCGCTCGCCGTGGGCGCCCACACGCACGGTAGCGGCGCGGCGTTTTTCAAGAACATTTCGCTCGACTATTCACACACGTCGGGCTCGTTCACCATCCAGATCGGGCTTGCCGTCACCTTTGGAGCCGGCGTTGCAGGCGTCGCCTCGTCTGCCGTGCGCGGCGCCGCATCCCTCACACTGTTCATTGGGTACGAGAAGGCAGACGGCCACCAGCTTCCGCGACTGCGCGTAGGTGCAGACGTCGATGTCGACGTGATACTCCAGTTCGTAATGTTCAAGTGGACCACCAAGGCTTGGTCGGGGTCGTGGCCCACACTCCTCGATTCGTGGAATATGTCGGTGAACAATGGCAACCAGTATGTGCTCCAGCGCTCTGAGCTCGCATTGGGTGGAGATACGCCTTATACGCTGGATGCCCGCTTCGGCTCGGCCGGCAACATTGAGGCGGGCGGCGTGCCGCAGTTTATCGCATCGGCCACCATCGTCACCAACGCCGAGCTGCTCGCGCGCGCCGAGGTTAAGGCCACTGCCGTAAACGCCGCGCCTGTCGTGCGCGATTGGGATCAAGCGGTCACGCGCATTGAGCTCGAGGCGGATGCAGAAAGCGACGACACGGGACAGATCGAGCATTTCGTCCACGTGCTGATGGAGAACGACGAAAATGCCGCGCCGATGTATGAGTACACCTACATCGGTCAGGCAACGAACACCGTTGCCGACCCGAACGCCAATTCTGCCGGCGTGTCGGAGGACGAGCGTGGCGGCATCAAGCCCTCGAGCGACAACGTGCTGTTTGCTGGCGTGCTCAGCGAAGCCCACATGAAGCTGGCAATGATTGCCGGCGTAGAATGCCTGTTCCGTATCGCCTCGGTGCGCTACGGCGACAATGGTCGCTCGCGCCTGGTGGTACACACAAAGGCAAACGGAACGTGGTCCGCTCCCACGCCTGTGGACTTTCCCCTTGGGTTTGGCGAGGGCGACGTGGAGCGCGACAGCATATACGATTACGACTTCGACGTGGTGGAATATACGGACGGAAGAGGAAACCAGGACGCCTACGTGCTGCTGGTCTCGGGCGAGCGGCGTGACGGCGACAACACCCTTTTCGATACGGCAAGCACAGCCGGCATACTGTCCGTTGTGCGCCTGCGCATAAGCAACGACGGAGTTCGCGTGGTATCGCACACGTCGTGGCGCAGCATCTCGCGCGGCCACCTTCAGGAGGATGGCTGCCATTGCCTGCAGTGCCCACGCATCACGGCGGGCAAGACACTTGTCGACGGACGCCTGTCGGGCGCCTACCTCCACCGCCGCGGAACCACCACAGAAAAGGCGCTCGGCAGCGAGGCCGAGGTTGCGCTGGAATGCTTTACCCTGTGGTCGGATGATTTGGGCGACAGTCTCACGTTCCGTCAGGTCCTCCGCTTTCCGCAGGCACCGTCGAGCATCGAGCTGGGCGCGCCCGAGAATATCAACGGCAAAATGGTGGTGCCCGTTGCATACGAGACTGCAGGCGGTTGTGGCTGCGCATCGTACGCCGTGATCGGCCAGTCCATTGCGGGCTGGGGCGTTATGTCACCAGATGCCACAGTACCCCACGCGGTACCGTGGCCGCAGCACACGGGCTTTTTGGCTACCGTCAACGAGCAACTGCAGCATATTACTTGGACGCGAGGCGCATCGGCATTTGCAACGCAGCCCGTGGGTGCCGCAGGCTGTGGCCCGGCATCGTTTAGCGTAAGCAACAACGGCAGGTGCGTGCTCTATGTAGAGAACACCGATGGCAAGGTGGGACAAACCTACGACGAAGAAGGCAACCCGGTAGCAGTGATGGGCAAGCACTTCCGCATCTTCGCCAGCACCTTGGCAGGCGATCTGTTCACGGAGCCGTTCGTGATGTGCGAGCTGGACCATCCCGTCGATCAGATAACGACATTTTTGACGTCGGGAGGCATGCTCTCCACGCTCGCCACGCACATTGTGAGCGCAGAGAAGAGCGAGGCAGAGCTGCACGGCATCGGAGTGCCCTTAGTGGCGTGTGCCACTCCGACGGGCGCGGTCGCCACCTCGGGCGCGGTGGTGCCCGGAGCAGCAGGCGAATCCTTCATGGTCACGGTGCGAAACGACGGCAACACCTTGCTGGCCGCCGGCACGATCGATCTGTACCGAGAGGGCTCCAGTCAGCCGTTCTCCAGCGCATCCATCGGATTCGGAGTGAACGCACGCACGGCATCGATCTACGATCCGGAGCTTGCCGAGGACGCTTCGGCCAACGACATGGCACACGTGAAGTACGCGCTCGAGACGCTGGGCGCACGTTTTGCAACGCACCCGCTGGTAGCCGACAACGGCAACGCCGTGCTGGCACCGGGTCGCACGGCACAGTTCCGCATGAGCTTCGCCATCCCCGAGAGTTGGAGCGACGAAGTGGGCAAACGCGTAACGCTGTATGCGAAGGCGCGTAATCTGGTGGCGCTCGATCCCGTAACGCTCGAGGAAATTCGACCGGGCGCAAACTCGGCGCTGGGTGCCGTACTGCACGAGCTCCATGTGCCCGACGCGGCATGCGAACGCTCAGAAGTTCAGGTCGGCGTATACGACAGCGCTGATACGACAGGACTTCACGATGCACCGATGACGGCGGACGGCGGTGGCGGCTCAAGTGGCGGCGGTACCGATGAGGGCGGCGGCTCCGGCGGAAGCAGCTCCAGCAGTGGCAAGGACCACGGCAATAACAAGCGCTCCGGAAAAGCGGGCGCGCTTGCGGGCACGGGCGATGTCAACGCTCCCCTTACAGCAGCCGCAGCAGCACTCGCCGCGGCAGGCGCCGGCCTCATCGCCTACAGCACCCGCCGCACGGTGCTCGAAAAAGACACCACCAATGAGGTCAATTCGGATAGGCCTCGCTAGCGCCTAGTTACTTTTGTAAGAGACGCCGACTCGGCTTGTCGAACATCAAATGGGCTGGTTCTGGATACCCAGAGCCAGCCCATTGCGCATTAGATATCGTCAGAGGAGTCGAGTTCTGCCTCGAGCTTGGCACACCGTCTTTTCGCCAACAATCCGCACGACACGTCTTCGACAGCGTATCCAACCGCAAACGCAGCAAGACACATTCGGCCGTCTTCAAACTTACTCGGACAGAGCCGACTCGGTTTTGTCCAAGTAAACGAATCTCCATCGAACTCCGAACGATTGTTCGATGGATTTCGTGTTGGGTGGAATCGTCTGTGGGCTGGGCTATGCTACCTTGACTATCTATATGACTTAAACGCAGCAAAGGAGCACCGAGAGAGCGAGTATGGCAAAAAACACCGCAAACTATGGTAACGACAGTATCCGCCAGCTCAAGGACGAGGAGCGCGTACGCCTGCGCCCCGCCGTCATCTTTGGCTCGGACGGACTCGACGGCTGCGCGCATGCCGCCTTCGAGATCCTGTCCAACGCCGTTGACGAGGCGCGCCAGGGCTACGGCAAGCTCATCACCCTTACCGCTTTTCGCGATGGCTCCATTCAGGTAGAGGACAACGGCCGCGGCTGCCCGCTCGACTGGAACCCCTCCGAGAAGCGCTTTAACTGGGAGCTCGTCTTTTGCGAGCTCTACGCAGGTGGCAAATACAACAACAACCAGGGCGGCGACTACGACTTCTCGCTCGGTACCAACGGCCTGGGCTCCTGCGCGACTCAGTACGCCTCTGAATACATGGACGTTACCGTCTGGCGTGACGGTAACAAGTACTCCCTGCACTTTAAGAAGGGCAAGGTCGTCGGTGCCAAAAAGAAGGCACTCGAGATTGAGCCCAGCGACGAGAACCGCACCGGCACCACCATCAAGTGGCGCCCCGATCTTGAGGTCTTTACCTCGATCAGCATTCCCCACGACTGGTATCGCGAGACCATGCGCCGCCAGGCCGTGGTCAACGCCAACGTGACCTTCCGCCTGCGCATTGAGGGCGACGATGGCGAGTTTACCGAAGAGGATTTTTGCTATCCCAAGGGCATCGAGGACTACGTGCTCGAGAAGGTCGGTACCGACTACCTCACCGAGCCCTTCTTTATCGAGGCCGACCGTCGCGGTCGCGACCGCGAGGACCTGCCCGACTACAACGTGAAGATTACCGCGTGCATGTGCTTCTCGCGCACCTTCATGATGCAGGAGTACTACCACAACTCATCGTGGCTCGAGAACGGCGGTTCGCCCGAGAAGGCCGCCCGCAGCGCTCTGACCAGTGCCATCGATGCTTACATTAAGCAACAGGGCAAGTACAACAAAAACGAGAGCGGCATTAAGTGGCAGGATGTCCAGGACTGTCTGGTGCTGGTGACCAACTGCTTCTCCACCCAGACGTCCTATGAAAACCAGACTAAGAAGGCCATCAACAACCGCTTTATCCAGCAGGCTATGACGGCCTTCTTTAAGGAGCGCCTCTCGACTTACCTGATCGAGAACAAAGACGCCGCCAACAAGATCATGGAGCAGGTGCTCATCAACAAGCGCTCGCGCGAGAACGCCGAGAAGACGCGTCAGAGCATCAAGACCAACCTGCAGCAGAAGACCGACATGGCCAACCGCGTGCAGAAGTTCATCGACTGCCGCTCCAAGGACAAGAGCCGCCGCGAGATCTACATCGTAGAGGGCGACTCGGCAGCAGGCGCCATTCGTACCTCGCGCGATGCCGAGTTCCAGGGCGTTATGCCCGTCCGTGGCAAAATCCTCAACTGCCTAAAGGAGGACTATCCACGCATCTTTAAGTCCGACATCATCATGGACCTCATGCGCGTGCTGGGCTGCGGCGTGGAGATCAAGGACAAGCGCATCAAAAACCTTGGTGCCTTTGACCTGGACAACCTCAACTGGAACAAGGTCATCATCTGTACGGACGCCGACGTCGACGGTTACCACATCCGCACGCTCGTGCTCACCATGCTTTACCGCCTGGTGCCCACGCTTATCGACGAAGGTTACGTGTATATCGCCGAGTCGCCGCTCTACGAGATCAACTGCAAAGAGAAGACCTACTTTGCCTACACCGAGCTCGAGAAGAATGGCATCCTCAAGGAGATCGGCGACCAGAAGTGTTCCATCAACCGCTCCAAGGGTCTTGGTGAAAACGATCCAGACATGATGTGGCTCACCACCATGAACCCCGAGACGCGTCGCTTGATCAAGGTTGAGCCCGAGGACGTCACCAAGATGGAAACCATGTTCAATCTGTTGCTGGGCAACGACGAGGCGGGCCGCAAGCGCCATATCTCGGAGCACGGCAAAGAATACCTGGACCAGTTGGACCTGCAGTAGCAGCAAATCGATAACGACGGCCCATAAGAAGTTCAAGAGGAAATCGTGGCAAAGAAGAAGACGAAGAACCAGCCTAAGAAAAAGCAGGTCAACGCCGAGAACGTCATCGGCCTGCACTCCGAGGTCACCGACCAGCCGATCACGCAGACGCTCGAGGTCAACTACATGCCCTATGCCATGAGCGTCAACGTCTCGCGTGCGTTCCCCGAGATTGACGGCTTTAAGCCCTCGCACCGTAAGCTGCTCTACACCATGTACAAGATGGGCCTGCTCAAGGGCGAGCGCCAGAAGAGCGCCAACATTGTGGGCCAGACTATGAAGCTCAATCCGCACGGTGACGCCGCGATCTACGAAACGATGGTGCGTCTGGCCACCGGCAACGAGGCACTGCTCGCTCCCTTCGTGGAGTCGAAGGGCAACTTTGGCAAGTACTATTCGGGTGACCTGAGCTACGCCGCTTCGCGTTATACCGAGGCCAAGCTCTCCCCCATCAGCGCCGAGATCTTCAAGGACATCGACAAGGACCCGGTCGACTTCGTCGACAGCTACGACGGCGCCATGAAGGAGCCGCGTCTGCTGCCCACCACGTTCCCCAACATCCTTGTCTCGGCCAACAAGGGCATCGGCGTCGCCATGGCGTCCGATATCTGCGGTTTCAACCTCAACGAGGTCTGTACTGCCACGATGCACTACCTGCAGGATCCTAACTGCGACCTGCTCGAATATATGCCCATGCCCGACTTCTCGACCGGCGGCGAGATTATCTACCGCCGCGAGGAGATGGAGAAGATCATCGAGACCGGCCTTGGCAGCTTCCAGATTCGCTCCCGCTGGCGCTGGATTCCCGAAGAGCGCATCATCGAGGTGTACGAAATCCCCTACACCACCAAGACCGATGTCATCATCGAGCGCATCGTCAAGCTCTCCAAAGAGGGCAAGGTCAAGGAGATCGCTGACATCCGCGACGAGACCGACCTTTCGGGTCTGCGCATCGCCATCGACCTTAAGCGCGGTGTCGACCCCGACAAGCTCATGGCCAAGCTTTATCGCTCGACCACGCTGCAGGATTCGTTCTCGTGCAACTTTAACGTGCTAGTCGACGGCTATCCCCGTGTTATGGGCGTGCGTCAGATTCTGCACGAGTGGGTTGCGTGGCGCATCCAGTCCACGCGCCGCCGCATCAACTTTGACCTGGGCAAAAAGTCCGAGCGACTGCATCTGCTGCACGGCCTTGAGGCGATTTTGCTCGACATCGACAAGGCTATCGCCATCATCCGCGGCACAAAGCTCGAGGCCGAGGTCGTGCCCAACCTTATGAAGGGCTTCGACATCGACGAGACCCAGGCCGAGTTTGTTGCCGAGCTCAAGCTCCGTAACATCAACGAGGAGTACATCCTCAACCGCACCAAGGACATTGCCAAGCTCGAAGGTGAGATCGCCGAGCTCGAGGAGATCCTCTCCAGCGAGGAGAACATCAAGAAGGTCATCAGCGACGAGCTGGCCGCGGTCAACAAGAAGTACGTGATGCCGCGCCGCACGGGCAGGATCGAGCCCCACGAGGTTATCGAGGTAAGCTTGGAGCCCGAGGTCGAGGAGTACCCGGTTACCATCATGCTCTCGCGCGAGGGCTACCTTAAGAAGATGACAGACCGCGTGCTCAAGAAGGCGACCACGCTCAAGTACAAGGACGGCGACAAACCCTTTATCGAGTTCCCGTCCTCCAACACGCACGAGCTGCTCGTGTTTACCAACAAGAGCCAGGTGTACAAGTGCAAGGTTGCGGCATTTGAGGACACCAAGTCGGCCCAGCTGGGCTCGTACCTGCCGACCGATCTTGAGATGGAACCCGACGAGAGTGTCATCTGGGTCATCGACCCCGAGGACTACAAGGCCGACGTGTTGTTCGTCTTTGAGAACGGCCGCGCGGTGCGCGTCGCGCTTTCTGGATACGTCACCAAGACCAACCGCAAACGCCTCAAGAACGCCATCTACGGCGGCAGCAAGCTGCTGTATGCCCAGGTGCTCAACACAGATCGTGACATCGCACTGGTCTCGAGCGACTATCGTTTGATGAACTTCAACACGTCGTTGCTCAAGACCAAGACGACTACCAACACGCAGGGCGTCCAGGCTTTCACGGCCAAGAAGGGCCGCTCGGTCACCACCGTCGGCACGACCGAGGAAATCCTTGGCGCCGGCGTCTCGGCCGAAAAGTTCACCGCGCAGAGCCTCCCCTCCGCCGGTGCACTCATGAAAGAAAACGACATGCCGAGCTTGTTTGACTAGGTACCACGGCAACGAGACCGTTAGATACTTCGCAAAGCGACGAGGCCCGGAGCGCAACGGCATTGCGCCCGGGACTCGTCGTTTTTCTTCTCAACTATTTCTTAACGCAGATTAATTGATTTCTGCTTATTTTTCTGCGTTAAAAAATGTCAGCGTCACTGCTTCGATGCCCTTTGGTCGGTCGTTAGCAAAACTTGCAAAAATTAGCAAAACTTGCAAAGGAGACACCATGGAGTACAGCAAGAACCCCTTTACCCCGACGTTCGGAAGTATCCCTCCCTTTCTAGCGGGTCGCGAGCATATTCTGCGTGACATCAACCGTGGTTTTATCAACGGCCCGGGAGATCCAAACCTGTCGACTATTTTTACGGGCGCAAGGGGAACGGGCAAGACGGCGCTTCTCTCGCTCCTTTCAGAAACGGCGCTTGAACACGGTTGGATCGCAGCAAATGTCTCCGCCATGCCAGGCATGCTCGAAGATATTATCGAGCGAACCAAAGAAGCCGCAGATAGCTACCTCTCACAGCCTCATGCGCGCATAAACGGCGTTCAAATTGGTCCAGTGGGCATCGATTGGACATATGCTCAAGAGGTCCAGGGCAACTGGCGCACACGCATGAATGGCATCTTTAAGCAACTCGAAAAACATGACATCGGACTTCTCATTACCATCGATGAAGTCACCGTCGATCTCGAAGAAATGCTTCAATTTGCCTCTGTTTACCAGCACTTTGTACGCGAAGGTAAAAAAGTTGCCCTACTCATGGCAGGACTGCCCTACAAAGTATCGGCGTTGCTGCGTAACGATTCCGTCTCGTTCCTCAGGCGTTCCCAATATCATCAGTTAGGACGAATCACTGACGTTGAAATTGCAAACGCGTTTCGCAAAACCGTTGAGGCCGGAGGACGTTCAATCACACCAGAAGCGCTCGAGAATGCTGTGAAGGCCGTCGACGGATTCCCCTACATGATGCAGCTCGTCGGATATCGCACTTGGGATGTTTCGGAGAACTCGCCCCAAATCAGTGCATCCGATGTCCAGCAGGGTTCCCTACTCGCACGCATGGAGCTGCGTGATCGCATTCTCGAAACGACCTATCGAGAGCTTTCCGATAAAGACATTGAGTTTTTACTCGCGATGCTGCCCGATTCTGGCCCCAGCAGGGTCTCGGAGATAGCCAAACGCATGGGCGTCGCCAGCAACTACGCAAGCCAATACAAACGCCGCCTTCTCGAGGACGGCGTCATCGGGGAACGTGGGCGTGGTCTCGTTGGCTTTGACATCCCCGCATTCAGGGAGTTCCTGAGCGAGAAAGTCTCCTAGCACGCGGAGATTGTCCATAAGGACATCAACGCATGGCAATCAGTAATCCTCTTGGTAAGGGAAGTAGGCTTTCCGCCAACGCTGATTGCCATGCGTTCTTCTTGTCCTTAGGCGAGCTTGCGAGCGAGCTCTCGCACCTCTTCCAACTTGGGCGACGATGCCATGCTGTCGCGCTCGGTCATGCCGCTAATGGTGACAATGCCCTGGTCCTCCCACTTGCAGTACGCGCATGTGGCCCTGTACATAGCAATCGCCGCATCATAGACGCCCTCGCTGTGGCTATCGAGCAAAAGGGCCGTCTTGGTGAACGGGAAGCCCGTGGCACCGAAGGCGTACAGGCGGTCGATGGCGGCCTTCTCCTGCGCAGTGATATCAAACCAGTAGATAGGCGAAGCGAAGACAACCATGTCGGCGTCTTTCAGCGACTCGATCACGTTGGCCATGTCATCCTTCTGCACGCAAGTGCCCTCGTGGGCGAAGCAATACTGACACCCCAGACAACCAGCGATTTTCTTACTGGCAACGCGGACGACCTCGACCGTATGGCCGCCCTCGCGCGCGGTCTCGGCAAACGCCTCGACCATGGTGTCGGTATTGGCGCCCTTACGCGGGCTGCCGCTCAACACAACGATATTCATAGGAATCTCCCTTCTTCATGCCGCAGGCGCACGGCACGCATTTTGTTGTAACCAAAACAGATGGAGCTATTCAGTCGTCTGTAGATCGCATCTCTCGTTCGTGTTCTCTAGACACAATCTCATTGCCTGATAACTCCTCGGCCACCTTGATTCTCTCTCCGAGAATTGAACAGCAAATCGTTGCTCGCAAAGTATCGACTGTGAGAAAATTAGCTTGAGCTTTCTCCCTGCTCGCATAAGCGTTCGCGTGAAAGAGCCTAGCCGCATCGGCCAGGCGCAATATAGATCCGCGGAAACCGGCCTACGAACAAGGAGCGTCTTATGTATGGACAGCATGTTGCACCGCAGACCCATAACAAACGGACTGGCCTGTCTATCCGCGACGTCAAGCGTCATGCAGACGCCAGAATCGCCGCCTTCGGAGTAAGCATTCTTGTGGCAGGACTGCTTTTGCTACCCTGCGCAGCACTGGCGACAGAAATACCCGAAACCGATGTCGCAGCACCCATTACCTGCAACGAAGCCAACGCGGAAGGCAGCTTCACAGCTACCGCCGTTGTCGACCATAACTATGACCTGGAGCTCCCTCCTGCCTTTATGTTGGTCCAGAATGAGGCGTTTGTATACGATTTCCTCGACAAACCCGAGGACTTCATCTACGGGCTTAACGACACCGTCCATCTCTTCAAGATCGACACCGATACCGAAAGCCTTATAAAAACCGAGAACCCCAAAGAGGCCAGCGTCTCTATTGCCCTGACCATGATTGACAATCACGTTAGAGCAACCGTGGTCTTTACAGGCGGCTACGCCGACGACCAAATCCCTTACAGGCTGAACCTCATCAGCTCAACCCACCTTGGCACACACGTTGACCGCGACTTCGACAGCGGGCAGGGGATTATGCACGAGACGCGGCACGATTACTACATCCGCTACGTCTTCGACAGCGACGTGCACTTGATTGCAACCGATACGAGCGGTTCCAAACCCGATCCAAGTGTTAAACCGAGCCCAGAGGTCAAACCCGAACCGGAAACCAAGCCCGAGCCCGCACCGCAGCCCAAGGCAGAAAAGCCCACGGCAAATCCCGTTTCCACTAAGGCAGTAGCGGCGGTTAAACCAGCCGGGACCACCCTACCCGCGACGGGCGACAACGGTGCGATGGCTGTCGCCCTGAGTGTTGCCGGTGGCGTAATTGCAGCAGTTGGCATTTCCGCAACAAGGCG